>PMCF01000131.1 GCA_003154115.1 Anaerolineae bacterium
GACCAACTGAGATTAGCCACACCCTATCACGGGTGTGTTAAGTGTCAGGTGAATGCGGGTAAAGATTTCTTAAAAAAAACCTCCGGGAGGTTATCAACCTCGCGGAGGTCAGGCTTCATTCGGACTCAGCGCCCAGCCGTTTTCGGCAATCAAGCGCCGCACCACTTCACAGTCGGGCACGCTCAACAGCGTGGTCATGCGCATGGAATTGCGCCGCAGGACGAAGTGAAAGACCTTGGTGTCTTTGCGCTTCAAGCTCCAGTCGTTGCGCACGTAGATGGGCGGCTCAACCAGCCAACCGCCGTCGAGCGCATCCACCAACGTGTGATAGCGCGCCAACGCCGGATCGTTATGAGTGACACGGTTGTTATTCAAAATCGACCACCGATCTTCAACTGCCAGATTTGGTTCAGACGGCCAAACTAACATATGGGCCTCCTCGGGCGGTGTGCCGCAGCGCCCAGCGTAGATTTTCCAAGCGTTCCAATTCGGCCAGCATCCGCCGCAGGATCGTCCCGTCTTCGTCATAGCCTTCGCGCACCAACTGTGTCAATTCAGTCCGCAAAGTGCGAATCTTGTTATCCAGTTCTTGAGCCATTATTTTCCCCCCTTTCCATATTATTCTCTATGGTTGTTATACCGTTTGTTTATCAAGCGGTTTTCAAGCGCGGGTTAAATTTGTTTTACAGTCTTGGCCTTGCCGGGAAGGCGGGGAATGACTATACTTCTACACAGCAAGTGCCAAGTGAAAAGTGATGAGTGAAAAGTGATGAGTGATACTAAGCAAAGCATCCTGGTTGTGGAAGATGAAACCACGCTGCGTGAAACGCTGGCGTATAACTTGAAACGCGAGGGCTATGAGATCACCGCGACCGGCGATGGCGGCGAGGCGTTGGAGTTGGCGCGCGAGCATGAATTCGATCTGATCGTGCTAGATGTGATGCTGCCCACGCTGGACGGCCTATCGATCGTGCGGATTCTGCGCAAGGAGCAGCGCACGCCGATCATTTTGTTGACCGCCCGCAGCGGCGAGGTCGATCGCATTATGGGCTTGGAAACCGGCGCGGATGATTACGTGGTGAAACCGTTCAGCCTGGGTGAACTGCTGGCGCGGGTGCGGGCCGTGCTGCGCCGAGCGACCCCCGAAGCGACGACGCGCCTGGAAGCGGGCGATCTCTCGCTCGATCTAATCGGGCGCAAAGCTTATCGGGGCGAGCAGGAAATGCGCTTAAGCCACAAGGAATTCGATCTGCTGGCGGCGCTCATTCGCAATGCGGGCACGGCGCTCAGTCGAGAGAGATTGCTGCAACAAGTGTGGGGCTATGACTATCCCGGTGACACGCGCACGGTGGATGTGCACATTCGCTGGCTGCGCGAGAAGATCGAAGAGGATGCGGCCGAGCCGAAACGCATTGTGACGGTAAGAGGCGTGGGCTATCGGTTTGAAGAATGAACAATGATCAATTAACAATGATCAATGATCAATGATCAATGATCAATGCCGGACATGTCGGTTCAATGATCATTGCCGTGGGTTGGCGCGTGTGGAACGGGCTTTGCGCAGAATGGCGAATAGAATGCGGACAATTTCGTCGCACTCGGTGTGAAGCTCGCCGACTTCCGTGGCGTCCGGCAATATGGCGGCTTTGATCAGGCCCAGCCACAGGCGTGTTTCGCGGGCTTCTTTGTAGGCGATGCTGACTTTGTGGATGAAATCGCTTTTGCTTTCTGCGCCATTGGCTTCTTCCATGTTGGCGGCGATGGACGTACCTGATTTCAGCAGCTGCTTGCCGATCTCCGTAGCGCTCAACGTATGCGGCAATTTGTCAACAAACTTGATGATGCGGACCCCAAACTTGAAAGTCCGATCCTGAATGTCGATGTTAGTACGATTCTCCATACTTCCTCCATTGATCATTGAAAATTGATCATTGATCATTTACTTGGCTGCGGGGATTGTAAAATAAAACGTCGCGCCCTTGCCTTCCACGCTCTCAGCCCAGATGCGGCCGCCGTGCGCTTCCACCACGTGTCGCGCAATCGCTAAGCCCAACCCCGTGCCGCTCTTGCCCCGCGCGCGATCGACTTTGTAGAACCGTTCGAAGATGCGTGGCAAATCCTCTTGAGGAATGCCCGCGCCCGTATCGGCGACACTGACCTTGATCTTCCCGTCGGCCGGTACGGCCCCGATAGTGATGCGCCCGCGGTCGGGTGTGAACTTGATCGCGTTGTGAATGAGATTGCCCAGCACGCGCCCGATCATCTTGCGATCGACTTCGACGACTAGGTCTTCCGCCACATCGTTTTTGACGACGATCTGTTTTTGCTGCGCCATCGGCTCGTAGTGAATGATCTGCTCGGCGGCAATCTCGCCCAGATTGGCGCGCGTGACCTGCATGGGCATCTGGCCCGATTCGATCAGCGAGAGGTCGAGCAGTTCTTGCGCCAGCTGAGTGATCGAATCAACCTCGCCCAGCATCTGGTTCAACATGCGTGTGGCGACATCGGGTTCGTCTTTAGCGCCGGCCAACAGCGTCTCGATCAACAGGCGGATGGAGGCCAGCGGCGTGCGCAGTTCGTGCGAGATGTTGGCGACGAAATCGCGCCGCATGCGGTCGGAGCGCAGCCGATCGGATTGATCTTCCAGCACCAGCACTGCGCCGCCATCGCCGCTGGGCACCACGCGCGCAAAGTAGGGTCGCGCGTTCCACGTGACGGGACGCTCTTCGATCTGCTGCACGGCCAGAGTCTGCTGGACGACGTGATCAATTTCGTGGGAGCGGGTGGCCTCGATCGCGGTTTTGCCGATGAGCTGTGGCCCGAGGATTTCGCCGGCGCGGTTGTTGGCGCGGATGATCACGCTGTCTCGATCGAGTACCAACAACGCGTGCGGCGGCGCATCGATCATGGCGTTGAGGCGCGCGTCGCTGCGGAGCTGTTCGGCGGCGAGCTGTTCGGCGGTTTCACTGGACTTGGCCAGCGCTTCACGCAGCTGCCCGTTTTCACGCCGGGCGCGCCACGTCAGCCAGAGCGCAACCCCCAGCGCAACGATCAGAATGACTTCGAAGAGTGTCTGCATGGTTAAGCCTCACGGACATTGTATCAGCCCCTGTGCCCAGAGACAACCACCACAGGCCGGGAAGACATTGCCCACGCAGTCTTCTTCATTGCCGTCCAGCATTTCACAGCCGCCGCAGAAGGTGCACGGCGCAAAGGCAAAACCCTGCACGTGATCACGATAGGCCACGTAGGCCGGATCGTTCCATACGTCCAGCAGTTCGCGCTGATTGACGTTGCCCACGTTGTGCGCGCGCGACCTGCGCCAGTGACCCTTAATCAAGTGCGTGTGAGTGTGCATCAACGGCAGGCACGGACTGACATTGCCGTTCCACGCGATGGCCAGTGCGCCGCTTTCGACGAAGTTGCACACATCGTTGGCGCCGCTGAAACTGTTGCCCGCAAAGTTCACGTTATAGCCGCTGCTAAACGCCTTGAACAGCGCGTCCCTGGTCTTTTCCGTAAACGGCAGATTGGGCAGACTGAGGTGCGGTGTAAAACTCGACGAGATGAACGTGATGTCGTTGGCGGCGCTTTCGTAGAGCCGCTCGCCGCGCAGCTGCTCGTCGATGGCCAGCACGTTGCTAACGCGGAAGTGCATCGCGCCGTGGCGCTGCGCGATCTGCATGACTTCCGGCAGATCGTTAATGTTGCGATCCATCGCCACAAAGGCGACGCCAATCTCCGGCTTGGGGAAGTGACCGCCGCGGCGCAGCCGCCGCAAGGTCGTCAGATTGTGCAGCACGTTGGGCAGCTCCGCGCCCAGGCGCACATCGGCGTAGCTTTCCGGCGTCGCTCCGTCGATCGAGACCCATACCAGATCCAGCCCGGCCTCGATCAGCTGGCGCGACAACGCCTCGGTCAGCAGCGTCCCGTTGGTGATCATCTCCACGCGGCAGTCCAGCGCTTTGGCCTGCGCGATCCAGTCGGGCAGGTGGGTGTGCAGCGTCGGTTCGCCGATGCCGCCGAAGAAAATCGTCGGTTTGGGATCGAGGTCGGTGGTTCCGGCGAGGATGCGCGCATACGTCGCGTCGGTCATGCGGCCCAGCGACTCGGCCCAATTGTTGCGATAGCACGTCACACAATCGAGGTTGCAGTGATCGGTCGGTTCGACGTAGAGACGCATCAACTGCGAGGTGGGTCGGTGCAGCCGCACGACATTGTTCTCGTTGTCCACGCGCACCTTCGCACCGGGTATCAACCCATATTGCTGCGCAATCTCCGGCGGCAGAATCAACCGCCCTCGCTCATCCACTTCGGCGAAACTGGCTTGCTTACCTGGAATCATCGCTCTATCCTTTGCCCACTATAAGAGTTGCCCAACAGGTGCATTCAGCATACACCCGATTGACCCGGCGGTGGTATGATGAAGATCATCATTCTGAGCGCGGATACGCCCGTTTGAACCTTCTCGTTTTTCGTGTTACTCTTGTATCACCTCACCCCTAACCCCTCTCCTAAAATTAAACGGCAATTTCAGGAGAGGGGAGCCGGTTCAGCATGAAAATCAACTATCGTACTACTTGACTATCCGACTAAGTGACTAACTCATGGGCACACTCAATCCAAATCTTCTTTCCAAACATACCTCACTGATTCTGAACGAGTCGGCCAAGATCATGCCGACGTTAGGCAAGCGGCTCTTGATGCCGGAGATTGTTTTGCTCGGCCTGATCCGCACGCCAGACACTTCGGCGCGGCGCATTCTCGATAAGGTGGCGCAGGAACGCGGCTTCAAGTTGAGCGATCTCGATGCGGCCGCCGTGGCGCAGTTGAAAACGCGCGACGGCCGCCCCGCCGATTTTGTTTTCGTGCTCGACAACGGCGGCAAGGTCGATCTATCTGATGATCTGCTGCAATCGATCGACGAGGCGTTGACCATCGCGCAGGCATCCGACGAAGTGTGGATCGGCACGGAGCATTTGCTGAGCGCGCTCTCGCAAGCCGGAGTGAGCACTGCCGGATTATTGCAAGCGCGCGGGATCACGCCGCAAGCACTGGAGCCTTATCTGAAAGATCGATCGATCGCGCGGCGCATGACCACGCGCGATTGGGTGGCCGACGCCCGAGCGGGTGAGCTCACCCCCACATACTTCCGCGAGAACTTGCTGCGCGAGTTGATCAGCGTGCTGTCATTGGCCGGTCAGCGCCACGTCTTGCTGATCGGCGCGGCGGGCAGCGGACGCCGCTCGCTGGCGTACAGCCTGGCGCTGCTGATCGCCGAGAACCGTGGGCCGCAGGGAGTCGATCGGGTGATTGAGATCGCCGAAAACGCGCTGTTGGATAATCCGGTGGAGGCATTGCGATCGGGCGTGAAACAAGCGATCGGCGGCGCGTTGTTCATCCCCAACGTCGCGCGCTTCTTCGATCGGTTTATGGCCGACAAAGTGAAGAACATCGTGCAGAAGGCGTTTCTCGATGAAGCGCCGATCGTCATCGGCACGGCGATCGACACGGAATACAACGAGTCGTTGAAACAACTCAACAACGTGCATGTGTTGAAGGTTCCGGCGACGTCGGTGGAAGAGACGACGCAGGTGCTCAATGCCTCGAAGTCGAAATTCGAGACGGAATACGCGCTGACCGTTGCATCCGGCGCGCCGTCGACGGTGGCCGTGATGGCGGCGCGGTACCTGTCGAGCGGGGCACAACCGGGCGCGGCGGTTCAACTCATGCATCGCGCCTGCGCGTTGGTGCGCATGTCCACGCAGACCGATCTCGCCTACAAGCCGGAAGCCAAACCCGACGACACGCTCGACCCCGACGATGTGATGCTGGCGTTGAGTCAGATGACGGGCATCCCCGCGAGCAAACTCGGACAGGATGAACGCACCAAATACGCGCAGATGGCCGAGTTCGTCAAAGGACGCATCATCGGGCAGGATGAGGCGGTGCTGGCGGTGAGCCGCGCCGTGAAGACCGCGCGCGTGGGCCTGAAAGATCCCAAGCGCCCGATCGGCTCGTTTCTCTTCCTCGGCCCGACGGGTGTGGGCAAGACGGAACTCGCCAAGGCGCTGGCCGAGTTCATGTTCGGCAGCGAAGACAATTTGATCACGTTGGATATGACGGAGTATCAACAGGAAGATTCGCTCAATCGCCTGATCGGCGCAGCGCCCGGTTACGTGGGCTTCGAGGGCGGCGGGCAGTTGACCGATCGCGTGCGGCAGATGCCGTACTCGATCGTGCTGTTCGACGAATGCGAGAAGGCGCATCCACGCATCCTCGACGTGCTGCTGCAGATGATGGACGAAGGCCGCCTGACCGACGGGCAGGGGCGCGTCGCGTCATTTTCCGATGCGGTGATCATCCTCACCAGCAATCTAGGCGCGACGTATCTCGTCGATCGATCGTTGAGCGAAGCGCAGGGACACGAGTTGGCGCTGGAGGCGGTGAAGCAGCACTTCCGCCCGGAGTTCCTCAATCGCCTCGACGAGATCATCATGTTCAACGCCCTGACCGACGAGGCGCTGCGCAAGGTGCTGGACTTACTGCTGAAGAAGGAAGTGAAGTTGGCAGGTGAGCGCGGCCTGGTGCTGGAACTCACCGAACCAGCCAAGACGTGGCTGCTGGCACAGAACGATCATCCCGAATGGGGCGCGCGTCCGCTGCGGCGGATCATTCAGAAGTTTGTGCGCGAGCCGCTGGCCGATTATCTGCTGGAGAAGAATCCAGCGACGGGTACGAAGGTGAAGGTGGATATAGAAGGTGAGAAGTTGAAGATGGCGGAGGGGTAAAGATTCCTTACACCGGCACGTTTCAAGTATAATTGCTGTGGAGAGGAGCATTTGCTATGAGCCTGCAATTGGAAATTCCTGATTCTGTGACGCAAGCGTTGCGCCTGCCGCAGCCGGAACAACGCCGCCGCCTGACGACGGAACTGGCGCTGTCACTCTATGCGCAGGGCATCCTGTCGTTTGGCAAGGCGCGCGAATTAACGGCGCTGAGCAAGTACGAGTTCGGCCAGCTGCTGGGGGAGCGGCACATTCCGCGCCAGTACGATCCAACGGACCTACAGGACGATGTCGCTTATGCCCGTGGTCAGTAATACTTCGCCGAAAATGTAACTTCGCTGTAAGAGGTCACAATGACAACTATAACTCGCCCACAAAAACGCCCTACTTATGCGCAGGTGCTTGAGGTGGCTCGCCGTCCGTCACGGACAGAACAGCGCCGTCTGCGCGACGAGTTGGAAAAGTTGGCCGGAGTGCAACTGGTCCGCCCGGAGAAATCGGCTGCGGCCCGGCGGCAGGGACGGCGCATGGCCCGCGCCATTCGTGCTGAACTGGCCGAGTCGGTTTCCGGTTCGCTGGATGAAGCCATGCGCGAACTGCGGGGCCGCGCGTGGTCGTAATTGATCCTGAACTTCGTTGAACATACCCCGCATGTCGAGTGTTTCGTGACGTAGAACGCTAAACATTTCAAGAGCAAATCCACGCTGCGCGTTTATACACCGGAAGAATACGTGAATCGTAACCCATGAGCGGGCGATTGCTGAGGGTTGATTGCTGATTTCCAAACAGAAACGCGCGAAGCCGACTAACACAGTAATCGGCTTCACGCGTTGTATCGTGATCGTTAGGCGATCGGCCTGCTTCTCAATCAAAAGTCGCCGAATCATCAAGCGGGTTGAGCCGTGGGTCCTCGCAGCACTCTGGCCTGCACCGACTCCATGATGGAATCCCTGACAAAGCGGCTGGCCTCCAGAATCTCGATGCCGATCATTTCGCCTTGGTCGTTCAACTCCACCGTAATGTTGGGGGCAAGTTCAACGCTCCCCGCTTCGGTTTCATCTGAAATCGCCAAATGCAACACGTCATCTGCCTCGAAGTACATCATACGCGGCTTATTCATTGATAAACCTCCCCTCGCCCGTATTTTAAGTTGATTGTAGCACACGGACGGCTTGCTTCGCATCTGCTGCGGCGCATCATTCAGAAGTTTGTGCGTGAACCACTGGCGGATTATCTGCTGAAGAAGAATCCAGCGATGGGGACTAAAGTCACCGTCGCGGTCAATGAGCAGTCTTTGAAATTCTCGGCAACGTAGCGTGCCCTTGTTGTGGCCAGCGCGGCTATGGAGACAATGCCTATCCCAATTCAATGCAATCGGCGATCAGAGTCGGCAAATTGGAGGCAGTGAAAGAAATTCCAGGTGCAGGCACGCGGTGGTGTTTGATGTCTGGGGCGGTGTGGTAATGGTGCGGAAAGGTTGAGGCCAGCGCGGCATCGTCGGGGTGTGGCTGCGGATCGTACCAGCGTACCTTTTCCTCGCCGTAATAGACCGTGTAGCTATAGCTCAGTATTTCGCCGCCCGCCCAATCGATGTACTCAAACACGCGCAGTTCCAAGCCGTTGTCAAAGAAAACACTGCCGCGCACCAGTGCGGAGGTGGCACTGTTGTTGTAGGCGCGCAAGGTAGAAGCGGTGACTGCGGCGTACTGATCGACCAGCGTGTACAACTGTCGCTCGTAATCGGCGCGATTTAACATGACCGCTACTTGATGGTGAACGTGGGTTCAGCCGGGGTCAGGCGGATGATTTGACCGCTCGCCTGTTGGCGCAGCGCCTGGAGGCGGTCTTTGGAGATTTGATCCAGAGCGGTCAAGCGTTTCTGGCGTAACACGCAGTGCCCCGCCCATTCCGCGAAATCTTCCGCGTTATCGCCGTCGTCGAGTTGGCCGTGCGAATACATTTCATAGAAATCGCTCGAACTCAACCAATACCGGCGCTCGAATTTATGCAGGCCATCTTCGGCGGCGTGCAGATCATCCAGGATGTCACTGAGCATTAAGGTCGTCATCGCTTTTCCCCTGTGTTCTAAGTGGATTATAGCACATGGGCAGCTTGCTTCGCGTCCGCTGTGGAGGATCACTCAGAAGTTTGTGCGTGAGCCACTCACCGATTATCTGCTGAAGAAGAATCCAGCGACGGGGACGACCATTCGAGTGGATGTGGAGGGAGAGAAGTTGAAGATGGAAGAAGGTTAACGGCGAAGCGTCCAAGCAGGGAACATTGGCCGAGCGATATGCGGCCCAACGGTTGAGCTAAGCCCCACTGGCTAGGGCAAAACGCGAGTGCCGAAAAGATACTCCGCTGGCCCGGAACCTTCAACGAGCGGCGTGGCAAGTGGTCGGCTTCAGTCACATGCGAGTGTCTGTTCCCCGCAATTGGATATCAATCGTGCAAATGTGGTTGACCAACCATTCCTCTAAAGTCATCTTCAGCGCTACTACTTCAACTATCGATACACCCTCGTGGCTCACCCACGCCTTTATTTCGGCGAGCTTCCCCCGAAATTCGTCATGCGCGGCGCGGTTGGCGGCCAGGGCCGGCGAGTTGAGGCGAGTCATGATCGCTTCTTCATTGGCAAAATGGGTTTCTGAATATTGCGTCAGAAAATCGAGAGTGCTCAGAATAGTGTTGTGCCCCTGCTGATTGACTATCGCCTTGTCAAACTCATTGAAGCGACGTATCCATTCCTGGTGTTGCGTATCGACCTCGGGTAAGCCGGTCGCCATTCGTTTCGTGTTCCATTCGATCGCCATAGCGCTATCTCCTTTGCCTGAAACCTTCAGCTCTTGAAGCAGTCGATGAGACTTGCTCTTGAATCCAATTCTACTCCTGATTGCCATTTTCAGTACCCGCTCCGTTTTACTCCGGGGCGCTGCGCGAAACCTGCCTGGTCTTTCAACAACCTAATCCGCTTCCTGTTGATCCCGACCATTCCAACGGCCTGCCGTATCGATGAGAGGGGCGTCGGGTTCAGCCACAACGTTGGGCCGGGATTAGCTGTTAAAACAACTCCCCCTGCTGGCCGTCCACCTCTTCCACCTTTGCCTTCTTGGAGCCGGTGCTGCCGCGCGAGAGGTCAGGATAGCGCGGCGCTTCCGTGCCGTTGAGCAAGCCTTCGATGGTGAGGATTTGAATCTTGTCGAACGCGCCGCTGTGGGGCGATTGATAGTGTCCCGCGCTGACGGCTTCCACCTTCATCGGCCTGGTCGGCGGCGCGAGGGTGACAAACAACCCGATCGCGGCCTGCTCCCGATCGACCGAATTCTTCAAATCGGCCATCATCGTGCGCGTCACCGTCTCGCCGCCCTTCACCGAGACGATGATCTTCTTGGCCGGGCCTGTATCGTCCGAAAAATAGATCACGCCGTCGATGCCCGTGTCCGCGCCCTTCTTCTTGCCTTGATACGGCTGCGCGCCGACGAGCGCACACGCCCACCATTGAAAGTGATACTTATCGCGCAGGGCCAGGTTTTGCGCGCCGTCGAGGTCCTTGGGAATGCCTTCCACTTCAAATTGCAAATCGGGAAATGCTTCCTTCATGCGCTTCTCGACGAGGCTGATCGCCAGCGGCGTGATGTCGATGCCGATCCAGTTGCGCCCCAACTTCTGCGCGGCGTGGACGGCCGTACCGCAGCCGCAAAACGGATCGAGCACCACATCGCCGGGATTGCTGCTGGCGTTGATGATGCGTTCCAGTAAGGCCAGCGGCTTTTGAGTGGGATAGCCGAGACGTTCGGCGGCTTGTGAGTTGATGGGTGGAATATCAGTCCATACATCGCCAAGCGGTTTACCACGTTGCTCATCAAGATAACGCTTGTAACGCGGCACAGAACCGGGTTTCGGCTGAACAACTAAGCCTGCATCATAAGCTGCTTGCATCCGTTCTTTTGTCCAACGCCACACTCTTGTGACGCCCAAAAACTCATAAGTCAGATTAGGGCGATTGGCATTAGGATTGATGAGGCTTGTAAGCTGATAAAGCCGTCCATCAGGATCGTGAAGGGTATATTTGCCGGCAGTTTTTTCATCAAGATCAGAAGCATCATATGGCTGGAACATTGCGTTGGCGTGCCATGTCGCATCATCGCTCTTTTGATAACAGAGAAGTATGTCGTGGTTGTTGGGTAATTGGCGACTGATGAGTGCCTTAGCTAATGTGCGCTGCCAAATGATTTCATTTCGAAAGTTTAGCGGCTCAAAGATCGCATCCAGCACCATCTTCAAGTAATGACTTGCCGTCGGATCGCAATGCAAGTACAGACTGCCCGTCGGCTTCAACACGCGATGCAGTTCCAGCAGGCGATTGCCCATCATCACCAGATACGCCATCATATCGTTCTCGTGCAAGAAGCGCCGCAAGGATTGAATCATCTCGGCGGCATCGGTGTTGGACTGGTGCAGAATCTCGTCGAACTCGTGCTCGGCCTGATCGCCCCAGTGCCACGAATCCTCAAAGGCCGTAATCTGCGCCTCGCTGGCATGGCCTTTGGGTGTCTTGAACAGCAGGTTGTAATCGCGCTTGCTGTTGAACGGCGGATCGAGATAGATCAGATCGAGGCTCTCGTCCGCGAGGTGCTCGCGGAGAATATCCAGATTGTCGCCGAAGAATAGGGTGTTGGTGGTCGTGGGTGTCATGCGAGCAAGTATAGAACGATTGCAGAACAGAGGCAAATCAGGGCCCGCTTAATGTTTGCCGCGTATGTGGCATTCGCTGCTTCGCATTCACCACCGGGCTGTCTCTTCACAACCTCAAGCATGCCTCTGCCGCCAGCCAGAACACTTTAGCGCGCACGTCCCGGCGCGACTGCCAGCCGCGCTTGTCCCACTCGCCTCCACTGAGATCATCACCGCCAACGCGGCGGCCGTTACCGTTCTGCCAGTGACCGTGGAATTACTTCAACGACGGTTTCTCGAGTGGCGTCGTTGAAGGACTGAACAACGCCATTCGGGCCATTATCCGGCGTGCTTTCGGCTATCACGTTTTTGAGCATTTCCGGTTACAAGTCTTGGTCGAACAGGGTCAACTGACGGTTTCTCCCCCACCAATCTGAGGAGAACCGGAAAAGTTTGGATGATCGGTTCAGTCCAAGCGACGAGAAGTGTTTGCCGCCTTGGGTGGATCGGAACAAAAACGGGCACCATTAGCAGAGAGTCCTTGACCCTCGTTTCATCGGCCCAGCGTGTAACCATCCAGCGAGAGCGATTCCCGTTGAAGTCGGAAGAGCCTGATTTACAAACATTCGTCGGCGTAATCTTAGCCGATCGACGCCAGTTCGGCGGTCTCTTCGACGGACGCATTGAAGAGATCAAGTTCTTTGCCGATTTGATAGAAGGTCTCCAGCACGTAATCGAGCTGGGCGTCGGTGTGTGTGGCCATGTACGAGGTGCGCAGCAAACTCTTGCTGGGCGGCACGGCGGGCGGGAACACCGCATTGGTATAAATACCCGCGTCAAACAACGCCTTCCACGCCAGCTGCGTCTTCATCTCGTCGGCGATGATGATGGGAATGACCGGCGTTTCGCTGGGGCCGATGTTGAAGCCCATCGAGCGGTAACCCTCGTGCATCTTGCGCGTGTTGTGCCACAAGCGCTCAATCCATTCCGGCTCAGTCTGCATGATTTCCAGCGCGGCCACCGCGGCGGCCACTTGCGACGGGGGAATCGAAGCCGAGAAGATGAATGAGCGCGCGCCGTGCTTGACCCATTCCATCACGTCGGCGTCACCGGCTACAAAGCCGCCGATCGAGGCGAAGGACTTGCTGAAGGTGCCCATGATCATATCGACCTGATCGGTCAGGCCGAAGGATGCAGCCGTGCCGCGTCCCTGCGGGCCGAGCACACCCAATGAGTGCGCGTCATCGACGTAGAGGCGCGCGCCATATTGCTGACACAGCCGCACGATTTCCGGCAGCGGCGCGATGTCGCCGCCCATGCTGTAGACGCCATCGACGATGACCAGCACGCCAGAGGTGGACGGAACGGCCTTGAGCTGGCGTTCCAGTGAGGACAAGTCGTTATGGATGAAGCGCGCCATCTTGCCGAAGCCCAGGCGGCAGGCGTCGACGATGCTGGCATGATCGTCTTTGTCGATCACCACCACGTCGTCGCGGCCCAGCACGGCTGAAATGCAGCCCAGATTAGACTGCATGCCGGTGGCAAACATGAGAGCGGCTTCTTTGCCTACAAAGGCGGCGAACTTTTCTTCGGCCTCCAGGTGCATCTTCAACGTCCCGTTGAGGAAACGCGAACCGGTACAGGAAGTCCCGTACTGTTTGATCGCCGCGATGGCGGCTTCCCGCACCTTGGGATGCGTGGTCAGGCCCAGATAGTTGTTGGAGCCGATCATGATGATCTTGCGCCCCTCCATTGTCACCTCGGTGCCTTCCGTGTTCTCCAACGGCAAAAAGTAGGGATACAGGCCCATCTCTTTGGCGGCGGCGACACGCTCCATATTTTCGTCGTGGTGCATTTTAGCGAAGATATCCATGGCACGTCTCCTTGTGAAGATGAAATGCGGGCGGCGGCTGGCCGCGCCGCTGATGGGGACAGAATTTTCTTGACAGCCCGGAAAAGATTTTAGACCTGTTTACCCAATTGGTCAAGCAAATGAGGACAAAATTTTCTTGACAATCGGGACAGAATTGATCGCCTCGCGTATCCCCTCACGGCAGCGTCAAGAGACGCCCGAAGGAAGCGAACTCCAAGTTAAAGAACGGCCAGGCGTCTTCCTCAAGCACGTCGGGGTTTTCGATGTGCGGCCTGAGCACGAGAGTCGGGTGTTCAAGTTCAATCCGGCGCAGTGACTGCGGAAAAAGATCGGGGGATTGACCCCATTGTCGGGGTGCGTATAATACCCGCCACATGGGTGGTTAGCTCAGGTGATTGCAGCATACCGCGGATGCCCGTGAGGTTGTGGGGCCAGCTCAATGCCGCCGATTACAAATGCAGTTGGATGAGAGGCGCGTTTGATTTGTAGGAGAGAAAAAGATCATGACACATGGACTCGACAACGTAACGCTGGGTGCGCTGGTGCTGGTGCGTGACAAGATGATGGTACAGCAAGCCGCGGGGCGCAAAGTGTATCGGCTGGAAGTGGGTGACACGAGCTTCGACGTGCCCGTCAACATTCAGCAGGCGATTACCGACGCGCTGCGACAGGGCAAAACGCACTATCCGCCCTCGACCGGCTTGCCGCAGTTGCGCAAAGCGATGTTGCACAAAGTGCAGACGGAAAACAGGCTGCCGATCAAAGACGATGAACACGTGCTGGTCACCAGCGGCGGCATGCACGCCCTGTACATGGCGTTTGCCGCGCTATTGGAACCAGGCGATGAAGTGATCCTGCCCGATCCGATGTGGAGCGAGACCGCCGAGCTGATCAAACGGCCCGGCGGTGTGCCGGTGCCGATCACGCTGCGCGCCGATCAAGGTTTCTTGTACGATCCGGCAGACATCGAGGCAGCCATCACGCCACAGGCCAAGGCGATCTACATCAATTCGCCGCAAAACCCGATCGGCGTGGTATTTTCCGAGGAGACGCAGCGGCAGATTGCCGCCATCGCCGTGAAACACAATCTGTGGGTGGTCAGCGATGAAGCGTACGAGCACGTAATCTTCGACCGGCAGAAGCACTTCAGCATCGGCTCGATTCCCGAAGTTGCCGATCGCACGATCACGGCTTATACGTTCTCGAAGACCTACGCCATGACGGGCTTGCGACTCGGTTATCTGGCAACCAACGACGACCTGCTTGTCAATCGCTGCCGCAAACTGCTGCGCTTGACGACGAACGGGGTGTCGTCGATCACCCAGTGGGGCGGCGTGGCGGCCATGACCGGTCCGCAAGATGCCGTACAGGAAATGGTACAGGAACTGGAAGCCCGCCGCAATATCTTCTTTCCGGGCATTCAGACCATCAAAGCCTTTGAATCATTCAAGCCAGGCGGCGCATTCTACGTGTGGTCCAAGATCTCGCCAGAGTGGCGAGGGTATCAGGGCAGGCGCGACTCGTGGGCGATGACGAACTACCTGATCGATCAAGCGGGAGTCGGCACTTCACCAGGAATCGCATTTGGTCGGGCGGGGGAAGGCTACGTGCGCTTTGCCTTCACGCTCGATCAACAGACGCTGACGGAATCGATTGACGTCATGCGGGACTTATTCAAGTAATCCGGCTGTTCGCTTACTCACGAGAAGTGGAGAGAAGCCAACAACGGCGCTTGCCACTGTCAGTCAGGAGTGTATAGCTGCATTTCAATGCGCCGAAACGATTCAACAAATCGGGTCTCGAAGAACGCTGGAAGGTGGGAATCGTCGATAGGGATATTTTCGGTGTGGGTATCCAGATCGGGATAGCGTTGATAGAGGTGCGCCAGCAGGGCTCGGCACAAAGAGACGGCATTGCCCTGTACGGTCCGCATGACGAAGTGAGACAATAAAAACTTCTGCTGCTCAAAGAGCAGCCAGCCAGTGGAGCCGTCTGGTAAGCTGAGCGATACCCCCAGCGTGTTTTCGATATTGGCAAAAGAACGAGTCTCATTTGTCCAGGCGGGTGAAGCGGAACGCGCAGCGAGCAGGGCTAGTGCCTCGGCGCGATCGAGCCAATCGACCTCGGCGGCAGGAATTTCGCCCGGGGGGCCAGGCGGGCGGCGCAGAATGAGCAGTTCGCGTGTTTCGGTGAATCCCAGTTTCAGGAAAAGCGTATGAGCCGGGGTGTTGTGCTTAATGACTTCCAGGGACGTGCAGTTGATCCCCAGCTGATCAGTAGCATCTAGCAATGCGCGCATGAGCGCCTCGCCCACGCCGCGTCTGCGCTTGACCGGCAATACCCCCAGGCGGGTGATCCAGGTTTGACCGGGCCGCACGCCCAACATGGCCAAGCCCAGGATTTGATCGCCGTCGACGGCCACCCACGAGCGATCCAAATCAACGTCGTAGATGCGCACGTACTCGGCCAGGCGCGCGGCATTCATCGGCATCGGCACCAGATAATCCACCCGGGTCTGATTATAGGCAGCCACCAACTGGTCGATGCTGAAAGAACTAGCGGGGAGCAGCTGAAGGGAAGAAGCGCTTTCCCCCGAGGTCAGCAACAGCGCTGTCTGCGAGTGTGGATTAGCGGCGGAGGTAGGAGGCGATTCGATCGGCAAAGTCGGCGATCCGGATAGGTTTGCTGATGTAGCCGTTACAACCATACATTTCCACCATGCTGCGCGCCGTTTCTTCCGGCCAAGCCGTGCAAGCGATGATGGGCGTCTCGGCAAACAGCGCCATGTGCCGCAGCCGGCCGATCAAGGTCTGCCCGTCGATATCGGGCAGACCCAGATCGATCACGAACAGATTTGGTTGCTGTTCGATCGCTAGTCGCAACCCGGTCTCCCCATTGGCGGCCAGGCAGACCCGATAGCCACGCGCGGTCAACGTCCGACGAACCAACTCCAGATGATCGGGATTGTCATCGATGACCAGAATACTGGGAGCCGGAAGTTCTTCTTGGGACATGCAACCACCTACGCTTCGTCCAGCGCAGTCTAGATTGTGGCTTCGGGCAAGAATCCCATTACGTGCGCCCGCAGCTCACGAATGTTCACCGGCTTGGACATATACACGTCACAGCCAGCCGCCAAGGCCCGCTCGGCATCGCCTTTGAGGGCATTGGCGGTGATGGCGATAATGGGCACATGCAGATTTTTTTTATACGACCGTAAACGCCGGGCCACTTCGTAACCATCAATGTCCGGCAAGTTAATATCCAGCAATATCAGATCAGGGTGTTCCAGTTGAGTCGTGTCGATGCCGCTCAGCCCGTCAGCTGCCCATAAGAACTGATGGCCGAGTGCCGTAATGACACGCTGGACGAGCTGCATGTTGTCAGGGTTGTCTTCAATGTACAAGACCTTAGCCATCTAATGACCCTCTTCACGTCCAGTTTTCACATCTAACACATGCACCACCTGCTCGACGAATGCTCGCGGCGACAAGGCTGCTTTTTGATAGAGTGCTGCCACCCGGCCGGCCAAGCGCTGGCGCTCGGCTTCAGTAATGTCTCGCGCGCTCACGACGATGACGGGAATATGGCAAGTGCGGGCATCCCCCTTTAATTCCTCCAGAACGGAAAATCCGTCCAGGTTCGGCATTGTCAGATCGAGCACGATCAGATCGGGCAAGCGCTGCCGTGCTTCTGCCAGGCCAGCGACACCATCCGAGGCATGGAACACCCGGTACGATTTTTTCGCTTCGAGCAGTCGCCGGATCAGCAGCGCGTCATCGGCGTTGTCGTCCACGATGAGAACGGTGGTCACATTTTCGTCCAGGCGTTCCAACGCGGCTAACAGGCCATCGCGCGGTGCCGGTGGTTGATTGCCGGCGAGATCGACATCGACACGCCATTGATCGCCCAGCACATGCTTCTCCACCGGGAAGGTGTGTCCTGTGCAATTGACGACGACGAGATCCTCGGATTTGATCACACCCTGTTTAGCTAACTTTTCAAGTCCGGCAAAGGCCACCGCTGTGGCCGGCTCTACCGCCATTCCTTCGCTCCGGGCCAGCGTTTGCATCGCCGTCCAGGCCTCCCGGTCGCTAACGCTTTCCATCGTTCCGCCAGACTGCTGGATCTTCTGCCGCAAGAGCGTATAAGCTTTGCCCGGATCACCCGTTGAGAGAATGGCGATGAGCGTCTCCGGCGTAACCGGATCGGCCACCTCGCGTCCGGCCTTGAAGGCCTGCACCATGGGCGAGCAGCCTTCCACCTGAATCATCCCCAGTGCCGGAATGCGATCGATCAGCCCCATCTCAAACAGTTCTTGGAAGCCGCGATGTACGCCCAGGGGACCAAGTCCACCGCTCACCGACTGGAAGTACCAGTCGGGGGCTCGCCATCCCAACTGTTCGACGATCTCATAGGCGATGGTCTTAAATGACTCGCGCGCCGGCAGACTGCGTGCGCCGCGATCATAGAAGAGGTGTCGGCGTTGTGCAAAATCAGTCGCGATCTGCTTGGCCTGCTCGTAAGTGCCGCTGACTTTGATGACCTCTGCCCCGAACAAGGCTGCTTCCCGCAGCTTCTCCTGCGGCACCAGGCTGGTCATGAACACCCAGAGCTTGATCCCGGCCCGCGCACAAGCGGCGGCATAAGATACCGCGGCATTCCCGGTGGACGCAATGACACATTCATGGACGTCGGCCTCCAACATGGCCGCCACCGAGACGGCGGCCTGCCGATCTTTGAATGAGCCTGTGGCGTGCAAGCGCTCATCCTTGAGGTATAGGGACATGTTGCCCAACGTGGCAGCGTAGCGCCGCGACGGCCGCAGCGGTGTCCCTCCTGCGACGATTAAGTCCGGACAGGTGGGATCAACGATAGGGAGCACGTCATGATACCGCCACAGATTATGTGGCCGACCCGGCAGGCCGCGCAGCAATTCACGCTTGAATGCGGCGTAGTCGTAATGACCCTGCAGCCACTCGGAACCGCACGCCTCACAGGTGGCACTGTCCAACGGCTGAGTCCATTGCAGATGGCCACATTCGATGCAGGTCGCTCGCAAGTGCAGTTTAGTCATGCTTGGTCTCCCTAGTCACTGGGAGTTCGATGATGAAAGTGGAACCTTCACCATGTACGCCGGTGCTTTCGACCCACAGCTGGCCGCCGTGCAATTCAATCAACTTACGGCTAATCGGCAGACCCAGACCTGTGCCGCCCGTCTTGCGCGTCGTCGAAGTGTCCACCTGACCGAATTCCTCAAAGATCATCTGAGCCTGTTCCGGCAGCACGCCGATGCCTGTGTCGCGTACATTGATCCGCAGGCGCCCGTCGTGTCGCGTGGTAAAGATCGTGATACTGCCGCTTTCAGTGAATTTGATGGCATTGCCGACCAGGTTGATCATGACTTGGCGCAAACGGATGCGATCGGCCTCGATTATGAGATCGGGTGATGCGTCGGCTTCGAGTTGGAGGGTCAACGCTTTGTCACGAGCTAGCGACGCGGTGATGTTGACGACATCCATCAGGATTTCGTGCATATTGAAGCGCTCGATGTTCAGGTTCATTTTACCAGCTTCGATCTTGGCCATATCCAGCACGTCGTTGATCAGACTCAATAAATGCTGTCCGTTGCGATTGATCAGTTTTAGATCACTTTCCATGGTCTCGGTCAACGGGCCGTCCAGACCCTCCAGTATGACGTCGCTGAAGCCGAGGATGGAATTGAGCGGCGTGCGCAGTTCGTGGCTCATGTTAGCCAGGAAAGCCGATTTGAGACGGTCCAGCTTCTCCAATTCTGCCGCCCGTTTCTGAAGTTCTTCCGTCAGCCGCAGAGTTTCGAGGTGAATGCTCGTCTGCGCGGCTATGGCCGCCACCATGGCGGCGGCCTCCGGCGACACATTCTTCCAGCCTGCCACCGCCAATTGGCCGATGGTTTCGCCGCGCACCTTAAGCGGCTGCGCGATGGCAATGTCCTGCGGCAAAGGCGATTCTCGCAAAGGCGTCACCTGATTGGAATCGTAGACAAAGCCGAGAACGTCTTCCTCCTGTTGAGCGGTATACGACTGCCAGCTTTCACGGGTGAGGCGGCGAGTGGCTTCTTCGGCCTCGGCGCGGGCGCGGGAGGCATCTGCCAGCAGGCGCAGGTTTTCCACTTGCTGTCCGAGTTGCCGCGCAACTGCCGAGACCAGCGCTCGGTCTGCATCGGTCAGGGGGTGCGCGGGGGCGGCTTTCAGAAATAAGTCGCCGACGTGTTCATCCAGTACGTTGACGATCGCTTGAAAATCATGTTCGACCGGAGCTGCTTCGCCAAAGGGAGCAACAGCAGACTGGTCATACACATAACCAATGCGTTCGCCTTGATGGATGCCATCCATGAAGGCTTCCCAGTTTTCGTGGGTAAAGCGACGGGTGGCGGCTTGCGCTTCGGCGCGGGCACGTTCGGTAGTGGCCAGCAGGCGCAGGTTCTGGATTTGCAGCGAGGCTTGTTGGGCAACGGCATTTGCCAAATTCATTTCTTCCGCAGACCATACGCGATCTGATGGCGGCTCGATCTGCATTTCTCCGATTAACAGCCCGCTGGCAGTTAATGGGGCCTTGATGGCATTATCTAATTTCGACGCGGCAAAAGTTGTCAGGCGCAGCGGCATCGAATTCTCACTGCTAAAGGAGTAGCCCACCTGCTCTTTTTCGTAGAGGATGGAGGCCGTAGGACGCGCTTCTACAGTGTTTGCCTGTGCGGAGGCCCGCACCTCACTTTCCCTAAGTTGCGTTTCCAACTCACGGATGCGTGAGAGCAATGTGTCTATCTCGCGGCTTGGCGCTGAGCTGTCGTTGGCGGGCGGAGAGGTAGGCGCCTCATGCGTGACAGGCGGAGTGTTCCCTTTTTCCGCGATCTGTTCCGGATCTGAAAAAAGTGTTTCAAGCCGTTTTTGTAAATCTTTAGTGAAGGCCATGGGCAATATCTCCTGAGAGCCGGCGCCCGTTATTGCTTAGCTTTCATGCTCAACTGGGCAATGGTCATGGGCGCGCCCAAGGCATGACCCAATTCGCGCGCGGCGATCTGCAGCACGGCTTCCACGGTGGTGGCGCTTTGGATCTTCTGGCTGATGACATTCAGTGCGCTTTCGCGTTCAGCCTGCTGTTGTGCTCGTTCGAACTGGCGACGGTTTTCCAGCACGGTGGCGATCTGCGGCGCCAGCGCCGTGAACAGGCGGATTTCATCTTGAGTGAAGTTATGCGGTTCTTCGGAGATCAATGAGACAATGCCGATTTGCTGCGTCCCTGCAAACAGAGGTAGGGTGGCAAGCGCACGGTAGTTCTGTTTTTTGGCCACTTGCATTGCAGCTGGATCCACCCTTTTATCATGGTTTACATCATTGATGAACAAGGGTGTGGGTTCCACGAATAGAGAGAGCACCTTTATCTCGTTTGCCGTAAGAGAACGCCCGATGGCCTCTGGCTCGTAGTTGGGGCTATTCAAAGAGGATGCACGCCAGGTGGCCGCCAGTGTCATCCGATCCAGCTCACCAGCCGCGTTATAATTAAAAATTTCCAAGCCAGCGCGACTGATTGCCGGTATATTGAGCGTTTCGACGGTGGCTTTGAGTAGTTCCTGCAAGTCTGCAGCTTGGGCAACGCTTCGGCTGGCTTCAAACAGTCTTTCGGACTGCGCCAGCGCGGATTGCGTTTGATCAAAGAGGCGGGCGCTTTCCAATGCCAGGGCAATTTGATCGGAAACCTGCTGAAGGAAAGTATACTCTTCAGGAGAGGTAGGATGTTGCGGGTCATTGGCGACGGTTAACGTTCCAACGATTTCGCCGCCCAGCACTCTCATTGGAATGTTGGCAAAAAGTTCATCTGCCAAAACCGTCTCATCCACCGGCCGGATGCCTGCCTGATCGAACATGAAGCCCGCAGGCAAATCTGTGGTATCGCGGTACTCCTTCCAACCTTCATGGCTCATGGTACGGTACAGGCGATTCACTTCTTCGAGCCGTTCAGCCATCTCCTGGCGCAAACGAGTTTGTTCGATAGCCACCGCGACCTGGCCGCATAAGCCTTCCAGCAACAGGCGGTCATCTTCGGTGAGGGCGCCAGCTTGATTACTCTGCACATCAAGCACGCCCAACACGGTGTCTTGCCATTTGATCGGCATGGCGATTTCGCCTTTGGTCTCGGGCAGCAAGGGATTGGGCTGCCAGTCGGGGTCTTCCGCCAGGGTGGAACGTAGGACGGTTTTTCCGCTGGCTGCGGCAGTACCGATCAAACCTGCCCCCATGGGCATTTGGTGACCGCCGGCAAGCATTTTTTGCCCAGTTTCACCATAACCATTGATCAGAACCACAGCATCCTGTGCAGGGTCGTAGCGCAATAGTTGTGTATGGTAATAACCAAGGCGTTCCTTGATGAGTGTTACGACTCGTTCAAAGAGGTCGCTTAATTCAGATGCGGAGGCAACTTCCTGCGAGATTTCGGTGCTAACCTGCACCTGGTAACCGCGCCGTTCGAACGCCTGTTGGACTTGAGCCTCCAACAGTTTGCGCTCGGTGATATCGCGGATAATGGCTTGAACCAGGATTTCCCCGCCAATTTCCAGGCGATTGAGTGACACTTCGGCGTCGAATGGCGTGCCATCCCCGTGGAGATGCTTCCATTCAAAGACCGGCATTTCGCCTTGCCGCGCCAAATTGATTTTCTCGCCCGCCTTTTGAACCGAACTAACGCCGTCGGGCTGGAATTCTGGCGAGAACTCGACAACGGAGTGACCAATGATTTGGTCTTTGCTGTCCAGCTTGAATATTTTTGGCGTCTGGGAATTGCAGTCGACCAGCATATCTTCCCGCAAGGTAAAGATGGCATCGTTGGCGCCCTCGAACAAGGCGCGGAAGCGTTGTTCACTTTCACGCATAGATGCTTCCGCTTCTTTGCGCTCGGTAATGTCGCGGACAACGGTGGTCAGGTATTGCATCTGTCCCTGTTTATCTTTGGAAGCGGCAATCACCTGTGAGACCGGGAAACGGCTGCCGTCTTTGCGGACAAACTCGCTTTCGCCCTCCCACACGCCTTCGCGCGCTATCGTTTCAAAGACTTCGGGCGGCAAGGTGGGCTGGAAACTGCCAATTTTCATGCTACCGTAAAATTCTTCGGCGGTGTAACCGGTCATCGCCAGTCCGGCGGGGTTGATGTATACGCCTGCGCCGTCCGGCGTAGCCATGCCGATGAAGTCGGTGACAGTATCCGTAACGATTTTTGTGCGCCGCAGTTCTTCTTCTGCCTGTTTGCGTTCGGTGATGTCGCGCAAGACGGTAACGCGCGCCATGCGTCCCTGATACGGCGCGACCTTACCGGTAAGTTCAAGCGGGAATGTAGTGCCATCTTTTCTTAACCCTGTCACCTCGTATGGCTTTTCATAACCTGAACGAATATTGTTGGCTACTATCTCGCGGCTTTCCGGGACAAAGAAATCTGTCGCGCGCATTCCGATGAATTCCGCCAGGTCGTACCCGAACATTGTGGAACAGACCTGGTTAACATCCAACACAATGCCTTTCTCATGGATGGCAATCCCCTCGGTGGTGGATTCGGACAACAACTGGTATCTTGCTTCACTTTCGTTCAATCGCGCTTCCGCTTGTTTGCGCTCGGATATATCACGACACACGGTCATGATCCTTCCCTCCACGACCGTTGCGTTGAGCTCAACAGGAGTGATCTTTCCGTTTTGATCGACATAATCAATCTCGAGATTTCTGATATGTCCATCTTTCAAGCACTGTTGGATCGCCTCGGCATTTCTTTTTTGCTCATATTCGGCAGTCCATTCGACGGGACTCCGGCCGCGTATTTCCTCCAAGTCATGGTAGCCGGCGAGACGGGCATATTCTGCATTTGCATCCAACACCCGGCCCTGCCCGTCAATAATGACATAACCAGTCGCAGTTGTGTCAATCAATGCCTGATAGAGCTCTTTGCTCTCCTGTACCGCCTTTTCCGCTATTTTGCGATCGGCAATATGTCTGGCTTGCTGGATGTTCTGCACAGCCATATTCGACAACTGCCCGGCAATCAGAAACAGCGCCTGCCCCACCTGGGCAAACCTCTCTTTGGGCATACGGGTTACATCCTTCAACGCGTTGCGGAACTCCTCCTCATCGGCTTCAATTTCCCTGCCATACGCCAGCATGGACTCCTGATCGACGGACTCGTCAAGCACTTGTCCAATCAGCCAGTTGGCGATATGACGCTCTCCAATATGAATACTGGCGCCACCATCCCAAAGTCCGCCGCTCAAGCAAGGTTGTAAAATCGGCCCATTCGGACTTCCCCGGCCCACAACTGCATCAGAGCGGTAACAATTTGCCAGGCCCTTCTCTGTTTTCCGAATGATATGTTCGCACAAGTAACAGAAATTACTTGCTTTTGTAATCGGCTTCCCATCTACATCTGTGATGATGGATGCAACACCAGTGGCAATAGCAAAAGCATCCTGGATTTCCTGAATCTCGTGTAGATTGAACAAGTCTTCAAAACGCAAATTTTCCACATCGCTCGTTGGGATGGTTAGCGCAACGATGCGCTGCTCAAGGATATCTTTGGCCTGTTTGCGTTCAGATATATCTTCGATAATCGAGAGAGCCGCAGGCACCCCCTGATAGCTGAACATTTCAATGGTGATCTCAACCCAGATTAACGAACCATCCTGCTTTTTGAGTTGAATTTCGGCGCCATGAACCCGGCCTTCCTTTTGCAGAATTTCGACAAATCGAGAGCGGTCTGCTGGATCATGGTAGAAATCGGGTGTCTGATTACCTATAATTTGCTCAAGCGGTATCCCGATCAGATCACTGACCTGCTGGTTGGCGTACAACGCGGTTCCATCCGAAAGTCGGGTCACAATTACTGGCTGGGGAATGGCTCCAAACAAGGTTTTTAAGCGTTGTTCGTTCTCGATGACAGCTTGTTCCACCTGTTTGCGCGCGCTGATATCGGTGATTTCTGAGAGCAAAACCTGCTCACCTTCAAAGCTAAAAGAATGAATTGAAATTGAGACCCAGATCATATTTCCATCGGCTCGACGGGCACGTAAATCGTTATTCGTTATGGAGCCTTCGGCGCGAAAACGCGCCAGTATGGCCTTGCGGTCTTCCGAATCCCAATAAAAATCAGGTACTGGCATGCCACTTATGGTGGTAGTATCAGCAATGCCCAACAAACTGGCAATCGCTTTGTTGGCATATAGAATTGAGCCATCATTGATCCGTGTGATCAATACGCCAATGGATGATGTATCGAGAATCTGTTGTTCATAGCTGGCAACTTGGCTTTCGTCTTGTTTATCAGCCTTCTTTGGATTTTTTTGTGAAGCGTTCATTCGTCACCTCCAACAGCATTTGGCGATCCCGCAAGCGGGGCCGTTTCGTCTCCGCTAATTGCGACAGAGTCAGGTTGTCTGGTTTGGTCGCTGGTCGCCAGGCGAATCACCGTCTTACGGCCCAGGATGGTCCCCAACTCGCGCACGGCAGCGCGCAGAATGGTGGCCGGGTCGGTGGAACCGCGCACGGCGTTGGTAATCTGGCGCAGGGCATGTTCGCGCCGGGCCACCTGTTCGGTCTGCTGCGAAAGACGCAAGCCTTCGATGTGCGCGCCCAAGCGTTCGGCAACGGCATTGACAAGTTCAAGCGCATCTGTGTTATCAGGTTCAAGACCTTGAACAACGAGCTTGCCAACGGTTTCATCACGGACTTTGAGCGGCAGGCTGAAAGCAGACTCTTCAACCTGTTGGTCTGTGTTGTGGTCGTGTGCGCGGACTTCCTTCAAGTCATAAATATAGCTCATGCCTTCACCGGCATTCGCACCCATGTAATCTTTCCAAGCTTCGCGCGTCAGGCGATGTGAAGCTTGTTCCGCCTCAAAGCGGTAGCGTTCTGCGCTATCAAGCAGGCGCAGGTTTTCGATTTGTTGGGCCACCTGGCGTGCCACGGCAAATGTCAAATTTTCCATCTGCGAGCTTCTTTTTTGCTCTTCCATTTCGACCACCAGCGTCCCCATCTTTTCGCCACCGACAGAGATGGGCGCGGCGAGCGTGTCTAAACCTGAAACCAATTCAGGTTGTTCTGCCTCTGTAAGTGATCTGACTTGATCGCCCTGGAACATGAAACCGATTTGCTCTGGCTCGTGGATGGCATCCAAGTAATCCACCCAATTGGCGCGGATCAGGCGACGCGCCTGCTTTTCCACTTCGGCCCGGGCTTGTTCGGCTTCGGCGAGCAGGCTGGCGTTTTGAATGGCGATGGCCAGCTGTCCAGCCAGGGCTTCAAAGGCTGGCAGGATATCCTGGCTCAAGGAGCCGGCCTTATTGCTTTGCAGGTCGAGCACACCCACCACCCTTTCGCCCACCAGCAAGGGCACAGCCATTTCAGAACGGGTATCCGGCAGGAGGGGATTGGGGCGGAAGGTGGTGCTGGTGGCGGTATCCGAAATGACCACGGAGCGTTTTTCCACTGCGGCGCGTCCGTTGATCGAGGCGGTATTCAGCGGTAAGCGGTGACCGCGTCCGACTAGTTCTGTACCCACTGTTCCCGTACCGGCCTGCAGGATCAGGGTGTTCTGGGCGGGGTTAGTCAGATAAACCTGGGTGTAATACAGATCGAACCTTGCGCGGATGATCTCCGCCGCATCCTTCAACATCACGTCTAGCGCGCGCACTTGCGATATGGAGCGGCCTACGTCCGCTGCCAGTTCTAGGCTGTGTGTACGTTCGGCCACACGCTCTTCCAGTGTGTCGATTATGTTTCTCAGTTGGGCTGTCATGCTATTGAAGGCGCTGGCTAAAACGCCTAATTCATCCTCGCGGTTGGAGGCGATCACTGTATCCAGTTTGCCGGATGCAACCGCTGTGGCGCCATCTTTCAATTCGAGAATGGGTCGAACGAATGAGCGCGATACTAAAAAGGCTACTACAAGCGCAAGTACGATGACGATAAACCCAGCGACCGATCCAACAGCAGCAACAAAAGTCGTTAACTGGTTTACCGCAGCGAACGCCTCGCTTTGGTCAATTTCAGCGATAAATGCCCATTGCAAATCGCCAATCTTCACAGGTTGCCACGCAGACAATACGGGCGTGCCGCGATAATCTGTAATGAGAGCGGAACCGCTATTGCCGCTCAGAGCGTTGTTGGCGGCTTCGGTATCCACCTTTACAGTTAACAGGCTGTTCTTTACGAAACGCGATTCAGAGCGGAACAAATGATCTGCGCCGACGAGATAGGTCTCGCCGGTATCGCCCAGGCCGGTGCGTTCCTGCATGATGGCGGTGATTTTATCCAACGGCAACTGAAAGGCGAGTACGCCCACGACCTGTCCCGAATCATAGATCGGCGCGGCGGTAAAAGAGGCTGGCGCGTTCGCCGAGGGGGCATAAAATTGAAAATCACTAAGCGTGGTCTCCCCTTGTTTCAGTTTTAACGCCGCCTGGAAAACCCTGGCTAGATTGGTATCCACGTATTTGCCGCTAACGAGATTGGTGCCGAAGTCATCTTCTTTGGCATAGGTGTACACCACCTGTCCGTCGCGATTGATCAGGAAGACATCATAATAGCTATAAGCGCTTACAAAGTTTGATAGATAGGTTGAAAATTGGCGTTGCGCGGCTGTGTAGGTGCTGCTGTCGCCTGCGTCCGGACGGTCGGGCTTACCCAGATACAAAGCGCGCACCGCGCTCGCTCCAACTGCATTAAATCCAGCGTTAAGGCTGGTCAGCGCATCCAGCGTTTGCCGGTTTTGTGAAGTCACTTTTGCATCGCCGACGCGTTCAAAATAATAGGCGGTCAATTGCGCGCTTTTGATGGTACGCACTGATTCTAGTTGAGCCAATGCATCGGCTTGCAGGGTGGAGCGGGTGAGAGCGATGGTCAAGGCACCGATGAAAATACTGACGATCAGCACAGGGACCAATGCCATCAAAACGGTAATGCCTGATAATTGGTTGCGCAGCGAGGTACGCAGGAACTGCCAGCGATTGGGAGATAAAATCGGTTTAAGCCAGTTGGTTTTGTGATTTGCCTGGGACATATGATTACTCCTCTGCTAACTGCATCAGTTCTGGCTGGCGTCGTTGTTGCCACCGTCACGGCCGGCGATGCTGGCCGTGACGCGCGATGCGCCAAGCGCCAGTCCAATTTCGCGGATGGCTGTTTGCAAGGTGTCATCCACTGTAGTGGCGCGTTGGATCTTCTGTCCAATGGCGTTGACCATTGATTCCAAGTCAACCTGTGATTTGGCTTGTTCAAACGAACGAACGTTTTGAATGGAGGTGGAAACCTGCGCCGCCAATGTGATTTGAATGTTGACGTCTGAATCTGTGAAACGGCCAACCTGGTCAGACTGCACATCAAAGACGCCAATCACCTTTCCACCGACGATCATGGGGACAGCCAGTTCGGAGCGTGTGTTTGGGAGCAGGGGATTGGGCAGAAAGTCTGGCGCCTGTGTCACGTCGTTGACGATGACGCCTTTTCGTTCACGGGCGGCGCGGGCCACCAATGATTGTTCACGGTTGAGCGAGATGGAGAGTCCCTTGGCTTTCATTTGGCGGCCAGGTTCGCCCGCACCGGAAGCCAGCACCAGGTTTTCACCGGCATCATCCAATAGATAGATGTGCGAGTGGTATAAATTGAAGCGTTCCTTTGTCAGGTCTACCACTTCCTGCAGGAGACGGTCGGTTTCCAGAATGGTGGCTGTGGCGGTTCCCACTTCAGCCACTGTAGCGAGGTCGGCGGCGCGCCGGCGGACATCTTCGAATGCCTGCCCTAGCCGAGCCGTCATGATATTGAAGGTTTGTGCCAGTGCGCCAACCTCATCGGCGGAAGTGACCTGCGCCTGAATATCAAATTTACCCGCTGAAATTTCCTGCGCGGTTTTTGTCAACGATGTGATCGGCCGGGTAATTTGTCGTGACAGAATGATGGAAATGAAAATGGTGAGTACCAGAACGACCATGACTGTGATAATTGAAAAGGTAAGGGTTTGGGTGCTGCTTGTGCGCGCCGTGATAATACCGTCCGCGGCAAGCTGCTCGCCCAGTGTGCCGAACTTTGCGACCAGAGCTTCCACTGCGCGCCCGGCGGTAATCATATCTGCATTGTAGGTGTCAATTTCCTTATCTTTTGCCACCAGGGCATCGAACGCTACCAAGTAGGAATCTGCCTGGAGGTCCAGTTCGTTTTTAAGTGCAGGTTCCAGTAGATCAGTTGATGCGATTTGGGTTTTTAGCTGTGTAATAAGCGTATGAACTTCGTCAATATATTGTTGGCTTGCGCGCAATAGATAGTTTTTCTCAGACCGGCGGACTTGAAGATAGGTGATATTCAATTGCTCCAGGCCTTCCGTATTAGGAAGGCGCTCTTCGAGATTACGCGCGATGGTTGTAAATTCGCCTTCCAGCCCTGTATCCGTGAAGCCTCTTTCTTGCATTGCGGTAACGAGAGTGGTGAAACTTTGCTCGTACATATCTGTAACTTGAGTCATCGTGGCGATATCCGCCTCGTATTGCGTTTGGGTGACATCGCTGGTGGAAACCGTGGCCGCCACAGGTCCGAATGGGGCCAGTTGCTTAATGAGTTCGTGCATGGCCGCAACGTTCATCGAGAAAGTAGGGCCGCGCGTCCCCAGTTCCACGGGATTAGGGGTGATATAGTTTTCGTACGCCGTATCAAAGCCCTCGCTTTGCCAGCGCATGAGGAAGTTCTTCTCGGCGCGACGGGCCTGCAAAAGGCGGATCGTCAATTGATCAGATAACCTGCGGACTTCAATACCTTGTGTCAACGTGTCTTCGTAAGCGGTTGTCACCTGCTGCATGCCCCACAGGGTGACACCGGCAATGGCCAGCGCAAAGACGAACACAACGCCGAATGCCAGCATCAATTTGGGCGCGAGGCGCAACCTGTCCCAGAAACCAAAGTGCTTCTCTGATGAAACGGAATTAGAAGTTGAGGCTATATTCATTTTGATACTCCATGACCATTAATTGCCTTTGTGCTCGCCAGCCAGCGCTTCGGGATCAAGCGTCACCAGCGTGGACTTCATGCCCAGCGCGTGACCCAGTTCGCGTGCCGCCATCTGTAACGCCGCTTCAACGCTGGTTGTATTTTGGATCTTTTGGGTGATGAGGTTTACTGCGGTTTCGCGCTCCGCTCGATGTTGCGTTTGCATGAAGGAGCGCGCGTTCTGCAAGGCCGTGGCAACCTGAGAGGCCAGCGTGGACTGAATATTCGCATCTTCATCGGAGAAGGCATTCCGGCGCTCTGATTGCACATCCAGCACACCCAGAAGCTGATCGCCAACGATCATGGGTACAGCCATTTCGGAGGCAGTATTGGGGAGCAGTGGATTAGGAAGCCAACCCGGATCACTACGTACATCATTGACGATCACGGCCTGGCGGGTACGGGCGGCGCGTGCTACCAGCGATTGTTCCTGTTCCAACGGAATAGTTGTGGTGCCATGCGTGCCTTCATGTTCATCGCCTTCCTTATAACCACAAGCGACGATTTGAAGTTCCGCAGTGTTTTCGTTATAGGCGAAGACGTGAGCATGATATAAGCCAAACCCGCGTTGGGTCAAATGGACAACGGATTCCAGCATTTCCTGGATATTACTAATGGTGGCGGCGGCGGTGCTAATGGTGGCTACTGTTTGCAGTTCCTTCGCGCGCTTGGCTATGATTTCCGTGGATTGAATATTTTGTAATGCAATGGCGACCTGGTTCGCCACCGATTGGATCAGATCGACGTCCTGCTGCTGAAGACCGTCGACGATGTTGTGTTGCACGTCCAGCACGCCGCGCACCTGCTCACCGACTGCGATGGGCACGGCCACCTCGGACTTCGTCTCCTGCAACAGTGGGTTGGGCAGCCAGTTCGGGTCTTGCGAAACATCCGGGATTAGAATGACGGTGTTCGTGTCGGCGGCGCGTCCCACCAGACCTTTACCCTTAGGAAGGCGATGGCCGCGCGCCAGCAGGGTGGCGCCGGCTTCCCCGGTGCCGCCCGCCATGATCAGCGATTGATCGTGGGGGTCGGTCAGGTAGATTTGAGTGTGATAGTAGCCAAACGCCGACCGCATCTGCTCGACCACTTCGCGGACCAGCTGCTCTCGATCGAGAATCGTTGACAACTTGCGGCTGACCTCAGTGCTGGTAGCCAGCGCGTGCGTGCGTTCGACCACACGCTGCTCCAGCCCGGTGATCAGGTTGCGAAGTTGCAGTGTCATCGTATTGAATGCCGTCGCCAGGCTGGCGACCTCGCTGGTGCCACCGACGGCTGCCTGCAACTCGATTTCGCCGTCCGCAATGCGTGTGGCAGTGCCGGTCAAACTGACTAAGGGCTTAGCCAGGCGCCGCGCTAGATAAGCGCCCAATAGACCGGCCAGAGTCGCAATGACCAGCGTAATCACGATGGAGACCACGACTTGCTGAATGACCTCACGGTACGCTTCTTCCCAGGGGAGCTCGGTCACCACGGCCCAGGGCGGCGTGCCCAGCGGCGCATAGGATCCCACCACAGTGGTTCCTAAAATTCCAGCGGCTGTCTCGGGCATACCTACCCTTGTTGAAGATGGATCAGCGACAAACTTCCGCACTTCCTGCAAGGCCTGTACATTCTCGCCCTTCAAGACACGGGCCGTATCGCTGAAAGCGATCAAGTTTCCTTGTTCATCGACGACATAGGCCAGGCCCGTTTCGCCCACCTTCAGCTGGTCCACCACATCCCACATGGATTTCAGGTTGACCTCCGCTGCCACAATTCCTTGAAAGTCTCCAAAAGCGTCGGTCGCCGGAGTCGCGATAAAGATCATCGGTTCGCTGGTGTTCGGGTCGATGTAAACGGAGCTAATATACTGCTGCCCCTGTTTGACCTGGGTGAACATCTCATTTGTGAAGAGGTCTGCAGATTTGTCAAACGCCAACTGCGAAAGACGGGAGGCCCTGGCCGTTGGTTGATCTTGGGTATTCAACGCCACGAGCTGGCGAAAGGCCGGCTCAACTCCCAGCAAGCCCTCCAAAATCCGCTGCTGTTCAACGGACGCCTTGGTCGGAAGATTGTCCCGGCCGGCCGCAATTTCCAGGACGCGGAACTTATCGAGAATGAAATTGCTGACCGGCTGGCTGGCTGTCTGAGCAATCGTCTGCAGTTTGCCGGCGATGACCTGCTGTTGGGCGCTGGCGCTGAAGAAAATCTGCAGCACATTGGTAATCAGGAGCACCACCACGCTCAAGACCAGGAAGGTAATGGCCAAGGTCGCGGTCAAGCTGCGGGAAGATGTGGTTTTCCGGGTTTGGTTCTTCATCTCTTTACTCACTCTCAGTGTGTGTTCAGTGGAGGCACCAGCTCAGCTCTCGGTTGGCTTTTCCTCCAGCAGCTTGCTCGTCGACTCGCGGCAAAAACAACCTTACTGCGAATACTGCCCAGGCTCGCCTGGCCGCTTCAGATCAACGTCGCACCTGGATCAGCGAATGATTTCCTTCGCCTGCTGTAATAAACTTTGGGGCACCGTGATACCCTGAGCCTGAGCGACCTTGTAATTGATACTAATGTCGAACTCGGGCGTGAACACCGGAATGGTGCCGACCGCGATACCCTTGAAAACCTTGTCGAGCAGGGGCGCCGCCAGTTTGCCCGCGGAAACACCCTCGACGTTTACCCCGTAAATGGAGTCATAGCCGCCAGCGGACATCAAGACACCCCCCATAGGTATCTTGTATTCAGTCGCGAACTTGCCGATGACGGTGAATGGCTCGACGGTCACGGCCAGCGGCTCAGCTAGAAACAGGAACGCATCGTATTTGTTGTCGGCCGTTGGAGCCAGCGCTTGGAGCTGTGCCTTCAGATCGGCGACATTCTCGGCAGGAACCTCGATCAGCTTCACGCCCGCCGCCTGAGCTGCCGGGCGCAAGGCTTCAAGCTGCGGAGGGACATTCGGGTAACCTTTTTGATAAGGGACTAGCACTTGCTTGGCTCCCGGCAGCAGCTCGAGCATGATCTCAAAGCGCTTGAGGGCGATGTCCGGTGAGGGGTAGCGCACGCCGGTGATATTGCCGCCGGGGTTGCGCACACTATCGACCAGTCCCATGCCCTCGATGGAACCATAGTCGAACACGACGGGGATGTTAGTCCCTTGGGTGGCCGCTTTGGCTTCCAGCGCTGCTTCAGTTGGAAACGCAAAGATCACATCCACCTTATCGGCGACAAATTTCTTGAGGATGCTCTGGTACTTGGCAATGTCAAAGTCCGTGACTTGCACATCGTAGCTAATGTTCTTGCCTTCGACATAGCCTAACTCAGTCATTCTGGCTTTAAGGCCATCGGTGATGTTGGCTACAAAGGTCATTCCGGAGAGGATGCCCACCCGGTACACCTTGGTCTGTTGGGCGCCACCACAGCCGCTCAACAACCAGCTGAGGATGATGCCTCCGACGAGGAGCGAACACACCGTGCGAATCCCGTTTTTACGATTGCGCCTGCTGTTCATAGTATTTCTCCTTCTGCTTTCTTGATAAGTTGTGTCTCAACTTTTACACTGGCGCTGGCTGCTCATGATATCATTCTTAACGAATGATGTTGCTGGCCTGCCGCAGTAGACCATCTGGTATGGTCAGCCCCAACTGCTGAGCGACTTTGTAATTGATCATCAGAGTTTGCTCGGGAGTGACCACTGGGATGGTGCCAACCTGGGTCCCTTTGAGAACTTTATCAGCCACAGGCGCAGCGAGCTCGCCCAGTCCTTTGGTGTCGGTACCGTTAATAAACAGCGCGCCCTGTTCTGCCTGGTAGGCGACGCCACCGGCCAGCGGCAGATTGTGTTCGGCCGCAAACTTGCTGAGCACGGCAAAATTAGCCGGCGGAGTGCTGAAATTGTCCGGCATCGTCATGAGAGCATCCAGGCCCAGATCAGCCGCTTGAGCTCGCGCCGCGAGATCGGCCCCGATTTCTTCTAGTGCAGTGGCGGGCACTTCCACCAGGGTTATTCCCAACTTCGCGGCTTCCGGACGTACTGCTTCGAGAGCAACGGCTGTATTCGGACCATTCTTGTCGTAACCGATCCAGACGCGTTTAACCTGGGGAGCCATCTCGTGCAAGAGATCTAAGCGCCGGCCCATCAGTTCCGGGCCAGGGTAGCGCACCCCACTCGTGTTTCCACCCGGTTCGCGTACACTCTTGACCAGGTCGTTGTCTTCTATTTGGAGGTAAGCAAACACTACTGGAATATTCGCCCCCTGGGCGGCGGCATAGGCGCCGATGGCCGCTGGACTGGGAAACGCGAAGATCAAGTCAACCTTGGCGTCCACCAATTGCTGAGCCACGCCTTGATCCTCGGCCGTAGTCGCGTTGTCAGGCGCTTTCACCGTGGTATATATGATATTCTGACCTTCTACGTATCCTAAGGCGGTCATTGTGGCCTTGAACCCGTCACTGATGGGGGTAAAACTTGTCCCGCCAATTAAGATGCCCACGTGATAAACCTTGGGCTGCTGAGCGCCGCCACAACCGCTCAGCAGTAAAGCGGTCACCAAGATCAATAGAAGTAAACTCCAGCCTGTGCGGATTTTGTTGTGAGAACGATAATGGCCTAACATGTTTTTTTCCCTTTCTGACTTTGCTAAGAATTCTGGTAGCACTCAATAGTTCGTCTGTTCCAACTTAAATCGGATCACTTCATGTACTCTGCCTCTCGTTAAGTGCACGCTGGTGTCGACGAAGATGCCGGGTACAGGCCGTGCAGGGCACTCTCGACCAGGCCTTGAATCTGTTTCGGGTAGACCGGCTTGATCAAATAATCGTCGACTTGAACCCGCTGGCTGAGTTCGACCAGTTTGGCGCTGTGATGCGCAGTGATGAGAATGGTGCGCACTGGCTGGCGGATCGGCAAAGCGCGCAGCTGTTCGATCAGCTCCAAGCCGGTCATGCCTGGCATCAGATAATCGACGATCAGTACGTCAACCCCCTCACCGACGATCGCCAGCGCTTCCTGTCCGTTGAGCGCGGTGAGAATCTTGGCAGACGGATGAATCCCTTCAAGAATCCGGGCCAGCGTGGCTCCGGTGTTGGGATGATCGTCAACGATTAGAATACGAACCTGCCCTTCGGGTGAGGGTGAAGTCAGATCAGCCATGCTTCCATTATGAAGTCATTTGGCTGAACGGAAGGTTAGGCTTGTGAGGGATTTGTTGGTGAAGGTTGGTTACGGAATGCTTGCAGAAGGATTGCAAGCCGGCAACACTGCTCAGTCCACGACCAGGCGGTAGCCGGTTCCACGCACGGTCAGGAGCTGGCACGATCCCGCTGACTCGCGCTCCAGCGCCTCGCGCAGCATGTGAATGTGCCATTTAGTTAAATCCTGCGCCTGGTGTAGATCAATTTGATAACCCTGGGCTTCAACGACCAGTGTTTGATAGGGGACAACGTCAGGCGCATGACGCGCCAACGCGACCAGATAGTCGAAAGCTGTTGGCGGCAAGGTCAACATCCGATCGGCGTACGCGGCCCGTCGGGTGTGGAGATCGAGGATCAGGGTGCCACGCTTCAGGAAGCGATCGTCCGTCGACGGCGTGGAATCTGGTGTTGCCACGAGTGGCTGGTCGAGCGCTTTTAGTTCGGCCTGCAGCGCGTCGATCTGCTCCTGAATCTCACGGCGGCGATGCTGAATTGTCTGATCGGTCAGAATCGTCCGGGTACGCGCGATCAACGCCTCTGGCGTAATCGGTTTGATCAGATAATCAATCGCGCCAAGCCGCACGGCCTCCACGGCCGAGCTGATTGAGGCGTGCGCTGTGAGCAGAACCACGGCCACTCGAGGATAGTGATCGTGAATCTGGCGTAGCACCTGCAGACCATCTATCCCCGGTAAGCGAATATCCAGATAGACCAAGTCGTAAGGTGCGGCCTCCAGGCGCTGCAGTGCTTCAGCGCCGTCTGCCGCCGTGGTCACTTCGCAACCCAGCTGGTGCAGGATGCGTGCCAATGTCTGACGCAGATTCGTTTCGTCGTCGACGACCAGAACTCGCCGATACAGGCCCAGACTGGCCGGCGGTTCTCCCGCCGCTGGCGGCACAGCGGCAGCCGATTCGTGTGTTGCCATGTTCACTGTCCTTTCAGCGGCAGCCAGATTCGAAAGGTCGTACCGTGGCCTAGTTTGCTTTCCACTTCAATCCGGCCGTGATGATGCTGCACGATGTCGTAACTGATGGCCAGACCCAGGCCGGTGCCTCCGGCTTTCCGGGTGAAGAAAGGGTCGAAGATGTTGGGCAAATCCTGTGGCGCGATGCCCTGCCCGGTATCAGCGAATGTCATCCACAGGCCATCTGCTTCAGGCGACACCGAGGTACTAATTGTGAGCTGGCCGCCGTTCGGCATGGCATCGACCGCATTCAGGCAGACGTTAAGGATCACTTGTTTCAATTGATCGCGCAGGCAGGGCACCAAGGGCAATTGCGGCTCGGACTTGAACTCGAAGGTGACCTTGTTGTGCCGCAAGTGTGTGTTGATGAGTTTTTCCACTTCAGTGATCAATACGTTGAGCGATTCGGGGCGAAACTCGGTGACCGTTGTCGGGCGATAGGTTTCGCGCATGCGCTCGATCAAATCCGCCATGCGCTGGCCTTCCGTTAGAGCAATATCCAGGTCGTCCTGGGCTTGTTTATCCAGCACGCTATTCTGGCGGACCAGGTAGAGCGAATTTTGGATCACTTGCAAGGGGTTGTTCAATTCGTGCGCAACCGAGGCCGCCAGCCGGCCGATGGCGGCCAATTTCTCGGCCTGTATCGCTTGCGCGCGCGCATCGCGTTCGTGCTGTAGCGCTCGTTGCAGATCAGCATACAGGTAAGTGTTGGAAAACGCGATCGCGATCTGTGCGCCGATGGTCAAAGCGAGATCAAAGTAACTGTCGCTGACGGCCTCATCAGCTTCATAACCCAAAGCCATCAACCCAATAGCTTCAGTTTGACTAAGAAGTGGCACTGCCAACACTTGTTTTAATCCAAACAGTCGCCACCATTCTTCTGGCAGCAAGCTGGCCTGCTGGGGGGCCTTGAACAGATGTGGCCGGCGTTCGCGCACGACAGCGTGCAACGCTGGCAACGCATCGAGCCGCTCGGCCGCGATGATCTCTAGCACTTGCTGAAGGTCAGGATCTCCGTGCCCATCGGCGTACTGCGCTACCACAGGCCGGACGACACTGGCCTGCTCCTCAAGCAAGAAGAGCAGACATTGAGCAGCATGACACGCTTGCGCGATATGCTGCGCAATCTGCTGCAACACCGGCAAGCTGAATTCGAACGAAGACAGAGCCATCTGAGTGATTTCGAGCAGGGCAGCTTGTTCATGGACACGGCGACGTTCAGTCTCGAATAATCGCGCGTTCGTAATGGCCACCGTGGCCCAGGTAGCCGCCGCTTCCAACAGGTGCAGGTCGTCGGCGCTGAAGGCTCCCGGCTGCATGTGAACGGCCTCCATCACCCCGATGACCTCACCGCGCAGGTTGAGCGGAACGGCCAGGAGCGATTCAGTGCGGAAGCCGATCGCCTGATCGATGTCCCGATAGATGCGTGCCTGATCGGCGCTGTTGTGAACTCGCACGGCTCGCCCGGTGCGTACCACCTCGCCGGCGATCCCGGCATCGCGAGGCATGCGCTGACCGATCAGCTCCGAGCTGCCTCGGTTAGTAGCCGCAAAAACGAGCTCTTCTCGATCTTCAAGCAGCAATACTGAAACCCCTTCAGCGCCCAACAACGCTGATATGGCCTCGATGACGTGCGAGAGCACCACCGCCAGGTCCAAACTTGCCACGACGGTCTGCCCCATACGCTCCAGTGCCGCCAGTTGGCGCACGTTGCGTTCGATTTGAACTTCGGCTTGCTTGTGATCGGTGATATCTTGCGTGGAACCCAGCAGGCGCAGCGGGTTGCCATGCTCGTCGCGATAGACTTTTACGCGGCTGTAGACGTTTCGAATTTCGCCGTTTGATCGGGTGATCCGGTGTTCCAGGCCCTCAGATGGTGCGTCGACGTCAATACCCTGAATCTTCTGGAGTATCCATTCCACTTCATCGGGATGCAGGAACTTGACAAAGACCTCCTGAGCGACTTCCACTTCCTGCGGCCGCAGGCCGATGATGCGAAACATTTCATCGGAACACTGCAATTTACCGCTTGCCAAATCCCAAGTCCAACTGCCAAAGTGAGCAATCCGTTGCGCCTCTGCCAGACTTGCTTCTGAACGGCGCAGCGTTTCATCGAGTTGTCTGCGTTCCGTGCTGTCGCGCGCGATCCCCTCGACAGCGATCAACTTGCCGGTCTGGTCGTGCAGGGGCACGTTACGATGTTCAATCCAGGCCACCGTGCCATCCCTGCGCTTCCAGCGCAGGCTGAGCGGCGCAGTGAGTGGCGCAGCCTGTGAAATAGCAGACAGCAGTGCCGCCTGATCGTTGGGATGAATGAGATTGAAGAACAAATCTGGATCAGCGTAGAATTCGTCCGGCGAATAGCCCAGGGCGTCGTTTACCGCAGGGTTGATGTAGGTGATGCGGCGCTGCGGAACAAAATCGAAGCGGTAGATGATATCCTGGGCGTTTTCGGTCAGCCGCCGATAGCGCGCCTCGCTTTCTACCAGGGTTGCCTGACGCAAGCGCTCGATCTGCCGGCGGTGATACATCAACACCACGACCAGGGCGGACACGGTGAGGACCAGGCCGAGGGCCGTATTCACTACAGTCCGGTCGATACTGGGGATGAATACGGGAATCAGCAGCAGGCTGAGATCGATCAGCGTGGCGCAGATCGCCGTGATCCGTGCGGTGAAAAACAGGCTAGCCAGCACGATCGGCAGAAAGAGCAGGGAGAGTGCGAGGAACAACTGCTCCGGGGTCAACCGAGGCGCGGCCAGCGCCAGCGTGAGATAAGGCATCAGAGAGGAAAAAAGAATGCTTAACGCTGCTGCCCATTTGTAATACCTGGTGCGGCTCAAAACGTAGATGCCCAGCAGCGGGACTGTAGCTCCCCACAACACTGCTGCCGCACCCGCCGGGTCGGTCATACTGGAGATCGCCAGAGCGCCGACGAGCTCCATGCCTGCCAGCGCCAACAGCAGCGCGGCCAGCAGGCGCGCATTCAGCCGCGCTTCAGGATCTTGGAGTGAGCTGGCCGGCTCCACCAGGCGCAGTGCCAGTCTTGCCATGTGCTGTTTCCAAGACTGCCAGCGGATCGATTTGAAAGGGTTGATATTCGGCGGATTCACAGGCATTGCCTTCTTAGACGCCTCGCTTCTCTGTCACGGGGTACATTATCTTGATTCGCGCCCGAGATTTTGAGCGAAGATCTCACTCCCAAGTAGATAGACATGGTGGTATGCCGAGTTCGTATGGAGTGTACCCCAAAGCCGATAAAGCGCAATCTGGCATTGCTGGAAAGACTCGTCGTGGGTCCGTTTGGCGAGACGATCCAGATCGGAGTCAAAATTCAAATTATCTAACTAACTGGAGCCCGGCCGTACATCTCCTGCTGTTTTCAAGAACGCTTTGCGGCTGACGGGCAAGTTGACACCGCCGCCATTTTGAGGCTGATATCACCAGCAGTGACCAGGCGGTCAGCGGCTTCCGCTTGGTGAGTAGATTGTGACAGAATTTTCTTGACAATTCGCCGGGCCGGGTTTATGCTGTGACTGACGAGGGAGTCAGCCATGGGTTTGATTCATTTAGCCAAACGCTCGCGTGATCAGCTGATGCGGGTGGCGCGTTCCCGCTCCAACGGGCGGCACGCCAAACGCGCCAAAGCGCTGCTCGGCCTGCATCACGGCAAAAGCGTCCAACAGGTGGCTGAAGAAACCGGCCTCAGCCGCCAGGCGATCTATAATTTGCAGAAGCGCTTCCTGGAACGGCGCGATCAACACCAGCACGAGCGCGTGAAAGATGCCCAGCACACCGGGCGGCCGCCCAAGAAGCAGCGCATGGTCATGCGCGTCATCAACAAGTTATTGCGCCGCAAGCCGCGCCAGTATGGCTACGAAGCTGAAGAATGGTCGGTAGCCATGCTGCACGAGCAAGTCGAAAAAGAAACCGGCGTCAGCGTCAGCCGCCGCACCATTCGCCGCGCGATGAACGTGCTGCATCTCAGCCGCAAGCCGGCGAAAGAAAAACTCAAAGACACCTCGACCGGCTGACCGCCCCGATCGCAGATTGCCATGATGGAGGTTGCCATGTCGGAACAAGTTGTGCAGCGCGCCCTGGAAGTCAAACGCCGCCACGAACCCGAACTGCTGCGTAAACCGAACGTGGTTGCCGTGGGGATCGGCTTCCGCACCCGCGCCGGTCAACCCACCGATGAAGTGTGCATCGTCGTCTCAGTCACCCGCAAACAGCCCGCCACCCAATTGAAGCGCGGTGAAACTGTGCCTGCTTCACTCGAGGGTGTGCCAATCGATGTCGTAGAAACAGGCGCTATCCGCGCGCTGTAACCCGGCGGGGATAGCGCAAAACTGTTGGGCAGCCTTCGGGTTTCCGATAGTGCTCCGCGATGGATGGGTACATCCATCGCCGCCAACCGCCCGCGGAGCGTGTATCCACGCGCAGCGGAGCGGGAGCAACTGAAAGGTCACCAACACTTTTGCGTTATACTCGTTCAATTTCCTTGACGTGGGAATGTGTTAAACTCAGGGCAGCGTTGCCGCCATCTTCTGCTATAGTCGAATGGCATGACTCGCTGAAATCACACCCTAACTTCAACCCAGGAGGATGACTACGATGGACGCTTTGCTTAAAACCATTCTCGCCGTACAAGAAGTCAAACGTCAATATGAGTCGCTCATCATGGGCAAAGAGAACGTCGTCGCCACGGGCGTCGGCTTTAAGTTGGCCGGTGATACGTTGACGAATGAAATCTCGATCATTGTGTCGGTCGTCAAAAAACTGCCCCTGGCCCAACTCACCGAAGCGTCACTGGTGCCGAAGTCGTACGCGGGCATGAAAACCGATGTGGTTGAGACCGGGCTGATCGTGGCGCAGCAAGATCCCAAGCAGAAGCTGCGCCCGGCGCGCCCCGGCGTCAGCCTGGGGCATTATCAGATCACGGCAGGCACGTTCGGTTGTCTGGTCAAGCGCGGGACGCAGGTCTACATTCTCAGCAACAATCACGTGCTGGCCAACTCGAACGCCGCACAGTTGGGCGATGCGATCTGGCAGCCCGGCAAATATGATGGCGGCGCCAGCGCCGATCAGATTGGGACGCTGGAGCAGTTCATCCCGATCGGGTTTCCGGGTGATCCAACGCCGACGCCCACTCCCACGCCACAACCCTCCGGGTGTTCGCCGCTGGCCTCCGTGATGAAATATTTCCAGGCGCAGCCGGCTCCCGTGGCGAAGATTCAAATCAACGAGCCGGGCAACAACACGGTGGATTGCGCACTGGCGAGGCCTCTGTCGCCCGATCTCGTTTCGCCGGATATTCTCAACATCGGCGTGCCGATCGGCGTGGGCGCGGTAACGCTGGGCACGCTGCTGCAAAAGATGGGCCGCACTACCGGCTACACGACGGGACAGATCACGCAGCTCGATGTCACGGTCTCGGTCGATTACGGCGGCAAGCTCGGTACCTTCCGCAATCAGCTCATGGCCGGTGCGATGAGCCAGGGCGGCGACTCCGGGTCGGCCGTGCTCGATATGAACAAACGCGTCGTGGGGCTGTTGTATGCAGGCTCTGACACGACGACGATTCTGAACCCGATTCAAAGTGTGCTCGATGCCTTGCAGGTGCAGCTGGTCACGGCGTGAACAAATCACGGCGTGAACAAATCGTCGCAAGTGTGTTAGAATCAGCTCAAATCTTAGTGTTGTTCAGCGGAGCTTGTCATGACTCAACGTGAAACGCATACTATGAAGTTTGCCGGACTGACCCGCCACCTGCCGCTGTTTGAAGTGGCGCCCGGCGTGAAAATCGCCATCTTCAACATGCTGGGCGATACCGAAGTGATTCAGGCTTCGGCGCTGGCGCTAGCCAAGCGTTTGCCCAAAGACGCGCAGGTGTTGATCACCGCCGAGGCGAAGAGCATTCCGCTGGCGCACGCTTTGTCGGTGGAGACGCAGCTGCCCTACGTGGTGCTGCGCAAGAGTTACAAACCTTACATGGGCGAGACTGTCAGCGCCGAGACCTTATCGATTACGACCGGCCAGCCGCAGACCCTGTATCTGGACGAGAAGGACATTGCGGCAATTCGCGGCAAGAAAGTGGTCATCGTCGACGATGTGATTAGCACAGGCAGCACTTTGCAAGGCATGCGCTTGATCATCGAAAAGGCCGGCGGCAGCGTGGTCGCCACGACGGCCGTGTTCACCGAAGGCGAGCGGGCCAAGTGGAAAGACATCATCGCGTTGGGACACTTGCCGATCTTCACGGGTGGTAAGTAGCTCATGACGCAAATGACACGCGAAGATGTGGAACGCTTGATTGCCGAACGACAGGCGCGCGGTGCGTTGGAATTGTATCTCAAGGGCACCGATCTGGCGGGACTCGATCTCTCGGGGCTCGACCTGCACAATGCGCGGCTGCGCCAGGCCAAGCTGCACGCCGCCGATCTGCACGAGACGAATCTGAGCGGCGCCGATTTGGTGGAAGCCGACCTGTCGCTGTGCGATCTCCGCAAAGCCGATCTGTATCAGGCCAACCTCACCGGCGCCGATTTGAGCGGCGCGAATCTCACGTTTGCTCATCTGGCGCAGGCCAACTGCACCGCCGCGCTGATCTGCGAAGCGAATCTCACCTTTGCCGATGCGCGCCGGGCCAACTTCACGCTGGCCGATCTGGGCCGCAGTAATTTGCGCGAGGCCAGGCTGAACAACGCCATTCTCGATCAGGCCGATCTGACGGGCGCGAAGTTGCAAGGCACGGTTATGCCGAACGGTTCCAAGCACGAGTAATTAACGTTTCCTTAAAGATGGTTATGCGAAGCCGATGGCACACTGGGCGGCACAGTGCCATCGGCTTTTTTGTAAGCGTGAGTTAAGAATTGCGTAAGAACCGCATGGTATAATTTTTGTAATTGTTTGCCGAAGTGTCATTCTGAGCGTTTTCGCCAGGCGCGCCCCCGATGCTCTGCATCGGACAGGGCGTGCGAAGAATCTCTGCCACGACCGGCACTCGATGCTGACCGGCGCAGAGATTCTTCGCTCCGCTCAGAATGACATTCCAGGAAACGCGGTAAACACATACCAATTTTTTTCGAATGAGTAGGGAAGGAACTATTACCATGTTGTCTAGTTTATTGGGCGGACGCAAAGAACAAGAAGATCAGATCAAGAGCGCGGGGCGCTTGCCGCCGGGCCAGTCGTTGACTCAGAAATTTCCGGTGCTGCACTATGGGCCGATACCGCCGTTCAACCCGGCCACGTGGGACTTTCGCGTGTTTGGTTTAGTGGAAGAAGAGAAACGCTGGACGTGGGACGAATTCAATCAGCTGTCGCGCCGCAAAATGGCGCTGGACATTCACTGCGTAACGCGCTGGAGCAAGTTTGATACGGTGTGGGAAGGCGTGCATCTGAAGGACTTGATCGATCAGGGCTTCATCAAGCCCAGGCCCGAGGCCAAGTTCATCATGCAGCATTGCGAATACGGCTTTACCGTCAACGTGCCGATCGAAGTGGCGGTGAGCGGTGTGTTCCTCATGGCGACTCACTTCGATGGCAAGCCGCTCGATCCCGATCACGGCTATCCGCTGCGCGGCGTGGCGGGCGCATTGCCCGGGCAGCACTCCGAAGACGATCGCTATTTCTGGAAAGGCGGCAAGTGGCTGCGCGGCCTGGAGTTCATGACCAGCGATCGACCGGGCTTTTGGGAGCAGGCCGGTTATTCCATGACGGCCAATGTGTGGAAAGAAGAACGGTTTGGCTGGTAAAGCAAAACCTCCCGAAGGTTATGGACCATCGGGAGGTTTTGCTATACGGTGAAATCATCCGGCGGCTGAGGCGCACCGGAGTCTGGGGTAGAGGCAGCCTCAGTCGCCGCATAGACCGGTCGGTTGCCCACCAGCCGCCAGCCCAAGTTGAACCTCATCGGCTTCCACTCGATCGGCAGCGGCACGCCTGTTTGTTGAAAATCCTCTTGGATGCTGGTCTGCACCCCAGCTTTGGAAACACGCCGAATCAACAAGACCATGAAGACGATCAAGCCCACAACCGCCAGTGCGCCCGCACAGGTGAGCAGCAGACTTCGGGAGAGGAAGGCCGTGCCGGCGATGGCGCCCAGGCCGATGGCACTGGCATTCCAAACACCATGCATGATCACCGCGCGCCGATAACCACGCCACAGATCGCTGCGCCGATTCGATTGCAGATAGCGCGCATACCCCAGGCCGGTGAGGCTGGTCGCCAGGCCGTGCAACAACAACGCTGCCAACCGCACCCAGCCGCCCACCAGCCAGTTGCTCGTCGAGTCCAGATTGAACGCGCCTTCCAACATGCCAAACCCCAGCCCGGCGGCCAGGCCCAACAGCCAGCCGCTCGACGGATGTTTGATCCAGGGGCGCAGCCAGCGCAGGCCCAACGCTTTCGCCGCTTCTTCGATGATCGGAGCCACCACCACTGCGCCCAAAAAGGTCAACACCAGGAGCACAGGATTGTGCAGCACGCGCATGAGACTTTCGTAAGGACTCAACTGGGTGCGCGAGACCGCGTTGAAGGACGCTCCAGACAAGAACGCCAGCAACAGCACCGGCGCGGCTTCAATCACAAGCGCGGCGACAGTGCTGATCAGCCCCCACACACCCGCCCAGATCACCGTCCACGCTGGAACCCATTGCAAGGACACTAACGTGGCTGTCGCTAAGTCCTGTGGCCACTGACGTGACAGTTGTCCGCCGAGCCAGCGCAAAATCCACAGGCCGCCTACCACCATGAGCGGCGTCGATACGATCAACATGAGGATTTGTTCGGTGGTCTCGCTCGGCTCAGCGGTGTTCAACATCACGACCAACGCAATTCCTGCGCCCCAGAGCAGCACGAACCACATGCGCGGATTGACGATCGAAGCGGGCGCGAAGAGCTGCGCAGGCGAGATGCCGTGCGTGCGCATGGCCGCCGCGATCACCACCAGACCCGCGATGAGCAGCGTCAGTCCGCCATTCGCCAACAAACTGCTCAGCATGCTGGACAGCGTGTTGCCCATGACAAACGCAACCGCGCCGCTCAATACCATGAGCAGGCCGATGATGCGGGCCTGCCGCAAGCGCTGCCATGCTCGATCGGACCAGTGCGGAGCCTCCCCGTGGGACTGTGCCTCAGGCCTCGCTTCAGCCGGTTGAGTTGCCTCGACGTTGGTTTCACTCATCACTCATCACTCGTCATTTCGGCTCTCCAGACCTGAGCGGGATTATCGTCAAATGCTCCCGGCCGCTTTGCGTGGGTACATCCGCCGCTCTCAAACGCTGGATGTACCCATCCAGCGGGAGCATTTCCCGTTGAAGTCGGATGAGCCGTCATTTCTTCTTGCGCCGGCGTGCCTTCGTCTCGTCTTCCTTCTTTGTCTCGGATTCTTTCTCTTCGGACTCTTCTTCGCGCTCTTTGCGTCCTCCGTCGAGTTGCTCGGCGATTGCTTTCAATTTCGCCGCGACGCGCGCGTGCACACTGTCCCGCGTAAATTCACCGCTCTTGCCCCGCCGACCGGCCTTCACGCCCGTCAATAATTCCAGGCCCTGATCGATCGTGCTCACCGCCCAGATGTGGAACTGTCCCTGACGGCAGGCGGCTACCACATCAGCGCGCAGCATCAAGTGCCGCACGTTCGACGCGGGAATCATGACGCCTTGCATGCCCGTCAAGCCGCGCGCCTGGCACACCTCGAAGAATCCTTCGATCTTGTGCTGTACGCCGCCCACCGGCTGCACGCGACCCTGTTGATCGACCGAACCGGTCACGGCGATGCCTTGCTGGATGGGCAGCTCGGCCAGCGCCGACAACAACACATACAACTCGGTGCTCGACGCACTGTCGCCTTCGATCTCGGCATAGTTCTGTTCAAAGCTTAGACTGGCCGCCAGGGATAACGATTCTTTCGTGGCGTACTGTCCGTGCAAGTAGCCTTCCAGTGTCAGCACCCCCTTGTTGTGAATGCGCCCGCTCAGATGCACTTCGCGTTCGATCACCGTCACGCCGCTGCGTCCCACGTAGATGCGCGCCGAGATGCGCGAGGGATGCCCGAATTGATACTCGCCGTATTCGATTACCGACAGGCCGTTGATCTGCCCCACCACTTCGCCTTCAACCTGAATGGTGATGGTGCCATTGATGATGGGTTCCTGCGTTTCTTGCTCTACCAGATTCGATCGATAGCGCCATTCGTCCAGCGCGCGGCCCACATCGGCGGCGGTCACTACAGCCCGATCGGCTTTCCGCGCCCAATGGGCCGCCTCGATGATGACATCGGCGATGTCGCTGAACTGGGTGGTGAGTTTGTATTGATCTTCGGCCAGACGCGAACCCTGTTCGATGAGGCTGGCCACCGCACCGGCATCGAACGGCGGCAGGCTGTGCTCGGCGCAGCGTGCGCGCACGAACAACGCGTAGGCCCGCTCTTGCTCGGCGGTGCGATCCATCTCCGTCGCAAAGTCGGCCTTCACTTTGAACAAGCGGGCAAAGTCTTCGTCGTGTTGAAACAGTTCGTAATACAACCACGGCGTGCCCAGCAAGACGACCTTCACGTCGAGCGGAATCGGTTCGGACTCCAGCGTGCGTGTGGAGAACATCTGCATTTGGCTGCCGGGATCTTCGATGTTGATCTGCTGCGTGGACAGCGCGCGCTTAAACGCTTCCCAGGTGTTGCCATCTTTCATGACATCGCTGGCCTGCAAGACCAGATAGCCGCCAGTGGCCCGATGCAGCGCCCCGGCGCGCAGCATGGTGAAGTCCAGCACGTTATCGCCCAGGCGCACATCCCGCTCGATGCGTCCGATCAGATTCATAAACGTGGGATTGGTTTCATAGACGATCGGCGCACCCCGCGTCTGACTGTGATCGATCAACACGTTGACCTGGAAGCGCAGCAGCGGATCAGGCTGAGCCTGCGCGGGCGTTGCTTCGGCCGCTTGATCATCTTCATTCGCGCGGAACTGATCCACCTGCGCGATGATGTCGGCGCGCATCTCTTCCAGATAGTCCACCACTTCCGAACAGTCGGCGCGATACTTCTCCAGCAGTTGAGCCAGCATTGGCTCAATCGTGGTGGCCGCCGTTTGCTGATCGAGTTGACGCAGCTGCGCGCGAGTGTCCTGTTCGACGGTGTGGATGCTGCGCAGGACCGCGTTGAAGGTATCCTCGATTTCAGGCTGAACTTGCTCCAGCGCAGCGCGCTGCTCTTTCGTCCAGGCGGCCATTTCTTCGGTGGTGGCCGGTTGGTCCTGCGCCCCGCGCGGGGCGACGAAGAGGCCCTGATCCGATCGGGCTAACACAAAGCCGCGTTCGCGCGCCTGTTGATCGAACTGTTCCAGCTCGGCCACGCGTCGATCGTCCAGGGCGCGCGTCAAGCGCGAAGCCGCGCGTTGGTAGACGTCGCCTTCAAAGGTGCGCGGCAGATCGGTGGTGAGGAACGTGACGAACGCGTTCAGCTCTTGCTGAAAACCGCGCGCGCGTCCGGCCGGCAGCGCCATGGCCCGCGGCCGCAGCGGGGCTTTGAAATTATGGACGTACACCCAGTCGTTGGGGGTGGGCTGTTTGGCGGCGTGCTCGGTCAAGAAGCGCTCGGCGGTGGTCATGCGCCCGGTGCCGCCCGGCCCCATCAAGAAAACATTGAAGCCCGGCCCGCGCACATCCAGCCCAAAGTCGATGGCGCGCACGGCGCGCGGCTGGCCGATGATGTCGTCGACCAACGGCAGCTCGTCGGTCGTTTTGAATTTCAGATTGCGCGGATTGCACACGTGGCGCAGCTTAGCAATGGGGAGTGGTTTAACTGGCATGGTTTCCTTTGAATAAAATCGCCCTCAGAACGATATCTAAGGGCGAAAGGTCAACTAACAATTCTCAATGATCAATGATCAATGATCAATGATTATCGTTCAGCCTGTCTGGTTCATTGTTCATTGTTAATTGACTGGACTTTGGCAAGCCCCCCACATCTTCGACTGGAGTCGAGGCTTTAGCCGGAGATGTGCGTCAATTGACCCGACTAAAGCCTCGACTCCGGAATTTGCCAACGTCCAGTAATTGATCATTGAGCATTGATCATTGTCTAGCGTCCGCCGATGTGCATGGGCATGATCACGTGCGTGAAGGTATCGTTGCCGATCGGGCGGAGGATGCCCGGCTGCGACGCGCTGTTGGTTTCCAGCGTGACCTGCGGCGCGCCCGCGATATTCAACACGTCGATGAGATACTTCACGTTGAAGGCGATCTCCATGGCATTGCCGGTGATGCTGGCGTCCAGATCGCCCGCGTTCTCGCCGGTCTCGGCGCTCTGCGCGCCGATCTTGATGTGCCCCGGCGTGATCTCGTCGCCCGGCACCATGCTGACCCGCACGATGTTGGCCGCTTCACGCGCGAAGACGTTAGCCGCTTTGCACGCCTTCAACAACAAGGCCGTATCGATGACGGACTTGGTTCCCGACACTTTGGGAATAATCGCGTTGTAATCGGGGAACTTGCCGTCAATCAACTGCGAGACCAGATCGATGTTGGTGAGATGGAACAGAATCTGGCTCTTCTGCGGCGTGACCATGATGCTGACCGGATCGGTCTGTTCGCCGCAGATGCGGCTGAGTTCGGCCAGGGCGCGCGCGGGGATAATCACCTCGATCGGTTCGTCCACGCCCTCGTCGAGCTGCACCGTGCGGACGGATAAGCGGAAGCCGTCGGCCGCCGCCATAATCAAGGTCTTGCCGCTGAACTTGGCATACACGCCCGTGAGGATGGGGCGGCTTTCATCGGTGGCCGCGGCGAACACGACTTGATCGATCATCGAGCGCAGCATCTCCGGCGAAATGCGAATCGCCTCGGCGTCTTCGGCTTTAGGAATAATCGGAAACTCCTGCGCGTCGACGCCTTTGACGTTGTTGGTGGATCGTCCGCTGGTTACCGTCAAGGTCTGGGTACGCACCATCAAATCCATGTCGATGGTGCCCTGCGGCAGCGCGTTCACCAGATCGACAAAGGTGCGGGAGGGCACGGTGGTGGCGCCGTCCTCGTCGACCTTCGCGCCAATCCAACAGGTAATGCCAATCTCCAGATTGGTGGCGGCGAGTTTCAAGCGGCCCTGATCGGTGCCGAGGTAGATATTGCCCAGCACGGGCAGGGTGGAGCGGGCCGCCACGGCGCGGCTGACGATGCTGAGACCTTTGGCTAGATTCTCTTGCAGACAGGAGACTTTCATGAACGAGACCTCCACTAGAACGTGGTGCGTGTTTCGTGAAATTTGGGTGGGCGATATTGTATCATCAATTACGCAACGATGGAAGAAGGCGATGAGCAATGATCAATGGGCAATGATCAATGAACAATGAGCAATGACCAAGCTGGCGACTCAGCCCACTCCGCTTCGCTGCGGGGTGCTTCGCAAAGTCGCGCCTCACGGGCTAAAGCCGATCGTCGGCCTGCGCCGCCGACGCCACATCCACGCAGGTGGACGATCGGCCAGCGGCTCGGTAGGCGCGAATTTATTCGCCTGCTGCAAGTCAATCGGCAAGCGGTTTCATCTATCGCATTTACCTATGGTACAATCGCGGCGACTGTGAGGAGAATTGACTATGACTGAGAATATTCTGGTTTGCGTCGCGTGGCCGTATGCCAACGCCGACATTCACGTCGGCAACATCGTCGGGTCGCATTTGCCCGCCGACATCTTTGCGCGCTATCAGCGTCTGCGCGGCAATCACGTGCTGATGGTGTCCGGCACGGATTCACACGGCACGCCCGTCACGGTGCGCGCCGATGCCGAACATACGACGCCGCTGGCGGTGTATGAAGGTTATCAAGAGCGTTTTCTGAATTTGTTTGTGCAGCTGGGCATCTCGTTCGATCTGTTCACCAGCACGCACACCGAGAACCACTTCAAAGTCTCGCAAGACATGTTCCTGGCCTTGCTGCAGAACGGCTATCTCTATCGAGAAACGCAGCAGATGTTGTATTCTGAAACGGCGAAGCGCTTCCTGCCCGATCGGTATGTGGAAGGCGAATGCTACATCTGCCATTATCCCGATGCGCGCGGCGATCAATGCGATAACTGCGGCAACGTGCTCGACGCGGCCCTGCTGATCAATCCGCGTTCCAAGATCGATGGGTCGCGTCCAGTGCTGCGCGAAACCGAGCACTACTTTCTCGATTACGGCAAACTCGCTCCGGCGATTCAGGATTATCTGAGCCACGGCAAAGAGTTCTGGCGATCGAACGTGCTGGCCTTTACGCGCAACATCGTGTCCGAGCTGCGCGGCCGCCCCATCACACGCGATCTCGATTGGGGCATCCCGGTGCCGCTTGAGGGGTGGGACGGCAAATGCCTGTACGTGTGGTTTGAAGCCGTCATCGGTTATCTCTCCGCCTCGATCGAATGGGCTCACAATCTCGGCCAACCCGAAGCATGGAAACAATGGTGGTATCAGCCGGAAGCGCGCACCTACTACTTCATCGGCAAGGACAACATTCCGTTCCACACGGTGTTTTGGCCGGGACAATTGTTGGGCGCGGGCAAGCTCTATGGCGGCCCGGACGACGAAGCGCTGAATCTGCCCTACGATGTGCCCGCCAACGAATTCATGAACATGGAAGGCAAGAAGATTTCCGGCTCGCGCAACTGGGGCGTGTGGGGTTTGGACTATCTCTCACGCTATGATCCCGATCCGCTGCGCTATTACCTCACGGTGCAGATGCCGGAAAGCAAAGACACCGATTGGAGTTGGGGCGATTACTGGCGGCGCAACAATGACGAGCTGGTGGCGACGTGGGGCAACCTGGTCAATCGCAGCGTGTCGCTCACCGTCAAGCACTTCAACGGCGAAGTGCCGCAACCCGGCCCGCTGGACGAGGTCGATACGCTGTTGTTGACGCAGATCGATCAGGCGTTTGAGCCGATCGGAGCAGAGATCAATCTGTGCAAGTTCAAGGCGGCGCTGGCCGACGCGATGGCGCTGGCGCGCGATGTCAACAAGTACGTCGACGAAAAAGCGCCGTGGTTCTCCATCAAGACCGATCGGGAGCGCACCGCGACGACGTTGTACGTCACCCTGCGGGCCATCGATTCGCTCAAGGTGCTGTTCGCGCCGTTCCTGCCGTTCACCGGCCAGCGCCTGCACGCGATGCTGGGCTACAGCGGCGATCTGTTCGGCAAGCAGATCATCAACGACTATCAAGAATCGACGCGCACCCATCGCGCCCTCACCTACGATGGTTCGACCATCGGCGTGCGTTGGCAGCCCAGCCAATTGCCCAGCGGGCAGAAGTTCGGGCCGGTCGCGCCGCTCTTCAAGAAACTGGACGAGAAGATCGTCGATGCCGAACGCGCGAAGTTGGGCAAATAGTATGGAATATCAAATTCCTCATGCCCAACGAAAGAAGACTAGTCCGCCGTCAGTCTCTAGATTAAGAAACAAGAAATTGATTGCCTTTGGCTGGTATGGTGGAAAGTTTTCACATCTGGACTGGCTGTTGCCGCTGCTCCCCCCGTGTCACCACTACTGCGAACCATTTGCCGGTTCGGCAGCTGTGCTCTTGAACCGCGCGCCGTCGCCGGTTGAAACTTATAATGATCTGGATGGTGAAGTCGCCAATTTCTTCCGTGTTTTGCGTGAAGAGAAAGCACAACTCGTCGAGGCCATCGGTCTCACTCCATTTTCGCGCGAAGAATTTGCGATTGCCTGCACCCTCGATCCGGATTTAAGCCCGCTTGAAAGAGCCCGCCGGTTTTTTGTCCGTGCCCGGCAAGTCAGAACGGGTCTCGCTCAAACGGCCAGTTTGGGGCGTTGGGCAAACTGCAAGAACACCAGTCGCGCCGGGATGAGCGGGGTCATTAGCCGTTGGTTGGGCAGTATCGAGGACTTGCCAGAAATTGCCGAAAGGCTGCTGCGCGTGCAAATTGAGAATCGCCCTGCGCTTGATCTGATTCAGCTGTATGACTCGCCGGATACGCTGTTCTATTGCGATCCGCCTTACGTCCATCTGACGCGCGGTGATAACAATGCCTACGGGTATGAAATGACGGACGATGAACACCGCGAGCTCGCCAAGACCTTGAATTTGGCCCACGGACATGTCGCCCTTTCAAATTATCAGTGCGAACTCATGGATGAACTTTATCCAGCACCCCGGTGGATAAAAACTGTGGCGGCCGAGAAAACTATCCACTCGACCAAGGGTAAACGATCTGAAGCTCTATGGACAAATTACAATCCCCGGCGCAGAGAGTGATCCCGTTAAGGCTGTTTGAGAAGGTTAGTGCTTGCCGAGCCTGACAGCGCTGTTAATCAACCGCTCAAAGAAGCATTCCTGGCTTTGCGCCAGGCGATGGAAACAGATGAATAGCCTGCTACGCTTGCGATTAATGCGTTAGCCACGCAAGGACCTCCAATCATGTCCCGTCTTCAACTTGCCCGCGCGGCTTTTCTAGTGGTGGTTGGTGCAATTGCCTTCCTCGTCATCTACACCATCCTCAAACGTCCCGAACCTGCCTCACCTCCGCTGGTCATCACGCTTCAACCGCGCCCCACGGCTGAACCCGCTACGCCGACCCTGGCGACGATCAACGTCTACGTCAGCGGCGCGGTCCACCAGCCGGATGTGTATGCGCTGCCCCTCAATTCGATCGTGAAGGATGCCATCGCGGCCGCGGGCGGTGCGACGGCCGATGCCGATCTCGATCGGATCAACCTGGCTTCACACCTGTCGGATCAAATGCACGTGCATGTGCCCAGGCAAGGCGAAGCATCACCCACACCCGATAAGAAATCTCCGGCGACTCCGTCCGCGCCCATCAACATCAACACGGCCACGCTGGAAGAACTGGACGCATTGCCCGGCATCGGGCCGGCGCTCGCCAAAGTCATCGTCGATTATCGCACGACGAACGGCCCCTTCAAAAAGATTGAGGACATCAACAACGTCAAAGGCATCGGCGATGCGTTGTATGCCAAGCTCAAGGATCTGATTACGGTTGGGCCGTAAAGAAGCGTGTCTCGAATGTGAAAGTGGTCGATGGGGCGAGTGTCAGGCGCATGGGGTGGAGACCTCGGAGGTTTTGGTCTACTGGAGAGATTGGCTTGACCATCAGATCGATCATCTTGTCATGCCTGCTGGCGCGTAAAAATCCTTCGAGATCTATAATCACTGCTCGCCTGTGCAATTCCTCATGGGGTATCCAACCTTTACAGTGTTGACATTGGATTAAATAGCGTCGCGTCAGAAATCTTCGATTCGAGAACTTTTACAATTACGTCCAAGTCAATATTTGGACTAGCCTTCAGCCCTAACAATAACGCAATGCCATTAGTATCCGTACTGTAGCGCGCCATCAACTCCAAATGAAAACTTCCACTTTGAGCTTGGACAAGACTATATGTATGGATATGCATTGGGTCGCCCACAAGTGCATTGCTCAAATGGTCGAATGTAAATTCTCTCCGCATGTAATCCAAGAAAGAGTCTTGAATCACCAAGACCAAATGCTTGTTAACACTCTCAAATGTCTGCACCTTGTGATGCAACTGCATAAGGATGGTCTTGGCGGTCATTTTCCAGTTCATGCCATAACCCTTGTCGCTGGCTGGACCTGTCTGACCGTATGTTGTTCCTTGTTCCTTTAGAAACCGCTGACGCTCCGGCCATACCGTCCCTGTTGTATCGAGAGTCTGAAGCTCAATGCCAACGAAGTCTCTAACTCTGTTGCCCTTTGCTGAAACGAGGAAGTAATCAACACTTCCACCTGGAATCGAGATTTCCGAGACAATATGCAATTGATTTGGGTATGGCTAATCTCAGTTGA
>PMCF01000285.1 GCA_003154115.1 Anaerolineae bacterium
AACACCAGCGTTGACAAACCTTGGGCCTGTGGCATCTTCAATAGATCGACTAGCAACGGTTCAGCCGGCGCAGTGTAGTTGTCTTCGTGCTCTTTCACCCGTGCGAAGGCGGCATCACCGCCCAGCTGATAGGCCAATGCGCCCCATGGCGTAAGCGTTCGGCGCTGCTTGCCGTCCGGCCCAAACACGAGCAGTCCTTCAAACACATCGAATTTGTCAAACGGTAGAATCGCTACACGCGCCCGCGGCAACTTGGCCCCATTAAGGCCCGCAAAGACGATAAACTCATTGACGGTCGGATGATCCGAGAAGTCCGCGCCGCGCTCGGCCAGGTGCAGCAACGTGATGAGGCTGTGCGTCTTGCCGCCACCGTAGGCAACTTGAATATGCAGGATGGGTTTACCGCCGTCACCCGCGAGTCGATGAAATACGTCGCGGACGAGCGTCTTCATCTTGAAAGTGGGGTAGGTGCGCGAGAAGAAAGCGTCCGGGTTTTTGTAAACGTGCGGTGCGTCACCGGTGCGAACGGCATACAGATCAGCCGCGAATTCGTCAAGGCTAAGGGTGCCTTTGCTAACATCCTCACGCACTTTGCAAAGTTGATGCCACGCTTGTAGACTCATAGGTCTTTCCTTAAGCAGTGAGTAGAATAACGTTGACACCATCTTCCGACATGTATTTGCGAATCAAAGACTCTTCGAAAGTGGCGATGATGGCCTGCTTAAAAACGCCACGTCGATAGGCCGTCACCAGAAAACGAATCAGTGAACGGCGATTGACCGGGTCCAGGTGTTCTAGAGGCTCGTCGATGAGCATGAAATCGCTCTTAGAGAAGTAATGGCCGATGATGGTATGCAGCATAATGAGCAGCGCGGTTTTTTCGCCGCCACTGAATTGGCTCAGATCGAACTGACGACCTGAAGAATCTTCGAGAGTAGGTGTACCTTCGTCATCCAGCTGGACACGCCATGCATCTTCTTTGCCACGAAAGACACTCCAAACTCGCGCGACCTGAGCATAGATGGATTCCATATCGGTATTGCGTTGAGCGGTTAAAGTCTGTTGCGCCGCTTCACTTGCGGCGCGGATAGACAGTGAACGCACTTCTAACTCAACTAAGGCCTCGCTGGCTTCCTCAGGTGTAGCATAGCCCATATCGGTGAGGCGACGCTTGAGTGCCACGTACTTGGCCTTATCAATCTCAACCTGATTGATCTGCTGCTGAATCTGTCTTGACTTTGCCTCGAGATCGGCAATGCCGCTGACGAATTTTGTCTGCAGAGCCTGGGCACGATTCTGAAACTCGCTGAGCGGAATAGTCGGAGTGAGGGATTCAAATCGGACGTGAGCAACAAAGTTACGTAGCTCGCGCAAGTTTTCTCTTTGATCCTGCGATGCTTTAAGAGTGGTTTGCTCACGAGTGCGGCGCGTTTCCAATTTGGAAAGTTCGCCATTGATGCGTTCGATATTGCCGCGCAAATCGCGTTCAATGCGGTCACGTTCGCTGCTGCTCATGGGCTTGCCGCAGACCGGGCAAGGCAAGGTTTCAGTTCGGCCAGCAAACGGTAGCAAGACATCTAATACTCGTTGATATCCCGTTCGCTCGCCTTCTGACCGAGCATAACCTACCTGAGTTTGCTGCAAGGCCGACTGTGCTTGCTCTACCCGTTTCTCCAAACCGGTATACAGAGATAGAATCGGTTCCTGTTGCGCCTGCTTCCACAAAGCCTCGTCGCGGCGAAGCGCGGGTACTGCCTTAGTAACGAAGGGTGTTAAACGTGCCAGGTCTTCTTGCTCACGTTTTTGTCCTGCAATTGAGTTTTGAATTTCCAGTCGCTCATTAGTCAACCGTTCACGTCGTGCCTCTAACTGCTCAAGACGGCCTGCGAGATCACCACCGCGCCTAACCTCTAACTGCGCCAGCTCGCCCAATATTTCTTGCACATCACTAATTTGCTGCTTAATCTTTTTGCCAGCCATTTCCAGTGCCGACTTAAACTCGTCAAGTTGCGTCAAACCAAGAACACGCCGGATTTGTAGGTCTAAGGCATCGCCGGGTGGCTGATCCAAGAAACGAAAGACATCACCTTCGGCCATATAGATGATGCGTTGCAGGAAATCGGCGGAGACTCCCATCAAATCCTCAACTGCCGTCGTGACCCGCTTTTGACCGGAAGCCAGCGACTTCTTCTCGCCCGACAAGCTTAGAGTAGCGCCTCCCGCGCGCTCAGGGCCTTGTGAACGCTCAACCACATACTCTTTGCCATCAACGACGAACGATAGATTGATCATTGCATCCGCATTAGGATTGCGCAAAAGTTTCACGCGATCTTGAACGGTCGATACGTTGCCCGTCAGACCATAGGCAATAGCTTCCAAGATAGACGTCTTACCAACGCCGTTTGCACCCATAACGAACGTGATGCCGGGCTTGAAGCGCACAACACGCTGATCATAGACGCGCCAATTCTTCATTTCAACGCTGTTGATCATTTCGCACCTCGACGGGTTAAGCGTGTTAGTCGGTTTTCCAAGTCCGCAGATGGAACACCATTCAGCGCCTCAGACAAGACAAACAGCATGAGTCTCTTTTCTTCATCCGCCGGAAAATTCTGCGCCGCCATCTTGCGTTCAGTATGACGATACGAACGTTGGCGCTCTGCATCAATCGCCTCAGCGATCGCTCTTTCAAACATTTGGCGCATATCCGTCGATTGAACAGAAGTATGAGGCTTCTCTTCCAGCCCAATCTCCCACAATTTCACTTGACGGTTAACCAAGTCGCGCAAAACATCAGGGAGAGGGCGTGTCTGCTGAAGAAGACTGTCAATGCGGTCTGGGTTACCAAGTACATACCTGATCCGCGTCATAGATAATTCAAGCGCCTTGAGATCATCAGTTGTCCAGACCAGCACCAACGCCACAGTGCTGGGGTTGTCTTCTAAAAGATTCTGGACAGCGGGCAGTTGATTCAGTTCAAATTCAGGAACTCCGCGAGGCGCATCTACGAATTGCAGCCGAATATCGTAATCGTCAATTTGCATGAGAAAGTCGGCACCTGCTTCACCTACCAGACGATTGTCAGGCAGTATGCGAATTCGTGCGGCCTGGTGGGCTTCGACAAATTCGTCGGCGAGCAGCCGTAATAAGCGTTCAGCATTGATGCGCCGCAAAACGGCATCCCCGTTAGGCTGTGTCAGCGAATGCGTGAATTCAGATAGGAAATCGCTCATCGAACCGGGGAGATCAGTCATGGTGTCGCTCCTTTGGCGGCTAGTTTGATCTCAATCGATTGCATGAGGTTTTCGTTAATCTGCAACAACTGATACATGATTGATTCACCTTTTTGCGTTCCCCGCAACTCCAGACGCCCATAGTGTTGTGCCAACGCGTAGTGCAGCAAATCGCGCATGTGCGGAGTCTGGATCTTGCAATTGCGATGTACACCCTCAAAGTAAGTTAGACTATGCAAACCTTGCGTCAGACCTGCCTGTGGGTATTGCGCTCTAATAGAGGTGTTTGTGCGGAGCCATGTCACTGAATCAAGTAGACCTTGATCATTGGTCAAAATATAGACAGGCTGTCCGGCTGTCGCTAGCTCCAACCCTCTGACAGCTAACGACAGGTCATTATCGCTAACGCCCCCCGGACCAAATAGTTTCTTCGGCACACCGGGCAATCCCCGTATGGCTGCAATTCGCGTGGAATTTGCAGCGGTTTGATGCAGCAGAGATCGTACGTGTCCCTTGACGCCTTCCAGTTCATGCGGCTTCAGTTGTGCAAAGAACGCGCCCGCAGGCGCAAATTCATTGGCTACACAGGTTGTTGAATGCAATTTGGCGTCCGGAGTAAATTGCCGAATCACGTCCAATTGTCTCCCCATCCACTCCTTGAAAGTCGCAAAACGTTCGCCAGCAGGGCATTTGCTCGCCAACCGATCGCAGAAGTATTGGCTTAGCATGGACAGTACGTTATTGTCGACAATCAAATGGGCTTCTAACGAAAGACCTTGGACTGGCATAGTTCTGACCTTGAGTAGTTAATCCAATGTCGGCAGCTGAGGCTGTACTGACACCACTTCGCCAGGCTTCCCGCCCCGGCCCCACGCGACGAGCGCCTCGATCAGCGTGCGCTCTTTCGTCTTGGGATCAGCCATTTCGAGGATAGCCTGCGCCACGGCCCAGAACAATTCATTCTGGTTGAGGCCGTACTGCTGCACGTAGTCGTTGAGCTGCTCGGTGTCGCCGGCTTGCCACAAGCGCATCAGCCGATGCAGCATATCGATCATCGGCAAGCCGCCCGACGGATGAGGTTCGCCGAGGTCGTCGCGCTTGCGTTCTTCGAACGAGAGCAAACGAATGTCACTACTGCTGCCACTGCTCTCGCTGACGGCCTCTTCGCCATCATCGATAGCCTCAAGTTCATCTTCTTCGACAACCTTCTTGGCTTTGCCTTTGGCGATGAAACCCCGCGGTCCTTTGAGTTCATTCAGATCGAGGCCGTAGCCTTGCGCCAGCAGAATGCACTCGCCGACGGGCGCGGCGACCAGATCGAAGTTGGAGCGATGCATCAAGTAATAGCGGGTCCATTCATCGAGACCTTCCGTGCTGGCCCCATGCAAGATGCGGCTGAGCGCAAAGTCGGCCACCAGCCGCCGCACCTCGCGCAGAAACTCGCCGACGGTAAACAGCGATCCATCCAAGCGCCGGACTTCGCGATAAGTGGAATAACTTTCCAGTGCCGGGCCGATCGCCGCCCAGACAAAGTCCGGGCCAGAGATGCCTTGATCCCAAAAGTACCGCAACCGCTCGGTAATGCGTTCGTGCATTTTGCGCTTGACTTCAGCATATCGGCCAATGCCTGCGTCAGTCGAACGCTTGCGACAGACAAGCCAGATTGAAGAAGCGAGTGAAGCGCTATTCCGTGATCTAACGCGATTCGCCATCTCCGTATCAATAGGCCATGAACTAGATACAACAAAGCCCGCGCTGATCATCGAGGATACGAGCGTCTCCCATGCAACTGGGTCTTTGTGTGCAAAAACCACTACCATTCGCCCAGCAATATCAAGCGCGTCAAACGCCGCGCTAAACGCCTTCGCCATTCCAGCCTCGTACGAGAGTTTTGCCTTCTCAAATGAACCGCCATGTCTCGCGTGTTGAATAAGCTCTCCAGCTTTTGGAGTCAAGAGCGGTGTAAACGAATCGTAATCAAGCCCATACAATGTCCTCTTGAGCCAAACATAGAAATAGTCCGAAATATCTGCATATGGGATAGCGTCATAGTAAGGGGGATCTGTAACGATCGCATCAAAAGCACCTTGTGTTTCGACCACATTCGCCAACGCCCCATCTATTGCTGATCCGTTGATGAGTCTGATGTGACCTTTCTCAGTAGCCACGAGCGCATGGTCTACATACTTTGCAATCCACTTGAGCATCGCTTCAAAGCTACCAGTTGTCGATCCGATTGGGTTTGTTTCGGCGTAATCCCAAGTCATGGGAAGAGAAAAGCGCGCAAATGTGGATCGTATAGTCTGACGGGTATTGCTCCATGTGGTGATGGTAGAGTTGTAGTCTGCGAGTTTATCAACGCAGATAGCAAGATACGCAGACACAGCTTCAGCTAAGTCTGCACCGTTCCCGTCTTCTCTCAACCGCCCTCGCACTTCGCGCACGAGTGATACAAAAGTTGCCATTGTGAGCAGTTGCCGTTCTGAAAACAGCTTGCCAAAAGTATTCAGCCCGTAACGAGGAATAATTGAAACGCCAACCGCGTTCTTGGAAGGCCGCAACGAATCAAGTGGTTCGTTGGGTAGGCCAAGTGGCAAATCTTGTATTGCTCTCTGTAAGTGCGAATTTACATTCGCACATATCTGGATCTCTTCTTCAGTCGGCAGGCGATATTCTTTCCTGGATTCTCCCCCCACAACGACGGAAATTAGATTAGCCCCGATTTTCCCAGACTGACCTTGCGATTGGATGTAATCCAATCGCATGTAAGCGCCGCAGCACGGACAGCGCACATTTGAACTATTCACTCCGCCAGCCATTGTCCCCTCTTGTACTTCATCATCGCTGTTGGGACAGAAAATTTCATATGTAATTTGTGCAGTGGGTTGATCCGCATGTATTTTAAGTGCATACTGTCTTGCAGATTTTCTTGAAAGCCACAACGTCTTTAGTAGTGGAACTTCAGCCCCACACTTGGGGTCTTGGCACGATACGGTTCGTGCCCATAAGTAAGCCACAGTAGGCTTCACCACCCAACGTGGCTGCTTCTTGTCTTTCAGATAGGCTGCACCAAATTCTGCGTTAAGCGCCTCAGCATCGAGTGTATCGTCAGGTTTAAGCGCGACTTGCACACGCTCCCGCTGCGGCCATTCAGTGACTTCGTCTGACAAAGGCTCAAAGTCGGCATAAGTGGGATAGAACTGTGCTAGCTCGCGGCGCGCATTCTTCAACACCCATTGGCCCCACGCGCGTACGTGCCATGCTAGATCAGCCTCCAATGAGGCGTCGGTCTGTAGACCGGTCAACATCGGCGCGTTCGTTTCGCGCAGTCCTAATCGATCGAGTTGCGCGTTGAGCTTGGTGCCCTTAAAGCCCTGCTCTTTGAAGAAGGACTCCATGAAATCACGATCGCGTAGCGCGAAATCGGGCAGCGGGCGTTTCTGTCCCGCCAACTTCTGCGGAAACTCCAGCGTGCACTTGAGGATAAACCACGCCACCGGGTTGTAATCGATCGCGGTCACATCACATCCCAGGCGCATCGCTTCCAGCGGAATCGCGCCGCCACCGGCGAACATATCCAGCACTTTCGGTGCGCTGCCACCGTATGCCTTGCGAATCTCATCGCGGAAAAACTGCAAATCAGGGCCATTCTCGCTCTTCCAGCGCGTGATATTCTCGATACGGTGGCAGTAGTCTTCGCGCGTCTTCTCATCACCGGGATCCGGCATCAACGCGGCAATGATGGCAGCACGGGACGCGGCCAACGGTCGGCGCGCTGGCCAGATGTGCAATGTCGAGATGTGGCCGTGCCGCACGTTCTTCTCGTGCTTGGAATCTTCAGAGACTTTCTTGAGCGGGAAGGCTTCTTCTATGAGACGACGCATAAGTGTTTTTGATTTCCAATTTCGAATTTTGGATTGTCATGCACAGTCTAGATTTCATCCGATAAATTAAGCACATCGGTCGCGTCAATCGTCACGCCCCCCTTGGGCAGACCGATCCCTTTTCCCGCCGGATCGGCGATGCGCTTCAGGGTGGGCGTCGTGTCACAGTTAAACACCACATACAACCAATAGCGGTCGCGATGATTGTTGGCCTGCGCCCATTCGTTGGGCGTCAGTTCAAGGTCGCCTACCCGCGCGCGGCCTTTGACTTCGATATAGCGGACTGAGCCATCCGATCGCGTGGAACGCAGATCAAAGCCCATCTTAAGTCGCGGATCGCTGACATCTTCTACTAGCGCGCCGAGGTCTTCTTCATGCTGGCGGGTGATCTGCACGGCAATCTTCTCGACTCGATCATCGCGTCGGCGTTGAGCCTGCTCCGGCGGAATCGGCAGCACTAGGGCGCGGACGTAGATCGTTACCGGGCCAAGCCCCAGCCGATCGATCTCCGCGATCAATGCGGCCTCGGTTTCCGCTCGCTTCACATCCAATGCATCCAGTTCGCGCTCACACTCGGTCAGTTTCGTTTTCGCCGCCGGCACATTCCTTGCCACAGCTTCTTTAAGCAAGCGGCGTTGATCGAGCAGTTCAGCTTCACGCAGGCTGTAAGCCTCACGCAGTTGACGGCGGCGTTCGGGGAGTCGGTCTAACGCCTCGGCACGTAGGTGCTCCAGGCGCGGCGTCCCTTCGACCTCATACACAAACGCTTCGACCGGCGCGGCGTCATCGGCCACCGCCAGCAGCGGCGCGGGCAACTCGGCCGGCTCGCCTTCCTCCGCCGCAATCAAGGTCATCAGCCAATGCGCGGGCAGCGCTTCACACCGACCACCGGCGTCGCGCCGGACGCCCAGCATCGTCTCATCCAACACCTGTGGTCCCACCAACTGCTGGGGATTATTCAATGACTCGTCGCCCTCGCGCAGAATAGGCACTTTGGCTAGGTAGAACAGATAGGGTTCGGTCGCGCTCTCATCAAAATACAGTCCACCGCGATCGCCTACCGGGCTGTATTGATTCTGAAACAGCGCGGCGATCGTATCAAAGATGACTTCGCCCGGATGCAGATACACCGCCTGCGGCTGTAACGCGGCCGGCGGCATCGCCAGGGCCCGATCGAATGTCAAACGCCCGCTCAGTTCTTCAGGATAATTCTCCAGCGCGCGGCAGACGGCGTCGGGGCAATTGGGAATGAGTCGGAACAGGCTCGACGGATCGCCTTCCAGGGTCACGCCTACTAGCGGCGCAGCCTCTTTGAAGAAACCGCGCACGTAAGCGGGCATCATGCGTCGCATCTCGGCCGTTTCGCGTTGCTGCCTCAGCCCTTCCAGCAGCGAGCGGACTTCGCTCACTTCAACCTTGCGCGCTTGCTCGGCCAATTGCGCCTGCATCTTCTCGGGCGTCACGGCTTGATCGAGTTCCTGCAGGACCGCTTGCGTCTGACCGCCCACCGTGGCCTCAAAGATCAATTCGGACAACGACTTGCCCTTGAACTGCTGACCGATCACATCGAAGACCCGATCGGTCCCCAGCTCTTTGCGGATCCGTTCGAGTTTTTCAAGCAAGACCTTGAGCACGCGACCTTCGCGTGTGCCCTCCGCTACCAGATTCATCAACAGCACTTCATGCGTTTGCTTGTAGCGATGCACGCGTCCCATGCGCTGCTCGATGCGCGCCGGATTCCACGGGATGTCATAGTTGACCAGCAGCCAGCAAAACTGGAGATTGATGCCTTCACCGGCGGCGTCGGTGGCGACCAGATAACGCGCGTCTGTGCGGAAAAACTCGGCCTGTATATCGCGCTGCTTGTAGTCCAGCGTGCCATCGATGCGGGCAATCTTGCCGGTCTTGCCCAGCCCTTCAAGACGATCAACCAAGAAGTTGGCGGTATCGCGATGCTCAGTGAAAATCAAGACTTTCGTGTCAGGATAATCTTCCAGCGCCTGCCACAGCCGCTCAAATTTACTCTCATGCTTGAGGGCATACACGCTGCGCGCCAGGACCACCAACCGATTGACTTCCTCCAGCTCAACGCGCAATTCCTCAATCGTTTGCGCATCGGTTGCGCCGGCCGCGGCTTCGTCCAGCCGCTCCGATTCTTCCTGGCCGTCCTCGGCTTCTTCTTCGTCAGCCGTCTTGGTTTCACGCCAATCTTTAGTGGGCAAGGTCGCTTGTTTCCGCTGTAGATCATCGGCCGCTATCAGCCCAGACTCCCATTCGCGCAAGTCGTCGGTCAGTTTTTGAGAACGCCGTTCGAGCGATCGAAGCAAGGCCCAGGTCGAACTCGCCAGCCGCCGTTGCAGAATGCCCATCGCCAGTTTGGCAGCCGATTGGTTACGATGCTTGGCGCGATCGAAATGCGTCTCGCAATATTGTGTAACGCGCTCGTACAGATCGCGCTCCGGGGCTGTGAGCGGATACTCGATTGTCGTGCTCGAGCGTCGAGGATACAAGGGCTGCTCATCGAACCGGATCATCTGCTCTTTCATGCGACGCAGTAGATGGGTCTGCCTGCGAGCCAGACTCATGCGTTCAAAGGCATCCTGCGCTGCCAGCAACTCCGGTTCCAGCAATCGCCACAGGAAATAGTAAGGATCGTCCTTGCCCATGTGGGGTGTTGCCGTCAACAGCAGCAAATGTCGATTCTGCGCGGCGATGGCCTCGGCCAATTCGTACCGGTTCGACTTATCCACCGTGCCATCGGCATTCCGGCGGGCCGATAGTTTGTGCGCTTCGTCAAAAATCACTAGATCGTACGGCGGCGCATCGAACAAGTGGCCGCGCATCCGATCGCGCCACAGGGTGTCCACGCTCACGATGGCTAAATCATTGCGTGGATCGCGGAAGGGGTTGTCGCGCTGCGCATCGAAACTTTCGAGAATGTGAAACCGCAATCGGAACAAGTTGCGCAGTTCGCGTTCCCAGTTGCCGACCAGACCGGCCGGCGGCACGATGAGCACGCGGCTGATCAAACGACGTTGCAGCATCTCGCGCACGTACAGTCCCGCCATGATGGTCTTACCGGCACCGGCGTCGTCGGCGAGCAAAAAGCGCAAGCGCGGCTGCTTGAGCATATGATCGTAGACGGCGATTAGCTGGTGCGGCAATGGATCAATGAGCGACGTTTCAGTAGCAAAAGCGGGGTTGAAAAGGTACGCATGGGTGAGTCGGTAACTCTCCGCCAGCAGACGGACCACCTGGCTATCGGCCCGAAAAGCCGAAGTGCCCACTTCGACGATCTCGAATCGTCGCTCGACTTCCGAAACGGGGTACGTCGTCGGATCAATCGCGCCCGTCTGCGTGTCCTTGAACCAGATCTTGACCACCCGGCCCAACGGTTCGATCGAATGAATCACGCGTTCACGTCCGCGTTGTCGATCGTACAGTCGCATACCGGGTTTGAGGGACGACAAATCGATCATGGGTTACGCCGTCAGATAAAAACAGAAGCCGCGCGCAGCGAAAGCCACGCCCGGCCTGAAGATGTGATATACTCTTCGGCGTTGACGCGACCTAACCGCGTTGCCATCGCCCCGGCTGTTTGCAGCAGCGCGGGGCGGTTTTGTTATCTTATGGTAGTATAGCATAGGCCAAGGAAGATTCCTAAAAAAGGACGCTTCCGAGATGAGCAACCCCCCAAATACCCGCAGAACGCGAACAAGAAGATAAAGATGTCGCCGTCATCATCTTCTGCCTGTTCGTGGTCGTAACCTTCTTCTTCGTCGGCTTGTTCATATCCATCTACGTGATCGCCGCAGGGGTTATCATCGCCCTGCTGATCTACGAGTGGTACTTCCTGATTCGCCCGCGTCGTCGCCGCAAGCCCTAGATGCGATCTGCGTTGCTCCTCTTCCTCGCCGTCGCCCTGGTCATGCTTCTCAGCCTCGCCGAAGTATTTTAGGCCAGCATCCGTGAAAATTGAGGGACGGTCTATGTGACTACTGCACTTGAATGATCGGCAAATAGAAATTGAAGACGACTACTGCTACTGGCGTAGCGGTTGGTGTCGGCGTGTGTGTAGGTGTCGCTGTCTCTGTTGCCGTGGGGGTTGCAGTGTGAGTCGATGTCGCTGTAGCTGTTGCCATCTGCGTCGAAGTAGCCGTTGGCGTCGACGTACTGGTGGGCGTATTTGTCGACGTTGGCGTCGGCGTGTGAGTTGGAGTTGGGGTACTTGTTGAAGTTGGCGTCGGCGTGTTGGTCGGCGTGGACGAATTGAACTGGATGGTTCGCACGACCCGGGTATATTGTTGGTGCGGGTCATTGTCCAACGCCTGGAAGGTGATGGTATACGTCGCTCCGCTTACGATGAACACACCGTTGGGCCAGGCATACGAACTAATCGGGTAGCAGTTGATGCCGTCATCGCCGTTGAGACAGTATGGGGCCGCACGCTCGATCGTGGTCCAAATCGGCGGAGCGCCGCTACTGTCGTACACCTCGAAGTAGACTTGATGGATCGATCCGCCCGGATCGGGATCGGTGGCCTCGGCGCTTACGACAAACGTGGGGGCCGTGACCACGGACGGCAAGCTGGGCGTGATGACTGGCCCGTAGCGCCCTTGAAGATCGATGTGGCAGATCAGGTTTCCGACCTTGTAGTCCAGCCCGATCATCCAGTCCCGGCCATGGCGGTACATTTGCGGCACCGACCCATTGAGGTTGGCCGTGAAGTCGAGGGCAAAGTCATTGCTGGAATTCGTGCCGATGACGAAATTGTTAAGGGCGTGGTTGAAGGCGCTGCCCTGCGAGAGCGTAATATTAGGCGGATTGACAATCGTCGTGGAGCCCCACAAGTATTTGTCAAAGACTGCGCCCGGGTCGGCCGTGAATTGATCATGCCACACGATCGTGGGCGAACCGGACCCCGGCCATTGCACGGCGGCGTTGATCAGTGTGACGGTGTAGTTTGAACTGGCGTTGGCCAGCGCGCTTTTCACTTTGTCCGGGTCGCTTGCGGTGACGAACAATTCCTCTGCCGCGTTACTGCTCAGCGTGGCGCAGTATAGCGTCGGTGTCGGCGTCGGTGTCTCGGTGGCTGTGGAGGTGGCCGTAGGCGTCGGCGTCGGTGTATCGGTCGGCGTCGGCGTTTCAGTGGGATCGCAGGCCAGCACGATGGGTGCATCAGCGTGAATTGGGTCGTACCAGATGGGCGCCGACCAGGTGTAATCCTTCGTCGAGTTACGGCCCGGTGACAACGACGACGAATCTTGGAACTTCGCCACGAACCAGTCGCCCACCGCCGCCGTCACCGTAACGTTCCATGTGCCGCTGATGGTGTTGGGGGTGTACGTGATCACGGGGCTGCTGAAGGAATTCTGGTAAATCCAGATGTTGCGAATGGCATCATTGGCCGACTCGGTGGCTGTCGCCCCGGTGTTATTGTTGTAGAGCGTGTTGGATGGATTGTTCCACCAGATGGTGAGGGCGATGTTCGCCGCACCCCCCACCGTCTGTCCCATGCTCCACCCATTCGCCGTGAACCCGATCTGCATGTTGGCGTCTTCGGTGGCATAGGTCATGTGATCGCGCAGCCCGTGAAGCACGTTAGCCGCATTCAGAGCCGTGCCCTGCGGGCGCACAATGACGGTGTACTCGCTGGACGATGCGCCCCACGTTGCTCCATGATTATCTTGATCGGCAGCGGGCGACAACTTCCAGCCCATGTTCAGGAAATTGGCCCACCGGGTTTGATACGACGAATTGCTGCCATCGTTGGCGAAGCTGGCCGTGGTCGCCGTGGCCGGCCCGCTCGACACCGCAAACGTGCCAAAGTACGGAGCCGCGCCCGCGTCGTAGCGGTTGCCAAAGTCGCCGTTCTGCGGATGATCGAATTGCGCGGCGATGACTTCCCCGCTGGCACCCAAGCCGGCTACATGATCGTAATAGTCGTCGGCATCGTTCCAGTCGCCGTCAGGATGATCCGTGCCGACCATATCGTTGGCATTGAACAGACTCCAATGCCCGCCACTGGAGATCGTGCTGACTTCTTGACCGGCAATCGCCACAAAACTGGGCGTGGTAGCGCTGATCGCACTTGCGCGAATCAGGTCGTACGTCGCCTCGCCCCACAATGTCGCCGGCCCGCTGCGGTTCTGATGCACATGCGGGGTGATGATGAAGTAGTCGAGGTGCGGTAAGTTCTTGGCGTAAGCGAAAGCCTGTGCGGCGGTGCTGCCTGCCGCCCCGTCGTCACCATCCATGTTGGTGTGAGCGTGTTCCGAGCCAAACCAGCGCTCGTAATCGGTCAGGCTGCTCGGCGCCTGCCCGCACGCTGTCTGTCTCGCACCACTGGCCCGCACGCCGTTCAGCCTCCCCGAGTGCTTTAGATCGGCACTCGGATTGACCCTAAACCAGTGAGAAAACAACCGCCGTTCACACGCCAAGTGGATCAGTATGCGGCGACGATCGGTGGATCAGTATGGCCGCACATTGACAAACGCAGAGGAGGTTGAGGAAGGTTGGAGAAATATTGGCGTTTCGTTGCAAGCCGACCGCGAGGAAGCAAAGTATAGCATAGGCTCGGAGCGATAGATCCAGTCGGGCGTGTTTTAAGCCTACGTTCAATTGGCAGGTGGAGAAGCGGGCGCTTTCTTGCCGTCGCGTTTCCTCACGTAAGAATGTTACCGAAAGTGATTCGTTTCCTCACGTAAGAATGTTACCGAATTGATTCGTTTCCTGGTCATCCTAGATGATCAGCCACAGTGAAGGAAGGGAAGTCGGTGATCATTTAGGGTGGCCGAGGCATCGGGCATCTCCCTGATTCGAAGGGCGGGATGACGATCTCAAGCGCGCATGACATGATTAAGCCACACGGCGACCACTGGCCCACAGGCGTTTGACGAGTTGCTCAATTTGCGTGTGAAGTTGGACGACATTCAAGGTCGCATATTGTGCCCGGAGTTTGGCCTTAACTTTGGTTGAGACATCGGGACTCGCCCGCGACGCGCACGCCAACACCCACATGGACGCCGGCACCAATCTCTGTGCAGCTGCGCGCGCAATATCCACGCTTGGTGTTGTATGCGCCGTCCATTGGCTTGCCCGCACAGACGTTGCACGCGACGGTATCCGGATTGCTACCGCCGTATGCAGCTACGTTCTATGTGATTCGCCCTGACAGTACTGTGCTCGTTTTTTCGCACATGGCAACTACTAACTCGTTTGATTTTGGGGCAAACGAGGCTGGTGATGTGTATTTTGGCGTGAGCCAAGTGGGCTCGTGGCAGGCTCAGGCAGTTATCAGTGGGACGCCAAGCAATCTAGTTGCGTGGGAAGTATTGTGGCTGCCAGTGCATGTGACGAGATAAGGTCATCACGACCGCCCCGAAGCAGCTACAAGGAAATATTCAGAAAACTACCGTCCTACGAAAGCATGTAGTTTCTGAATAGAACAAGAAAACATCTCTAGTCCTGCATGTTGTTACGATTTGTGCTGGTGCGTGAGAGCGAGTAACGACAAAAATTCAAAAATCAAGTTGGCTGCTAGAATTGATGTGATGTTGCTGAGATCGAATGATGGCGAGACCTCTACGAGGTCAAAGCCGACCAAGTTGAGTTGCTTTAACCCGCGTACTAGTTGCAGAACTTGATAGCTACTAAATCCGCCGACTTCCGGCGTGCCAGTGCCCGGCGCAAATGCTGGGTCAACAGAATCGATGTCAAACGTTAGATACACTGGCTTTTCGCCCACACACCGGCGGATTTCATTAAGGATGTCACCTTCTCCTCTGTGCATCGCATCGTCAAAGGTGATCATCCTGGCACCAAGTGCGCGGGCATCTTCGTAATCTTCCTCTCCTATTGTAGAACCGCGAATGCCGATCTGAATATAGGCATTCGTGTCAATCAGCTTCTCCTCGATCGCACGGCGAAATGGCGTACCGTGACTGAATTTCTGCTGGCCAAATTCAGCGTCCCACGTGTCCGGATGTGCGTCAAAGTGGACAACAGCCAATCGGCCATACTTACGGTTATGCGCACGCAGTAACGGTAACGAGATCGAATGATCGCCACCGATTGAAATCACTTTTACGTCTTCTTGAATGATCTTCCCAATTTCCGCGTTGATTTCGGCATGCGTCGCCAGCACGTCAACTGGTACAACATCTACATCGCCATAATCGATTACTTGTAACACTTTGAAGGGTGCAACGCCTAGTGCGTTGTTATAACCCCACAATAGCAACGATTGCTCACGGATGGCTCGTGGGCCGAAACGTGCGCCACTGCGATATGACGTTGCGCCATCGTATGGAATGCCTACGATGGAGACATCTACGTTGTTTAAGTCGCGTGAATAAGGCTGGCGGCCGAAAGTGCAGATACCCTGGTAGGGAAGTGGTTCAAAACCAGAACCTTTGGGGAAATCGGTCATAATAGACCTCGGCTCTTAACTGATTTTATGGAGCCAGTAATAGCGCGAGCAAGGAAGAAAGCAGAGCCTTCCCCGCGGCGTCGGATGTTATGCACGAACTCGAAGAAGCCTAAGTAGAGTGGCAACTTCTCTTGGAAGATACCGCGATGCGGACGCAGCCGCGAACGCAACAGGGGACAGAAACCTTCCAGGGTGTTGATATGAACTTCATGGAAACCATCACCATCGTCGTCACGAGCATACTCGCCTCGGGAATGATTACCGTCTTGTGGTCGTAGCCCCATTCCGTCATGCGGCCGCTATTCACACCCTAAGTGGAGCACTATGAAGAGGCAATTGGTGAATCAGTATAGCCGCATATTGCCTAAGGTGGACCAGTTTCAGCCTTTTAAGTTTCCAGCACGCTGCAAAGTCAGTGAGTGCGATGCCTCTGACGCTCAATCTCAGACTTCCATTTCAACACAATGACCTTCAGTTCACTTTCGTCCATTCCAACACGCCCTGCTAGTGAATTCAGTTCATCCCAGTTTATTCGCTTTCCTTCATTTAGAGGTTTTGCTGACTGCCAAAGGTTATTCCAATAAGCCTCGAGTAACTTGCCGATCTTGGCATTTCTTACAAATACAGTATGGGCAGTCTCTACCGGCGCATCACTGGAGTAATAACCACCCAAATAAAACGCTTCGTTGTCAATGGATAGCATATTCAGAACTGGGATAGGCTTGGCAGGGGGATCATAATATCTAATAGATTTGTGGTGCAATAGTGATCAAGCCAAGCCTGCGGCTCATTGCCAACCAATGACCATTACGCGGCAGGGTACGTCTTCAACGGCGTCACTTGAATCCGTCGATTCACCAGGCCGGCGACGACGCGAATGATTCGCGTATGACTGGCGCGGGCGTGGCGAAAGACTTGAACTAAGGCTTGAAACTTGTTGAGCAAAGCATTGGTATGTTCTACCACAATGCGATGGCGCGCCAGCACACGATTGAACGCTTTTTGTTCGTCGGTGAGCGGGTGATTGCGGCGGGCCTTATACGGTTGATGCAGGCGCACTTCGGGATAGTCTTTCTGAATTCCGTCATAGCCTTTGTCCAGCATCGCGGCTTCGCCCTCCTCTAATTCTTGGAGGAGGTTTGTCTGACGCAAGAGGGTGATGTCATGCGTGGCCCCGCCGGGCACGCTGTCCGAGAGCGCTTCAATCAGGCCATCGGGCCGGACCGCTAGTTGGTTCTTGACGGTATGGGCCTTCTTCTTGCCCGAATAGTACGGCTTCTGATTGTCCTGGGTGTGACCGTCTTTAGCTTTGGTCGTCTTGGGCCGGCGAACCCGTTGCTCTTTGGCATCGATGACCAGCCGGACATCGGGAAAGGCCGTCATGACGGCCTGCGGCGAGTTCAGTTTGGTTCGCTCCAGGGGCGGGCGCTCCAAGGTGAAAGTCGTCAGGATGTCCAGGGTGGCCAGGACATCCTGGAGATTGTCCTCGATGTTGGTTTTGTCGAGTTCATAGAAGAAGCCCAGCACTTCATACGTCATATAGCACCGCAACCACAACAACGTCATGAGCAAGCGATCCCGCAAATCATACTGATATCGACGACCGGCCCCGACCGCCCGTTGGCGCGCTTGGCGCTTACGCCGTGTCACACCGGACGCCGTCATGCGTTGGATGTGTGCAACTTCAAACTCAGCGTACAGTTGATCAAAGGCCGACAACGACATGCCGATGAGACTCGGCGCAGCACCCGGATGGCGATTGAGTTTTTCATAAGTGACCATGCCACAAGTTTACACGGAACGGCCCAACCTTTCAATTGCACCACAAATCTAATGTAGTAATCAAGTCCCTGATATAGAAGTAGTCGCATAACAACATATTCGAGTCGTTCTCTATTAAATATGACTTCAACCCTCCTGCAACTTATCTCGCCTCGTTGAACTCGTCGGAAAATAGCATTATGGTAATTGCTCCAATCGTTTGCAGGATAAACGATTGTGGCACGTTCAGCGTTTAAAGTGGTATCAAGTAAGAACTTCTTAGCTTGAAATACGCTTTGCGTCATATGAAAATGTAGCTCGTCACCATCGTTAATGAGCTCAACTGATGCTACGTTCAGCTGGTCACGCAATTCCCTAATCTCAGCGTTTCGTCTGCTTACTTGTGCCGCAGCCGCGCCCATTAGTAAACCCGCTGAAACAATGAGCAGCCTCAGTGTGTTTTCTGTCCCAAGGGTTATTATCTGTGTGAAATCTAATATAGCGATTAGAACTGCTGCAGCTCCACACAGTACAAGCACCCAGCCATCCCAACCAATTTCGCCGAGTGTCCGTTTCAGTTGCGGCATCTGGTTACTCCTCGTTTTTCCTCACAAATTATCGGCCTCACAAATTACTGAGTATATTACGAAACATTGACAATAGCACCGCTTCAGCACCTTGAGTTTGTTGTTCAGGCCTTCAACGAAACCACGGAAGTCTCGATCCACCAATGATGTAGGGTATGCAGAAAGTCGTTGGCACACGTCAAGCCAATGTCACACAAGATCGTGGGGACAGCATAAATGTTGGTGTTTACTTCTTTAGCGCACAGAGCGGAAAATATTTTCAATTATTGATTGAATTTGCAACTCCAAAGATTGGTTTTGATTAACACCCCCAATGACTTGATTGTAGAGCCGAACTATTTCTTGGAAATACTGACGTACTTTTTGAGATGGTGCACCTGTCTTCATTTTTGTGACTACATCTTCGCCTTTTCGGAGTACAATCCTTGACTCTCCATCTATGTGAATGTAAGGCGGAGCCTTGGGGCGTTGCTTATCAAATGTACGACCTGCTTGCACATAGAGAAAACTCATACTTGCATCGACCACGCGGCGATATTCGCGATCGAATAGTCTCTCGTCGAACCGCAAGGAAGTTTCGCCTTCTTGTATTATCCAGCCGAGTTTAATACAGACTCCATAATGTTGCCGATACCATTCGATATCTGCCAGTTCTCTTTTTACATATTCGTGTTGGTCCGTATGAATCTGATTCAGAATCGAGACATATTCTGGGGTCGTATCGAAATCTGACGAAAGAACCACCTTGTAGTGCTTTAGTCCGAGTGATTCTACTATTGTTTTGAGATTTGCCTGCGTCCTAACAGCTGCAGTGACTACTTCGTGCGGTGTTATCCATTCATTGCTAGCAGCATGTGTATCTGCTATATGATGATACACCGTTGAAAGCCCCAGGGACTGTCGCACCTTCTCCGCAAGGAGCATCATACTAAGAATATCGAACGGTAGCCCAATAGAGACCTTGCTTGGCGTGCTCAATCCCGACCCTAGGTAAATTGCGCCGGAAACTATTTCGTCTAATGCTGGATCTATCCCTTTCAGGGACGGCTGCGTAACAAATAGTGCTTCATCTTCAACTAACTTGTGTAATTTGTTGAAACGATCAGACATTCAGAAATTCCTCTTTCTCGAATATGATTGCTTAGCTGCCACTGATATTGGCTTTCATTAAGATTCGTACGAAAGCCGAATAGTGTCGATTTTGTGGAAGCTGAAGTGTTTTAGTCTGCTTGGACAGGATTCGCGGCGGCAACATCTGCAACTTCAATATTTGCCAGTTGCAGGAGAATGTTCGGTGAAAATGAAAGCA
>PMCF01000249.1 GCA_003154115.1 Anaerolineae bacterium
ACCTTCACGTTGACGGTGAACTATGCAGGCAATGGCCTGGGCAGTGTGACGCTCAATCCGCTGGGGCCGACGTACACCCCCGGAACGATCGTTACTCTCACGGCCACGCCGCTGATCACCTCCACCTTCAGCAGTTGGAGTGGCGACGTCGTGACAACGACCAATCCCGTCACCGTGACGATGACGGGCAACAAGATCATCACCGCGACATTCACGTTGAAGCAGTCTCACATCTTCTTACCCATGGTCGCCCGATGAAGCATAATGCAGCGGCGAGGCGCAATGCCTCGCCCTGCTATAACCCACTCATTGTTAAGTGTCAAGGCTCAGGACATCGCTAACACTTTTTGAAGCCCATTTTATCTCGTCGGAGGCTCAGGACATCGCTAACATAGTACGGATGGGCATACAAAAAGGTCTGTTTTTAGGCAAGTTTTGACCATTTTCGCTGTACAATGAGATTAGACTCAAGAATTCTGTTAGCGATGTCTTGAGCTTTTTTCGAGATAAAACTGTAAGCGATGTCCTGAGCCCTTACAAGTAGGAATTGGAACTCTGTTGGCCCTGGTGGTGATGCCGTATACTCGCTATTACGATTATTGTATTCTGAGCCTTTACTTTGTCGGCCTGTTCATTGGCGCACAGCGGAGTCACTTGTCGGGGAATGTTGTGAAGGTCGCTGCCGTGATTGTCGCGCTTGCCCTGATCGTAAATGTCAATCCTGAACCGTGGGCTTATCAACTGCTGTTTGGTTTGTATGCTGCAAGCTGGTTGGTCGTAGGGTGGCGACCGGTACTGCCCGGTTCATTCGTGAATCGCCTTGAGGCAGGCTCGCATGTCCAGTGATCTCCGTCAGCCTGAATTAGAGATGAATACACTTCGATCACTTACGACCCGTTTGTGTCCGATTCCGATTACCTGGTTGGCGATCCGTTCGGCAGAACGTGGCATTTGTATGAGCCGATGCCGCACACGAGGGCGTTTCGTTTGCCGCAAGACGTTGATATTCACCCAGTCTATTAACGGGTCTGCCGATTCCAAATGATGAATCGCTTGACGACGTCGATTCGCTGGTGCATGGTAGGCCCCCTGTTTATGATCGTTGGGGCGGCGGTTGTATGATCCGATCTTGAAGACGGATCGCTTTCGGCGTGTGTACGCCAATCAATCCTATGAAATCTACAGCCGGGTGCGCTAAGCGACAAGGGTACGTAGCACTGCCGTCTTTCGTAATCGAATCCCGCTAACGAAAGTAATGCGAGTATGATGCTGATGAGTGGTCGGGCAAGATTCAGTTGGGCGCGCGCCGGCGGTTGGCTGATTGGCGGACTATTGCTTATCGGCCTGGCCGGCCTAATTGGTCATACTGTTCCAGTGGGTGTGGACTTCGGCAATACTTTTTACGCCGTCGGCCGCGCGATCTGGAGTGGGCAGTCGCCCTATTCCGTCAGGTCATTCCTCAGCCCGCCTTGGGTGTTGCCCTTGATTGCACCGCTTGGCATTCTTCCGTTGCAATGGGCATGGGGGATATTTACGACGATTGGGCTGGGCGCTTATCTGATCGCCTTTGTCCGCATGCGGTTGAAACCGATCGTGCTAGCGTTGCTTATGCTATCGCCCTTTGTTTGGTTCAATCTGTATTACGGCAATATCGATTGGCTCATTCTGCTGGGCGCAACGTTGCCACCGCAATGGGGTATCTGGCTGCTGGTGATCAAGCCGCAAATGAGTGCGGTGTTGATTGCCTTGTGGGCGTATCGCCTATGGCGGAAGCGGGGAGCAGCGGAGGAGATTTGGCTTGCCAATAGCCGCTGGATCGCTGTCATTCATGTTGGGTGTATGGAATACGCCAGATTTGACGCCGCAGGGGTGGTGAGCTTCTCGCCGCTGTTAGCCAATTACGTCGGCCCCCTGGCCTGGCATTTTGGCAGCTTGATCGACTTAACCACCTGGCTGGAGCTTTATCTGCAACGCCGCAAACAAGTACGTCTGCTGATGAATGCTGTAAGCTTGTCGGCCACCAACTGAGGGAAACCACAGCCCATGAGCGCTTATCCTCAACTCAAGATGCTGCCGATTCAGCAATATGCGGGTATCAACCGCTACGATCCGATACGCTTCTATCATTGGCCGGTGATTGGCCGCCTGTATTGCCGCCGGATCGAATTGTGTCTGGCTGAATGTCAGGGTGGTGCGCGCGTGTTAGAAGTCGGGTTTGGTTCCGGTGTAACCTTTCTTAACTTGCATGATACGTACAACGAGATTTACGGATTGGATTTGACAGCCTCAGCCCACGAAGTCAGCGCGGTCTTTGCGGCGCGGGGCATCATCACTCAATTGCAAAATGGCGATGTGCTCAACCTGCCTATGTCGATCAGTTCTTTGACACGGTGCTGCTGATCAGCATTTTAGAGCATCTCAAACCCGATCGGCTGGTGGCGGCTTTTCAGGAGATCAAACGTGTGTTGAAACCCGGCGGCCAAGTGGTGTATGGTGTGCCTGTGGAGCGCCCCTTTATGGTGTTCATGTTTCGCCTGCTGGGCACAGACATCCGCGCGCACCACTTTTCGACCGAGCAAGATGTTGCGGCCGCAGCGCGGATGGTTCTGCAGCCGGTACGCCGGCTGCCGTTGCGCAGCCTGGCAGGACAAATCTATGAAGTCGGCCATTTTGTAAAGCAGGCAGGACAGGATTAACGATGAACACGGCGTCACCATTTACTTCCGATCCGGCGGTGCGCTATCAGCAGACGCGCATCGAGCACTGGGATGACATCGCCCGCCGCTCCGATCACTGGCGCGGTTGGGGCGGTTATTATCACCGGCGATTGACCGAGGTTTACCGGTTTTGGGTTGCGCCGGGCCAACGCGTGCTGGAATTGGGATGCGGGCAGGGGGATCTACTGGCTGCGCTCCAGCCGTCGGTCGGCGTGGGAGTGGATTTTTCGAGCGAGATGATCACTCGGGCGCGGCAGCGCCATTCCACGCTGCGCTTCAGCCAGGTCGACGCGCACACTTTCGAGATCGACGAAACATTTGACGTGATCATTCTGTCAGACCTGATCAATGATGCCTGAGATGTGCAGCGCATTTTAGAACGGGCTGCGCGCATGTCCGAGTCGCACACACGCATTATCATCAATACCTACAGCCGCCTGTGGGAACCGGCACTGAGCCTGGCCGAGCGTCTAAAACTGGCGACGCCGGTGCTGCACCAGAACTGGCTTACCGTGCACGACGTAAATGGCCTGCTGGGCCTCGCCGGCTTTGAAACCATTCGTCACTGGCAGGAAGTGTTGTGGCCTTTTGCTACGCCGCTATTGCGCGGCTTTTTCAATCGCGGGCTGGCGCATGTGTGGCCTTTCCGGCACCTGGATTTGACCAATTTTATCCTGGCCCGCCCCAAGCCGATCGGTCTGACGCAGCGCGAACTGCCGAGTGTGTCCGTCATCATTCCAGCGCGCAATGAGGCAGGCAACATTCTGCAGATTTTCGCGCGTGTGCCTCGGCTGGGCCGTAACACCGAGCTTGTTTTTGTCGAGGGACATTCGCACGACAATACCTATGAAGCGATCGAGCAGGCAATTGCGGCCCATCCCGATTGGAAATGCCAGCTTTGGGGACAGACCGGCGTGGGCAAGGGTGATGCTGTCCGCGAGGGCTTCACGCATGCCACCGGCGAAATCCTGATGATTCTGGACGCCGATTTGACGATGCCGCCCGAGGACCTGCCGCGTTACTATCAAGTGCTGCGCACCGGGCAGAGCGAGTTTGCCAACGGCGTGCGCCTGGTCTATCCTATGGAAGGCGAAGCAATGCGCTTTCTTAACCTGGTGGGCAACCGCTTTTTTAGCTTGGCCTTTTCGTGGCTGTTGGGCCAGCCGGTGAAGGATACGTTATGCGGCACCAAGGTCCTGTGGAAGCGCGACTATGATCTGATCGCGGCGAATCGCGCTTACTTCGGCGACTTCGATCCCTTCGGCGATTTCGACTTGTTGTTTGGCGCAACCAAGTTGAATTTGAAAATCGTCGATCTGCCGATTCGCTATCGCGAGCGTACCTATGGCGCGACCAACATCCATCGCTGGAAGCACGGCTGGCTGCTGTTCAAGATGGTCTGGTTTGCGCTGTGGCGGCTCAAGTTCGTGTGAACGCCATGGTGAAACAGTGGCTGGCTCATCCGCTGCTGCGTGGTCTGGAAGTGGACGATCCCCGCACCACTACCGTGCGGCGGCAGATCATTCAAGACAATCGCTTTTTGCGTCAGATTTACGAGGAGTGGTATGCTTCGTTGGCGGCCTGTTTACCGGTAGGCGCGGGCCACGTACTAGAACTAGGTTCAGGCGCGGGTTTCTTGTCGGACGCGGTGCCAAACCTTATCACGTCAGAAATTTTCTGGTGCGAGCATATCCGGGTTGTTGTCGATGGTCGCCGTCTACCATTTGCTACAGGCACACTGCGTGCCATCCTGATGACGGACGTGCTGCATCACGTGCCGGACGTACGTGCCTTTTTCGCCGAAGCCGAGCGTTGCGTGCGACCGGGTGGCATCATGGCGATGATCGAACCGTGGATGACGCGCTGGTCGAAGGTCATCTACACCCGCTTGCATCACGAACCTTTTCAGCCTCAGACACCCGATTGGGAATTTCCGGCCCAGGGGCCGCTGTCCGGCGCCAACGGGGCGCTGCCTTGGATCGTGTTCGAGCGCGATCGAGCGCAGTTTGAGCACGAATTTCCGCAGTGGCGTATCGACACGATCAGGCCGTTCATGCCGTTCCGCTACTTGGTGTCAGGCGGTGTTTCCCTGCGCGCCTTGATGCCCGGCTGGAACTTCGGCGCGTGGCGCGGGCTGGAGAAAATGTTTGAACCCTGGATGAAGACGTGGGCGATGTTTGCGTTGATCGTGTTGTGGCGAGAAGACGGCCAAGGCAACAGAGCATAATCGCCGCGGTGGTGAGCTTAAGGAGCTAAATGCCACGATCTAATCGGCCTGCTGATGCCAATTCAGGCGGCCTACAACTCAGTCGGGCTCGTCAATTTGTCGGTTTCGACTCGGAGCATGTTGGTAACGCTACCGTTGATGTGGTGGAAGCTACGTAAGAACCCGATGAGGTGAGAGATGCAAACCTTGAAGCGTATACCAAATTGGGTGTGGTTATCGTCATTTCTCATATTGGGTGCCGTCATACGCTTCGTGAACATCGGTGGCCGTAGCCTTTGGTTTGACGAGGCGATCAGCGCACTCGCAGTGCGCTATGATCTCGCGACGATCGCTACTCAACGGCTCGAGCCGATGGCGCCACCCTTATACCTGCTGCTGCTGGGGTTGTGGGTGCGCGGCTGGGCGTTGTTAGGCCTGCCAGCGAACGAAACTGCGTTGCGCGCCATGTCGGCACTGTTCAGTGTCGCCGCCATGATCGCAGTATACGCGATCGGGCGGCGGATGTTCGATCGGCGTACCGGCCTGCTGGCTGCTGCTCTGATGATGATCTTACCGTTTCAAATCGCCTTTGCACAGGAGGCCCGATCGTACAGTTTGATTATTCTGTGTGGGGCCTTGTTGCTGTGGGCGTTTATACGTGCCCTGGATCACGATCGGGCGCGGGACTGGATCGTGCTGGGCGTGATCGGCGTGATCGCGCTATATGTGAACTATCTGCTCGCATTGTTGATCGTCGTGTTCCATCTGTACGTGATGCTGTTACCGACACGCCGCAAGTGGTTGATTCGCCTGGTGCTATGTGACGTGGTGCTGGCGCTCAGTCTCTTACCGCTCGTGCCTGCGATGCTCCAGCAAGGCCGCCAGGTGTCGGCTCTCTACCAGATCAATCAGCCGACTGTGCTATTACCGCTGGTGACTGTGGCCTTTTTGCTTTTTGGCAATGTTACAGATTCGCTGGCGCTCGTTGCTCTGGCGTTATTTGTCACGCTGGCGCTGCTGGTGCTTTTGGCGGTGCCAGTTGTGCGCCGGGCTATCCGCAGGCAGATCGATGGGCGCTTGCTTTTGTTGCTGGCGATTGCCATGCCGCCCTTGATCATGCTGGTGTTATCAGTGCTGATTCACTCCCCATATTACGATCGCTGGCTTGCCTTTACCACGCCGGCGTTGGTGCTTTTCATCGCTCAGGGTATCTCGCTGCGCTCCACGGCGCTGTATAAATTTTTGTTGGTTGTGCTCGTCGGCCTGGCTATCGTGCGGCTGGCGGGCTATTACACACAGCCCGATACAACGCGCCCGCCATTTCGCGAGGCTAGCGCTTACATCGTGTCGCAAGCGCAACCCGGCGATGTGGTATTCCACCTGCATGACAGCACATTCGCGTCGTTTCGCTATTATGCGCCGGAACTGGCGTCTTCTTTGTGGCAGGATGATGCGGCCGGCTGGTTTGTGCCAGCGGCGTGGAAGTGGTTTGGCGAGCGCACGAATGATCTCTCAACGTTGTTCAACGGACATGCGCGTATTTGGGTAATGAGTCTGCCAGACACTCTGGATGATTCGCGCCGCGATCTGCTCACGCAGATTGTTCAACGTTATCCGCCTGTGTTGAAGCAGCGTTTCGGAAATATCGAAGTCGGCTTGTACGCAGCAGCCACGTCGCCCTGAGCAGGTCGTTTTTATGCGCCGAGCATTCATCTTTGTTTTATTGTTGTTGTGGCTAGTGTTGGTCATTGCGTTTTACTTCATCGCGCATAAGCCCGCCGACAATCAGCAGCTGGCCGCCTTGGCCGCCTGGCTGCCGGGATTGATTCTAAGCGGGGTGCTGACCATTTCGGCCGCGGCGCTGGGGTATCGCTTCTTGCAGACGTGGGGCACACCCGATCAGCGGTTGACACTCTCCGTCGTGCTGGGGCTGGGGATTTTCAGTGCGGCCATCTTGTTGTTGGGCTTGATCGGCTTTGTTCGATCGGAAGTGGCGTGGCTGTTGGTGATCGGTGGCTTTGTTGTCGGCCGGCGATCGCTGAAGTCACTGGCGGCGGATCTCAAAACTACGATCGGCGATCTGCGTCCCGGCGGTTGGTTCGCCTGGGTCTGCGCCGTTTACTGTGGCGTCGTCTTGATCGTCGCGTTGCTGCAAACTCTCGCACCCGTCACCGCGTGGGATGGGCTGGCGTATCATCTGAATGGACCGGAGTTGTATCAAGCGGCAGGCCGCATCACGCATCCGATCGATTTGCCGTATCTGGGTTTTCCACAGTTCGGCGAGATGCTGTTTTTGCAGCTGCAATTGTTGGGCGGTCACACGCCGAGTGTGCTGCATTGGCTGTTTGCGCTGCTCACGATCTTGTTGGTGGCGGGTGAGGCCCGGCGGTTGTGGCGTGAACCGATCGGGTGGGCGGCGGCCGCAATTTTTCTCTCAGCCGAAACGGTGATTCTGGAAGCCGGGTGGCCGTACATCGATCTGATGTTCGCGTTTACCGTGCTGGCGGCCTACGTCTGTTTTTCGGCGTGGCGTACCGATCGACGCACGAAGTCTCTCGTGCTCGCGGCCGTCTTCATCGGTTTCGCCATGGCCACGAAATATAGCGCCGCACCGATCGCGCTGGCTTTCGCCGGGTTGGTGATGTGGCGTAGCGCAGGCGCGCGAATTCGCTCGACCGCTGTCTTTGCGGTTGTAGCAGCGGTGGTCGCACTGCCGTGGTATCTCAAGAGTTGGGTACTGCTGGGCAATCCGTTTTATCCGTTCGCCTTCAACGGGCTCTATTGGGATCCGCTGCGCAGCGAGTTGTTCAACCGCTTTGGCACCGGGTTGTTGTATACTGCGCCACTGCAGTTGATCACCGCGCCCTGGGATGCCACTATCTGGGGAGTAGAAGGCAAGCTGGGATATGCCGCGACGATTGGGCCGTTGTTTCTGCTGCTGGTTCCGATCGCATTGATGGGATGGCGCAAATTCGATCGGGCGCAGCATACCACCTTGATCGATCAACTCTTCATCAGCGGCCTGGCGTATGGCGCGTGGTTATACGGTCTGGCTGGATCGAACGTGTTTCAACAGTCGCGTTTGCTGATTCCGTTCTTTCCACTTCTCGCCATCAGCGGGGCGGGCGCGTTTCAAGTGTTGGGCCGTTGGGATTTGCCCAGCCTGAGCCTGCGGCGCGTTGCCTCGGTATTGGTTGCGTTGGTGTTGGTAGCGACCGGTCTGAAGGTAACATTAGACTTGGGGCGTTCGGCTGTGATCCCGGTGCTGACGGGCGGCGTTTCGCGCGATCAATATTATACGGATGCACTCGGCTGGTATTATGAAGCCATCAAAACGATCAACCAGCTGGAGCCGCCGGCGACGACGCTGTTTTTGTGGGAACCGCGCACCTTGTTGTGTGATAACCCGTGTCTGCCCGATGCGATGTTAGATAAGTGGGCCTATGCGCGGCGCACGCTCGGTTCGCCTGAAGCCATAGCAACGGCGTGGCATAGCGACGGCGTGGACTATGTGTTGTTGTGGAAGGTGGGTTACCAGGCGGCCAGGCAGCTGGCGTTAAATCGTTTCACCCCAGAGGATGATCAAGCCTTGCAGCAGTTGATTCAAGAGCGCCTGGAATTGATCAAAGACTTTGGCGGCGTGTATCAACTGTATCGACTGAAAGACTGACATGAAAGCCGACACCCTCACTGCTTACTTCAAAGCGCATCGGATCCTGGCGATCGTGTTGATGGCAGTCGCGTTGGTGTTACTCACGCTGCTGTTGGCCAATCGTCTGCCGCCGGGAATCGATTGGAACTACTATTTCCAGCCGGCGGCCTTAAAGTTGCTGATGTTCCAGTCGCCGTATGACATCTGGGGCTTTCCCAGTCCGCCGTGGGCGCTGCTGCCCATGCTGCCCTTCGCGATCTTGCCGCAAGCCCTTAGCCGCGCCGGGTGGTTCGTGTTGAGTCTGGGCATGTTCGCCTGGGGCATCTATCGGTTGGGTGCCAAACCGATCGCGTTGGCGGCCTTCGTCGGCTCGCCGTTGATCATGCACTCGCTGCTGAATGCCAACATCGATTGGATGGTGGTCTTTGGCTTTTCGCTGCCGCCGCAGCTTGGCTTGTTCTTCATCAGCGTGAAGCCGCAGATGGGCAGTGTAGTTGCGCTATTTTGGCTGGCAGAAGCCTGGCGCAAAGGACGCGCGCGTGAAGTGGTGCGCGTATTTGCGCCGTTCACGGTGGCGCTGTTGGTGTCGTTTGTGTTATTTGGATTTTATCCGCTCGAATGGGTCTCGGTGGAAGTGGTTCAGTGGTGGAACGCCAGCCTGTGGCCCATGTCCATCCCGATCGGCTTGACGTTGGCTGTGGCCGCCCTTTATCGGCGCAAGATTCAATTCGCCATGGCGGCCTCACCGCTTTTGTCGCCGTATGTGCTGTTTCACGCTTACTCCGGCGCGTTGGCGGCATTGGCGTCTTATACTGTCGAGATGGTGGCGGCCGTGATCGGTTTGTGGATTTTAGTCTTGATGCGCGGTCTACAATTGGGGTGAGGCATGTCCGAACGAACGAAAGATTTCTGGACCTGTGTGATCTTGCTTGGCGCAGCGCTGGCGGTACGGGTGTGGCTGGCGGCGCAGTTGCCGTTTCCGCAATTGGATGATCCGGCTCTTGATGTGGAGAGAGAAAGCGATTGCGGAGCATAACCGGGATGGATTTGAATATAGTTGTGATGGGCAATACCTTCGCCAAGTGTTGAGGCGATATGCAGAGATGGTT
>PMCF01000137.1 GCA_003154115.1 Anaerolineae bacterium
TCGCGGCCGGTGGCCTTGTCTTTGGCCGTGGCGTTCAGGATGCCGTTGGCGTCCAGGTCGAACGTTACCTCGATTTGAGGCGCTCCGCGCGGCGCGGGCGGGAGTCCATCCAGCCGGAATGTGCCCAGCGTCATGTTGTCGGCTGCCAGCGGGCGTTCGCCTTGCAGCACGAGGATGTCCACCGAGGTCTGGGCGTCCGCCGCTGTGCTGAACACTTCACTCTTGCGGGTAGGGATCGTCGTGTTGCGCGGGATGAGTGTCGTCATCACGCCCCCCATCGTCTCGATGCCAAGCGAAAGCGGCGTCACATCGAGCAGCAAGACATCCTTCCTCTCGCCGCTCAGGACACCGGCCTGGATCGCCGCGCCCACCGCCACCACTTCGTCCGGGTTGACCGACTTGTTCGGCTCTTTACCGCCGGTTAGCTCGCGCACGAGCTGCTGAATCATCGGCATGCGGGTCGCGCCGCCGACGAGCACCAGTTCGTCCAGGTCTTGCGGCGTGAGCTTGGCGTCAAGCAAGGCGGCCTCGAACGGCTTACGGCAGCGCTGGACGAGTGATGCGCTGAGCTGTTCGAGCTTGGCGCGCGTGATTTTCATCTGCAAGTGCTGAGGACCGGAAGCGTTCGCCGTGATGAACGGCAGGTTAACTTCGGTCTCCAACGTGGACGACAGCTCGATTTTGGCTTTCTCGGCCGCTTCCTTGAGCCGCTGAAGCGCCTGGCGATCCTTGCGTAGATCAATGCCTTGCGTCTTATTGAATTCATCGGCAATGTATTCCGTCAGGACGGCGTCCCAGTCGTCGCCGCCCAGGTGCGTATCGCCGTTGGTGGCCTTGACTTCGACCACACCCTCGCCCACTTCCAACACTGAAACGTCGAAGGTGCCGCCGCCCAGGTCGAACACCAGGATCGTCTCGTCCTTCTTCTTGTCCAACCCATATGCCAGCGCGGACGCTGTCGGCTCGTTGATGATGCGNNGCCTGGCGCTGGCTGTCGTTGAAATAAGCCGGAACCGTGATGACAGCCTGCGTCACCGGCTCGCCCAGGTACGCTTCCGCATCCTTCTTGAGCTTGCCCAGGATCATGGCCGAGATTTCTTGCGGCGTGTAGGTCTGTCCGGTCTGTGCAATAAAGACACGCGCATCGCCGGCCGGCCCTTCGACCACCTGGTACGGCACACGCTGGCGCTCTTCGGCCACTTCGCTAAAACGCCGGCCCATGAAGCGCTTGATGCTAAACACGGTGTTTTCCGGGTTGATCGCAGCTTGGCGCTTGGCAATCTGGCCCACCAATCGCTCGCCGGTCTTGGTGAATGCAACCACCGATGGCAGTAGGCGGCTGCCCTCCGCCGTCGTGATGACGACTGGCTCACCGCCCTCTAACACAGCTACCGAACTGTTGGTCGTTCCCAGGTCAATGCCCACAATCTTACTCATGTCTCACCTCTCTGATATTTAATTTAGCTTGATTAGCGCGGCTGTGCGTCACGGTGCCCCATTTCGTCGCCGCGCATTTCAGCGAAACGGCTGGTCGCAGCCTGGTCGCCGTTGGCGGCGTCCAGCTCGGCTTCTTCGGTCAAGTACTCAAAGCGATCCACATGAGCTATTCATACTGTGTGCCGTCCGGCATGGTGGCCCCTATCAGATCGGGGTCGGTCAGATCGGCCTCGCGGAGGTTGGCTGTGCTCAGGGTCGTCTCGCTCAAGTCGGTATCGAACAGGTTTGCTCCGCTCAGGTTGGCTTCGCTCAAATCGACCTCGCGCAGATCGACCCCGTCCAGGTTGGCCTCGCTCAGATTTGCCCCGGTCAGATCGGCCCCGGCTAAGTCGGCTCCGGCCAGATCAGCTCCGCTCAAATCGGCTTCGGCCAAATCAGCATCCGCCAGGTTGGCTCCACTCAGATCGGCGCCGCTCAAATCCAGGCCCCGCAGCCAGAGTGGCGTCGGATGATTCAATCGTTCGGCTATTTGGGAAGGTGTTAAGTTTGTCATGTCAATCTCCTCGCAGGGTGTTGTCACTCATGAGGTGGGCCTCAGCCCCAACGCCCGCCGGCGGGCAATCAATTCTGCCAACCGCTCGCGGGCCCGATCGGGTGTGAACGGGCCCGCGAAGATCTGCGCTGCGCAATGGGGGCAGCGGCCTCCCAGTTGTTCGGCCAGCGTCACTGCGCCCTGGCACGCGCCACAGAGGTGAAAGCGATCATACAATTCACGCGCCCATTGATCGGTATTTGCCTGTCGTGTGCTCATTCTTGCCCACCTTCGTTGGTCGATTCTGTGGTCTATTTAGGCTGTGTTCCGTTGTCATTCTTGCGGTAGTCAAATGATAGGGCGAACTAACCCTGGCTGGCCATTTACCAGCGATGAGGGTTCAGGCTGGCGCTTGGGCGGAAGTTTGAGCCGTCATCAAATTGCCCGCGCGATTGTCCGCCTTCAGGCCGAATGCATTTCCACGTTATGGCCCAGGTTGGTCAAAACATCCTTGGCTCGGGCCAACTCATCCGCCGAACCATGAACCACCAGCATGAACTTGTCACTCTTGATGGCGGTCTCATACTTGAGAATACTGTTCTTCGGAATGCCCAGACTAAAGAGACCTGCGCCAAGCGCGCTCAGCCCCCCGACCATGGCCGCACCCTCCAAGCCTCCCACGATGGATGCAACGAGCGGGCCGGCTACAACCAGCGGGCCAATGCCGGGGATGAAGAAGAACGCAGACCCGAACAGGATCCCCCACAACCCTCCCCAGAAGGCGCCCAGTTTGCCCCAGGAGTACATGCGGTCGCCCATATTGTAGTAACCGACGACATTTTCTTCGGTGTGATAGTCTTTGCCCACAATGGATAGTTTCTTCAAATCAAAGCCTGATCGCTGCAATTCCTTTACTGCATTTTCGGCCTCGGTATGCGTGTTGAGAATTGCGACAGCGGCGTTTTCTTGCGACATGGTGAATCTCCTTTATCTTGAGTGTTTTCTGGTTCGCTTTTGTGTTGCTGCGTATACTATACCAGTTTCGATTACTGCTAACTGTCAGCGGGAGGCTGATTGGGTTGTAAGCCAATGGGAAAATCGGTTGTCGGTATTTGGACTACACGCGCGGCGCGTGGGCGATGGCGGCCGTCTGAAGGAGCTGAATCAGCCCTCGGTCAGTTTCTGCTCGTAAGGAAGTATCGTAACTCCTTTCTCACGTCACCTTGATCTCGGTGCCTGTTCCCCCGCGAGGTGTGTCATAGCGCTTGGCGTCATAGGGCGCCGACGGCTCAGTCCAGCGCCAGAACCAGCGGGCCACCGGTGCTGGCACGTTCAGGCAGCCGTGACTGCGCGGGTGGCCGAAGTCGTTGTGCCAGTACGCGCCATGGATTGCCGCCGCTTGCGGAGTGAAATACGATGGGAACGGTACACCCGGCAGGTCATAATAACCGCTGCCTTCCCCGCCGGTCATGCGCGAGGCGGGGCATTTGAACAGGACATGGTGTGTGCCTGTTGGCGTGCGGTTCGCGCCATAGCCACTGGCCACAAGTGAAGTCAATACGGGGACATCGTTTTCGTAGGCCGTGATGGTCTGCGCTTTCAGATCGACCTCGACGCGCTTGCTGGCCCCCGGCGAAAGCGGCGTCAATTCAGACGGATCGATGCGGCGGATGTGCGCTGCCGGCACGTAAGGGCCAGGCGACCAGGTGATACCGTCTTGCAGGCGATACCAGGGTTGATCGTCTTTGCCGGTCACGACTTCGATGACCCGAAAGACGCACGTGTAGTACACGCGCATGTATCGCCCCGTGTCTGGATTCGGGGCCCGGCGCGAATCGCTGAACGGCACCGTCACTTCGCCCCAGAAATTGTTCTGCGCCAGATCGACGGGATTGAGGATGTTTTCGACCGGCTGCACCCAGGCCGAGTGGACATAGCCGCCATCCGTTTTGTACCAGATGGCGTTGTACGACGTGACTGCTTCGCCGACGATCTGCTCATATAATGGAAGGATGTCATCCCGGTGGGCCTGACGCACGAGCGTAGAGTGGCGAGTGGCCTCGGCGTATACGGCCACACTATAGGTGGCGACCCGGCCCAGCGAGGCGGGCGGCGCAGCCAACGGACTTACGAGCTGTCCCAGAGGCATATTCCCATCCGATATGGGTTTGGCGGCATACCGCTGTGCGAGGTTGACAAAGGGTAAGGCCGCCGCCGCGCACACGGTACTGCCGGCCAATTTAAGAAAATAACGTCGAGTCAGATCAGTCATCCTTGCCCCTTTTCCTCTCAGCGGTATGCGTTCTTGACGTGAACAGACGCATCGATAACAGATGGTCAGGCTTCGTCGTCGAGGTAAAACCCGTAGATGCAAAACTAACATATAAATGCCAACTGGCGCATTGATTTTGGCCGAAAAAACAGGCGAAATCTTTGCTTATATGTTAATTTTGCACCTGTTGGGTAAAACTCAGTCACTTTTCCCGGCTCATCATCCATCGATCGAATCTTCGATGAAGATCAGCTGCACGATCGGGTGAAGTGTGATCAGGTCGCCCGAGGGCTATTCAGGTTGTGTTCCGTTTGGCAGGTTGGCCTGCATCAGATCGACCTCGCGCAGATTGGCTGCGCTCAGGGTTGCCCCGCTCAGGCCGACCCCGTTTAAGTTGGCCCCGGCCTGGTTAGCTCTGCTCAGATTAGCTCTGCTCAAATCAGTGACCTGTAACCACCTTGAGGCTGGGTGATTAAAGAGTTTTTCTAATTGGGAACGTGTAAAGTTTGCCATTTTCATTGCCTTGATCAGGAAACAGATTCACAAGAAACCGCAACCCGCTAACGCCTATTAAGCGCCACCTTACCGGGTCATCAGCCAGCGATCGGACGCTTCCAGTTCCGGCGGCCGATTGGCTAAAGTCGGTTCATTACGAACCAACCAGGTCATGATCGCATTGACAGGCTGGCTCAACCTCGCCCTACTGCGTGTCAATGGCGGCCGAGGCCAGGGCATTCTGTACCGTGGCCAAGTCTAAGTGGCGCTCTGCTTCCGACAGGCGGCTGGCCGATTCGCGCGACTTGAGCCACATGGGGATGAAGCCGAGCAGGAAGACGACGAGCAGCAAGATTGCCTCGACGACGACGCCCCGCATAAAATGAGTCGCCTTGACTGGTTTAGATTCCACATCTTCGCACATAGTAACTCCTTTGGACGCGTGATACTGCTCACACGTGATACTGGTCACGCGTGACCGCTGTAACGCTAAGCGAAAGCCGATACGCCACTCTGACGAAACGGCAGGCGCGATCACGAAGGCGATGGTAACCAAAGATCGCCAACGCGATCAGCGTAACTGCCATTAATACGATCAGGGCAGTTTGGGTGGTCGAGGTATTGATACAGCTTGCCGGCTAGGGATGTAAGCGGTACCGGTCTTGCGGGCCACCTGCTTCAACCGTCGCACATGTTTGCGCCAACTTTGGGACAATCGTTTGGATGTGGTCTGGTTAGTTTTGTTTGTCATCGGTATTAACTCCTTATTCGATCAAGTGTGCCCAAGGCGCGTTAATCACTCACTCGTCGGACGATCTTGAGCAGAAGGACAGCAGCACCGGGTCGACGAGGCGGTAAAGCAGGGGCGCGCTACCACCTCGTCGGGCGTCATGACATACTCCGGAGCTGCTTATTAGGCAGCATCCTTGGCATCATCTTTCGCGTCGTGAGCGGCGTCCTTGGCATCATCTTTCGCGTCGTGAGCGGCGTCCTTGGCATCATTTTTCGCGTCGTGAATGGCGTCCTTGGCATCATTTTTCGCGTCGTGAATGGCGTCCTTGATGTCGTTTTTCGCGTCGTGAGCGGCGTCCTTGATGTCGTCCGTCACGCCCTGAACATCCTTAGCCTTCTGTGTGTTGCTAGACATGCTTTCCTCCAGATTGGTGAATTGTTGCACTGCAGAACGCAGATTCTACGGTTCATCCTGACTAACGCCTGCGGCCGGAAACCACCCGCAGGATGGCGATTGAGAGACGACTAATTCTGCCATATCCTGAAAGATCGCCCTTCCTTCCATTTAGAGCATAGTAAAACGGGGCGGCCCTGTCGTCAGCGTAAACGATAGGCGTCTGGTCTGGCTGGTCTTGTCTGCCATCGTTGTCACCTCCTTATCCTTCAACTGAACGTGCGAGTGCTGCGGAATCCAGTTCTTTCTCTGCGTCGCTTGCGATCTAGCCGGCCGCGCCGTGGGTCTGGTTGATGAGATAATTGGCAAGCCCCATCTGTTCGATCTGATCGCTCTGCCGTTCGGCCCAATCGACGTGACCCTCTTCCATCAGGAGAATTTTTCGCAACAAATCGGCGGTGGCTTGATCATCCGCTTCCTGCGCGAGACGAATCGCGGCGTTATAGGCGCGAATCGCGTCGAGCTCGTCGGCCTGATCGACGGTCACCATCTCCAGCACGCTCTTGCCGATTTTCATCGGGTTGAGCTTGGAGACGATCGGCGCACCTTCGAAGAAGATGATGCGCTGAATGAGCCACTCGGCATGGTGCATCTCGTCCATGGCCTGGTGTTCGATGGCTTTGTGCAACTTTTCGTAACCCCAGTTGTCGCACATTTCCGAATGCACCATGTACTGGCTGATGGCGGTCAGCTCGTCCGCCAGCAGTTGATTCAACACCGCGATTAACTTGTCATTGCCTTTCATGCTTGTTCTCCTTATGCTTCGAATTGAAAGTACTTGTCAGATATGCCGTTGGGTCGACGCCTCGGCCAGGCGTTGCGTCTCAGGTCATGACACCGAACAGTCCCAAGACGCCATCGGTCAGCTGTGTGCTGTCTCAGTCAGAGGCAGACCAGCGTTCTTCGGCGCTAGAAAGCGCCGGCGCACGATAAGCAAATAGACGATCACCAGCACCGACCAGATCAGATTGCCGAAGTACACCTGCAGCACCACCTGTCCGGTCAGGGCGAAGTTCAAACCGCCCAGGGCAATGCTGATGCCGCCAAAATAGATCAGATACACGAGGGTCAGGAAGAAGCCCCAGCGCGAGAGTGAGTAGAGGCTATAAGCCATGATGAGGCCCAACGCGGCGACGATCGGTATGATCAGCGTGCCAAAGCCTGGCAACAAGCCATGTCGTTCGGCGATGATCCGGCTGACTTCCGTCGGATTGATGAAGAGGCTGATCAGCAACACGATCGCGCCAAAGGCATAGAAGCCCGCGATCAGTAAAACGCCAAGCGGTTTGCTTTCGCGAGGGTGTGTGGCATTCATGATCTTTTTCCTTGATAGGGATACGATTCGATTGCGCCGATACCCGAATGGCTGCCGCCCGTCATCGGCCAAAGGACGGCTCCAGTTGTCTCAACCGCTTGACGCCCCCCGGCTGTCCTTACCCTTTGCGTTGTCTGGAACTTATTCGCTTTGGCTTCAAGTCAGTCCAGCGCGTGCTAGAGTCTGAGAATTCCTTGAGGTTCGCCCAGGCAATCTTGCTAGTGAGCGGCGCAGCGCTAGTGGCCTCTGGGACTCTTAAGCCGTGCTCCAGTTCGATCTTTAGTTCGCGCCGGAACTCCGCGAAGTCAACTACACTTTGATTGACGCCGAGTTGGCCGCCCATCGCGCGAGGCTCTTCGCTGGTGAACTTATGCTTGGTAGTCATGTTTTTCCTCCATGATGCTAGAACTTTATGCGCTGCGTGGTATTGGGGCACGTTCACTTTAACCGCTGTTGCAGGCGATCGATTTCGGCCAGCACATCTTCGGGCCTGGTCTCCATTTCAAGGTCGGCCAGTTCGCTGTCCTGATCGTTTTCGATCCCCAGTTTCTCTTGAATGGCGTCGAGCATTTGCAGCACGCGCGTCAACTCGTGTTCCGTCAGCAAACCGATGTGCATATCCAAATCGGCGCGATGCTCGGCTTCCTGGCTCAACCGGTTTTGACTGATGAGCACAAAGGTGGATAGGAAGATCGCTTCCAGGGATACGAGCATCGTCAAGAGTCCGTAAGGATATGGATCGAAAGCCTGCACCCCGAAATTGCCCGTGTTTAACACGATCCAAATGGCGAACCAGACGATATGCACATACGCAAAGATCATGCGCCCCGAAAAAGAAGTGATGCCGTCGGCGATCCGATCTTGCAAGCCGCGCTCATGAGCCGCCTTCAGGCGCAGGCCGATAATCGTGCGGATGTTCCGCTCGATGACGTTGCTCAGGGCCGGATTATCTTCGGCATTGTCAGCCGTTTCCACTTGGTTCAGGCGACTTTGCTCCATCAGACAGATGTCCTTAGCGATCGTGTTCAAGCCCTTCCAGCATGACCGTCGTCATGCTGGAACGAGCGACCGCTGATTTATCAGAGCCTCTGCACCGACCGGATGCGCCTGAAGTGGCGTTGTCCACTCGCCATGCAGCAGCTGCCCCCTGTGGATCAGTTATTTATTTTCAACACCAGAGGGAGATAGATTCTAAACTTCATAAACATGGCCGTGACGGCTTTGTTCGCGTTCATCGTCACCAGTAGGGGGTTGGTTGCGCTGCTTAAGTCCCCCGACCAGCCGCAAAAGTACCAGCCCATATCCGGCGTGGCAGTGAGGGTGACCACTGTGCCCGCCAGGTAGATATGGGATGGCAAGATCACGGTGCCTGATGGTTCCCGTGTCACGCTGCCACTGCCTACGATGTTGACGGTCAAAGTGTAGGTCATCGGCGCAACGTTGACGCCTACACTGCTGCTGTTGTTGCTGGCATCCCTATCCAGCGCAGAGGTGATGACGGCGGTGTTGGTAAAGGCCTCGCCAACTTGGAGTCCGCTAGACAGCACACCAGTGATGGTGATGACGCCGCCCTGGCCGACGGCCAACGGGGCGATGTTCCACTCGTAGCGCGTGCCGCCCACCGCCGTGATGACAACGCCGCTGCTGATGACGCTGGTCCCCGTCACGCTGAGGGGTATGCTGTCGGTGATCGTGACGCCTGTGGCCAGCTTATTACCCACGTTGGAAAAGGTGAGGGTGTAGGTGATAGTCTGCCCCGGGACAACGTTGGCCTGGTTTACGCGCTTGACGATGCTCAGATCAGGCATCGGCGCAACAACGTTGATGCCTACGTTGCTGCTGTTGTTGCTGGCGTCCCTATCCAGCGCAGAGGTGATGACGGCGGTGTTGGTAAAGGCCTCGCCAACTTGGAGTCCGCTGGACAGCACGCCGGTGATAGTGATGACGCCGCCCTGGTCTACGGCCAACGGGGCGATGTTCCACTCGTAGCGCGTGCCACCCACCGGCGTGATGACAACGCCGCTGCTGATGACGCTAGTCCCCGTCACGCTGAGGGGTACGATGTCGGTGATCGTGATGCCCGTGGCCAGCTCACTACCCACGTTGGCAAAGGTGAGGGTGTAGATGATAATCTGCCCCGGGACAGCGTTGGCCTGGTTTACGCGCTTGACGATGCTCAGATCAGGCATCGGCGCAACAACGTTGACGCCCACACTGCTGCTGTTGTTGCTGGCGTCACTATCCAGCGCATAGGTGATGATGGCAGTGTTGGTAAAGGCCTCGCCAACTTGGAGTCCGCTGGACAGCACACCGGTAATGGTGATGATCCCGCCCTGGCCGGCGGCCAACGGGGCGATGTTCCACCCATAGCGCGTGCCGCCCACCGGCGTGATGACAACGCCGCTGCTGATGACGCTGGTGCCCGTCACGCTGATGGGTACGATGTCGGTGATCATGACGCCCGTGGCCAGCTCATTCCCCACGTTGGCAAAGGTTAGGGTGTAGGTGATAGGCTGTCCCGAGACAGCGTTGGCCCGGTTTACGCGCTTGACGATGCTCAGATCGGTAACTGGAATGTTGGCGATGGGGGGAGAGCCGTTGGTGTCCATCGTCACGGCCCCCGTTAGCCCGAAGGCTCTACCGGTCAGGCCGGCGCCGGTAAACAGGGTGACGCTGACTTGCGCAAGAATATTGCCGCGGAACCGCGTGGTCGTACCGAGGGTCGCGCTACTGCCGACCTGCCAGAATACTTTGAGCGCTTGACCGCCATTGATCACGCTTACCGATGAACCGGAGGCAGTCGTGAGCGTGCTCCCTATCTGGAAAACCCAGACTGCATTGGGGTTATCCAGTGCATCCAGAACGAGGTCACCCGTCAACTGCGCTGACGTATTGAAACAATAGACGCCGGGCGTGAGCGTCATGCCGCCCAGATCCTGATCCGTCAAGTTGACATTGCACTTCTGGCCGGCGAGCGCAATGTATGCCTTGTTGGCATCGATCTGCGCTTGAACCGCAACCCCATCACTACCGGTGTATATCGCTCCGTTTCTGACCGAACCCGGAGGAAAGCCTACGACTGCGGTGCCGGGGCTGACCCCCACATTCCCATAATAGACGCCTGATCCGGTATTGGTGAATGTCTCATGGGCCAGGCCTACAAAGCTCGCCGCCGAACCTAAATCTGGAGCAAATGCGCCAGGGCTTGCTAAGGCGCCGCCCGCCGCAACAAGAAGCGCGGCCAGGATAAACAAACTCGTCAAATATTTTAGTTTTCGCATGGTGTGATCCTCCTATATCTTTCGGGTGAGCTGCCCCCTGTTTGCAGCCGGCGCTCTGGGCAGCGTAGCGCACCGGCCCCCTTCTGACGGTGTGTCACTGTGTGATGAGTGGCAGATAATCTAGCCAGCACATCGGCGTATTCGCAATGGGGGCGGGAGCGTCGGTGGTATCCATCGTCACGGCCCCAGTCAGTCCGAAGGCTCTCCCGACCAGGCTGGCGCCGTTAGTCAGGGTGACGCTTTCAAGCGCGAGAATATTTCCACTGAACCGAGTGTATGTGCCGAGAGTCGCTGAGCTGCCGACCTGCCAGAACACCTTGACAGCTTGACCGCCATTGATCATGGCCACCGACGAGGTGGAACCGGTCGTGAGCGTGCTCCCGATCTTGAAAACCCAGACTGCATTGGGGTTATCCAGTGCATCCAGAACGAGGTCACCCGTCAACTGCGCCGATGTATCGAAACAATAGACGCCGGGCGTGAGCGTCATGCCGCCCAGATCCTTACCCGTCAAATGGACATTGCACGCCTGGCCGGTGAGTGCAGTGTAGGCCGTGGTGGCATCACTCAGCGCCTGAGCCGCAACCCCATCGGCGATGTGTATCGCTCCGTTTCTGACCGATCCCGGAGGAAAACCAGTGACCTCGGTGCCTGGGGAGACACCCACATCCCCAACGTAGACGCCCGCGCCGGTATTGGTGAACGTCTCATGGGCCAGGCCTACAAAGCTCGCCGCCGAACCTAAATCTGGGGAGACTGCGCCAGGGCTCGCCCAGACACCGCCCGCTGAAACAAGAAGTGCATTCAAGAGCAACAAAATCGTCAGATACTTGAGTTTCTGCATGGTGTGATTCTCCTAATCTTTCGGATAAGGTGCTCCCGTTCACAGCCGGCGCTCCGGGCAGCGTAGCCTGCCAGCATTCAACCCGCTCCCCTTGCAGCCGGACTCTTTCCCTATTTACGCCTCAGCGCGAGCAAAATCAGCCCAAATCCCAGACTGAGAAAGCCCAGGCTCAGCAGGCCCAAGCTGACGCTCATCGAGTGAGGAGCGGCCAACACGCGTGCGCCCCCTCGATCGGCCCCGGTGACCGGGACGACGACCGGCACTTTTGCTACAGTCGGAACCAGCGTGGCCGTCGGGACAACAGGTACACTACAGGTGGCCTTATCCACCACTCCATGATCAACATCCAGCAAGGATCCCGCGGGTGGCGTGGCTCGCCACTCGTAATGACCGGGCGAAAGATAGCGGACAATCTTGTTGTTGCCCGTGTCGGTAGCCGATGTAATGTCCGCTCCGAGGCCGGAAACGATCACGCCGGCTGTCACTCCCACGCTGACGGCGACGCGGCCGTCAGCGGCGCACTGATACTCCACACTGACGTGCGCAGAGGCCGGAATTGGAGTTGGGGTTGCAGTTGGGGCTGCAGCTTGGGCGCAGGGCGGTTTGGAGATGTTATTAGTATCCAGCGTCACCGCCCCATTTCGCGCCAAGGCACGACCAGACAGGCTGGCCCCCGTTGCCATAGTGATGCTCGTGAGGGCGAGAATGTTGCCCGCGAACGCACTGTTTGCGCCGATGGTCGCGGATTCGCCCACGATCCAAAACACGTTGCAGACACCCCCCCCATTGGTCACGACAACCGATGAGTTACTGGCGGTACTCAGTCCACCCGGTATCTGGATAATCCAGACCGCTGCGGTGTTGCCCTGGGCGTCAAGCACGAGTTGTCCCGTCAATTTCGCCAGCGATGCAAAACAATAAATATCAGGCGTGAGCGTTTTGCCACCCAACTCCTGATCAGCCAAATGAATATTGCAGGGTTGGCCGACTGAGGAATTGTAGGCAAGTGTGGCATCATTCTGAGCCTGAAGCGCCAAGGCATCCCCCATGTGCGTTGTGCCGCCCTCGGTCACAATGCCCGGCGGGAAGCCGGTAATCGTCGTGCCGGGTGCCGTCCCTAGTTCTCCGGCGACGACGGTCGCCCCGGTGTTCGTCACGGTCGAGCCGCCGAGTACCAGAAAGTTCGCCGCCGAACCCAGCCCGCGCGCCGGGGAGGCTAGAACGGATGCCAGAGCAACTCCCCCTGTCCCACTGAAGATCACGGCGAGAACGAGACACATAGCCTCAAGCGACCGGGCAAGGCGATCCAATCGGCTGTGTTTAGTGTTTGCGTTCATCTTCCACCTGCTTCTTGATGTTGGTTAAATCATCGTTGGGCGCACTCCAACACCACCAGGATTTGGCAACTCAGTTGCTTTCAGTCTTCTCAAGTTCCTAATCAGCCGTCATTCCCGCGAAGGCGGGAATCCACTGTCGGCGGCTGGATTCCCGCCTTCGCGGGAATGACAATACGCGGCGCATAGCGAAACGGCTGAGTAGCAACCTTTTCAAGCTAGCCCGCGCATGGGCAGCTTGGCGCTCTGACTAACCCCGGCCGCCGCGCAACAGACGGATGACGACGACCACGACGACCGCTCCGAGAAACGCGACCACGATGCTGCCCAGGTTAAAACCATTGACCGCATCCGGCATGTGAAAGAGCTGTGCCGCCAGGAAGCCGCCCACTAGTCCGCCGACGATGCCCACAATGATGTCACCGAGACAGCCAAAGCCCCGGCCTTTCACAAGTTGTCCCGCCAGCCAGCCGGCGATGGCGCCCACCACGATCCACGATAGCCATCCCATTTGATTGTCTCCTTAGCGTAAACGCAGGTTAAGAAAGATCCATCCGGCCAGGGGGCGCCGGTCGCTCGCTGACGATTGATCACATTCAATGCACCAGCCGCCTGGTTTTCGCCGGTGTTAAAAAGGTCTGGGTCAACGGCTTACGGTGATAAAGGCCGCTGGGCCATTGAGTTGGTTGATCCCGCGGATAATCGCCAGAATTTCGTTAGGAAATATCCGAAAAAGGTAGATCATGACGATCAGAGCGAAGATCGGAAGGAACAACCTCCGCCCGCGCAAGAAGGCAACCACCAGGATGACAAGGATTACGATATCGACCCAGCCGATAGTAAAGGTGAATTCGGTTGGAATGCTTGACTGTAGCAACATGTTTGACCTCCGTGTGGCGAGACGCTGATCCGTCTCTCAACTGGCCGGGGGTTTGAGCAATTTGCTGATTGCTCAAACTCGAGCCATTGATCGCTGTTAGCTGCTGATGGTATGGGTCGTCCGCTCATTGCCCGGGCCGCCGGGCGTCTGCTCCCGCGTCGAGCGCGTAACGGTGCGGGCGCTGGGTCGATCGGCTACGATACCGATCACGCGCACGACCCCCCAGAAGAGCAGCGCATAGACGGCCATCGCAATGAGGGTGGTTACTTCAAGTGTCGTCCCACCGGAGGCAGGCGTCCCGATCAGGCCGTTGAACGGCGCGACGAACACTCCTGTAATGCCGTAGATGAACGTGGCAAAGCCACTGGCCGCATTGGCCCCAATCAAATGCAACACGAAGCGGATTCCCAGCAGAATTTCCAGGATACCCAGAATGGTATAGACGATGCGCGTAATCTGAAACAGCCCCTGTCGTCGTTCTGCTGCTACATCGCGGGTCACCTGCTCCGTCGCCGCATAGCCCGGTTGTTGGGTGGTGACCGTTTCGGCGCGTCGATCGACGGAGACTTCATTGATCGGTTGATTCTCAGACATGGTTCTCCTTCTCAATTTTTGCTGGGCGCTGTGTCGCGGCTGCGTACCCAGTTGTTAATTTCGATTTCCGCCTGAGCCTTACCGTAGCCATACCGCCGCTGCAAGACACCGACGAGCTCTTCCGTTTTGCCGCTCAGTCGCTGCGTATCATCGTCGGTCAGCTTGCCCCATTTCTGTTTCACTTGGCCTTGGAGCTCATGCCACTTGCCTTGTAAGATGTCTCGGTTCGCGTCCATGTAAGTTTCTCCTAATGTATGTGCCACTCGCTATTGATGCCTGACCAGGCGGGCGTTTGCAGGTCGCAAAGAACACGTTGCCAGTTCCCATCGCTCATTAAAACGGTCGGCCGCTTACCGACCCAGCAGGATTAAAACCCCGGCCGCGATCGCGAGCACCGCCATGATAATGGGGGGCAGCGTAAAGCCGGTCACCACGACCATCAGGCCGGTCAGAATCAGCCAGATAGCCAGCAAGATCGATCCCAAACTCTTTGTTATTCTCATGTTGTTTACCTCCTCAGGTAATGACTGCGATTTGTACCGCATCGATAACCTATGGCGCACTGTCCACTGAATGGCGCGGCTCGACTAAGTAGTTGTAAAAGAATAACTTCCGATTTTGAAATCGCCATCCACTGTAAGAACCAAACGTTTCGTGCGGGAAAATCGGAACTTATTCTTTTACACGTGCTAAGTGAGCGTAAAGAGATAACTTCCCGTGTCACCCCGAGCGTAGCGAGGGGTCTCAGCGACCATCACAGAGATTCCTCGTTATTACCCGTAGGTGCAAAACTAACATATAAATGCCAGCTGGCACATTGAATTTTGGCCGAAAAAACAGGCGAAATCTTTGCTTATATGTTAATTTTGCACCTGTTGGTTATTACTCAGTCGTCATGCCCGAATGCTTCTATCGGGCATCCAGATTCGCGGCTGACACGCCTCTGGATTCCCGCCATGCCGTACCCAAGCCCCACTGGGGCTTGGCGGCACGCATGAGCGAAAGCACGCGGGAATGACATTGCCGCCGTGGGCTGAGTAGTAACGATTCCTCGCTGCACTCGGAATGACATGACGGGAACTTATTCTTTAACAAACTCTAACGGTGCAGCAAACTCCCCCGGCCGCGGCCCTGGAACATCCGGACGACGACGATGAGCACGACCGCACCCAGAAACGCAACCAGGATGCTTTCCAGGTTGAAGCCATTGATGGGATTCGATACCTTAAAGAGTTGAGTGGCCAACCAGCCGCCGATCAGCCCGCCGGCGACGCCTACAATGATGTCGCCCAGCAGACCGAAGCCGCGACCTTTCATCACTTGTCCACTCAGCCAACCGGCAATAGCTCCGACCACAATCCACGATAGCAGTCCCATTTTATTTTCTCCTTGACAGTTTGACTATAGGTTGAAAACATTCATATTGCTGCGTCTACTATATCGGCTTCGATCGCCGTTGACTATCAGCGTGAGACTGATTTGCGTGTAGGTCAATGTTGAGATTGATTGTCAGTGTTTGGACTACACGCGCGACCAGTGAAATAAGATGGCCGTCTCAGTAGATCCAAATTCCAAGCAGAGGTGGCTCCTCGCGCAGCACCCCGAGCGCAGCGAGTGAACACGCCGCCGGAGTCGCGGGCGTGGGAGCCCGCGCGGCTAGCAAAATTGGATCTGACATGAAAATGCTCGCAGCCCTCGTCCGCGAGGGCGCTCCCCGGGGACGGGGAGCGGAGCGTTTTCATGTACGGTGGTGAACGCCGTTCATGATGACTACTGAGTCTGAATGAGTTGACGCAAAATGGCCCTGCGCCACGCAGAGCCATTGGTTTCAGCAAGCTATTCATTTTGCACGATGCGAAGCCAGTGTTTAGACTTTGGCGTGCAACTTTTTGTCGGCCTCTTTCAGGCAGTTGTTGATTTCCGTGCCGGCTTTGGCTTTATTGTAGCCATACCTTTGCTGCAAGACGCCGGAGAGTTCTTCCATCTTGCCGCTCAGCCGCCAACTGTTCCTGAATCTGTTCGCGCTGTGGTTTAACATGCATAAGTTCGAACGCAGTCCCCGCCAGGGCAAGAGTCCCTATGAACTGGCGGGCATTGAGGTCGGCACGGATGACTGGCTGATCCTCGTGGGCTTCCCGCCTGACTGACCGGCGCGGCGATCGGATCCCACCGTATCATTTAGCCTGACCCTGTCGGGCCTGTTGGCTTGGCCCCGCCGCCAGTCGGCCAGTCAATTTGTAAAGGTGTTTCCGGCCCTCGGATAAGGCCGAGTGAACCGTGCCCAAGGCTTTAAGAAACACTCAATCAACGTCTCAGGTTGACGAGGTCGATTGTCAGCGGGCCGGGCTGCGTGTGTTAGCGTCAGGCGGCGTGAGCCATTCTAATGCTTGAGCACCAATGGAAGGTACATGATGTATCCCAACTTGGCGATGTGGTTCAGGTTCGTCACCGCCCCGTCGGCGGTCTGGATGAACCAGCCGCCGACATACAGGTCGCTCCCGCTCACGGCCAGAGCTTCCACTGCACTATTCAACCCGTGGTTGGCAAGCGCCGACCATGTGCCGCCGCTATACTTGGCGATGTGGTTCAGGTTGGTCACCGTCCCATCGGCGGTCTGGGTGAATTCGCCGCCGACATACAGGTCGCTCCCCATCACGGCCAGGGCATCAACAGGATAATTCAACCCGGTGTGGGCAAACGCCCACCATGTATCAGCGTTCGGTGCGGCAGGCGCAGGTGCGTCATGAGTCAGGATGGGTCCGCGCGCTGAGTCGAGCGTGACACTCCAGCCGCGCAAATCGAGTGCGCCGCTCGCGCCCTTGCCGGTGTTGAGTGTGCCATCAGAATTGAGCAAGGGGTTATCTTTATTGGACGAAGACCTTCGGGCCGACCACCAATTCCGGTCGGCCCCCGAAACCGGCCCACTCAGGATTTCGTGATAAGTGGCAGGTATAACTGGACAACCCGGATGCCATAGACCTGGCCATCGATGAAATTTCCATTCCCGCTACCCGGTCCACCCAATGGGATTGTGGTTGGATCGATAATGCTGTCGTTGTCGATCACGTCCAGACGCAAGAATCCACTACCCGAACCGGTATTCACTGTAACGGTATAAGTTGTACCCGAGCCAGTCACACTGTTGATAAAAGTTCCCATCAGGGCGCTCGAGGGGGTCAGGCTGAAGTCCGCTATGTCCACACCGGTAACGTCTCTGGAGAAGGCAACGGTAAAACTGACACTGGTGGCACTGCTGGGGTTGGCGCTGGCGCGCCGGCTGGAAATCACCGAGGGAAAAAGAGATAAATCCACTTTGGCAACGAAGTTACCGCCAGTGCCATGCAAAGGAGCGCCCCAGGTGTCACGACTGTAGCCAGTCACCACCAAATTGCCGCTGCCATCCAGGGCGATCCCATTCCCATAATCACCAATGTCACAGCCGAAAAAGGTGTTGGCCTGCAGTTTTCCGGATGAATCAATTTTGGCGACAAAGGCATTATAGCTAGTCATACTGGTGTGAGCATGCAGGGGTGTGCCCCAGGTCCTATCACTATTACCGGTTACAAACATATTGCCGCTGCCATCCACGACGATCCCCCTGGCCGCATCATAACCGATGTTGCCAAGGAAGGTGTTCCAGGTCAATGTCCCGTTTGAATTCAGTTGGGCCACAAAAGCATCCTGAAGGCCAGAATAGGCGCGCACGGGGGCGCCCCAGGTGGCCGTATCACTGGAGCCGGTCACATCCACCTTACCGCCGCTGTCTACGGCGATACCCAGAGCAGCATCATCCCCTTTGCTGCCAAGGAACGTGTTCCAGGTCAGAGCCCCACCTGATGTGAGTTTAACAATAAAAGCATCCGTCGTTGGCCATACCGCATAACCATCGGTTTTTGTGCCAGGCGTGAAAGCCCTGATAGGACTGCCCCAGGTGCCGCCGCTGGAACCGCTGATATAGATAGCCCCACTGCTATCCAGGGTAATGGCATGACCCTCGTCAATTCCGTAGCCATCAGGAATATTGCCGCCAAGAAAAGTGTTCCATCGCAGAGCCCCGCTCGAACTGAGTTTGGCGACGAAGGCATCTCCTGAACCGTAGTGATCATTGCTGAAGGCTCGTACGGGGGTGCCCCAGGTAAAGTCACTGGAACCGGTCACAAACACATCATTGCTGCCATCCACGGCGATGCCATAGCCATTATCAGAACCGAGTCCCCCCAGGAAGGTGCTCCAGATCAGCGCCCCATCTGAACTGAGTTGGGCAACGAAGGCATCCGTTACAGTTGAATAGTATTGATTACTAGTAAAGGGCCGCACGGGTGTGCCCCAGGTGGCATCACTGGAGCCGGTCACAAACACATGACCGCTGCCATCCACGGCGATGCCGCGGCCATAATCAGTCCCGGCGCCGCCGATGAAGGTGCTCCAGATGAGAGACCCGTCCAGATTGAGTTTGGCAATGTAAGCATCCTGCACACCCCCGGAATAGGCCCGCAAGGGAGTGCCCCAGGTGGCATGACTGCTGCCGGTCACATAGATGTAGCCACCGCTATCCAGGGCGATGCCATTCCCAAAATCGGCGCCATTGGTATACTCGAGAAAGGTGTTCCAGATCAGGCTGGGTTCACTGTTCAGGGCGTGGCTGCCCGTGGTCACAGGCAGCCCGGCTGGGGTTGGTGCGGCTTTGGCCGAGGTGACCGACTGCCAGCTTAACGCCAGCGCCATAATCACGACAAGATTCAAGATACGGTTGATCAGTTTGGTATTCATGGTTGTTTTCCTTTCATGTCATACACCGTTTTTAACTTTAGAGAGCGCAGCAACGATTCACTACCTGGTCACCAATGGAAGGTAAACGCTGTGCGTCACAGTTGCTCCCAACTTAGCGATTTTGTTCAAGTTGGTCACCGCCCCGTCGGCGGTCGCGGTGAAACCGCCGCCAACATACCGGTCGCTCCCGATCACGGCAAGGGCATACACCCAACCATTCAACCCGTTGTGGGC
>PMCF01000318.1 GCA_003154115.1 Anaerolineae bacterium
GGTCGCCGCGCCAGCCAACACGGCACCAGCAACAACAGCGCCACTCGTTGCCTGTTCTTCGCGCACAGGTTCAACCGGCTTCACTTCAGCTGGCTTGCGGCCCATGATTGCGGCCATGCGCACATCGCCTTCTTCTTGCGCCTGGGCGCGCAGCTGATCTTCTTTGCCCGCCGCGAGCTTAGCCAAAAAAGCCAAAGCATCATCAGCACTGGGCATTTCCTCAGGAACTTCTGGCCCAGCAACAGGTTCAACCATGCCAAATGATACAGCAGGCGTTGGCTCGACTGCGGCAGGTGCTGGCGCTTCGGGTTCTGCCGAAACTTCTTCTCCCTTACCTTCATGATCTGCGAAAATAGCTGCGCCAGCTAAGCCGGCTACGCCCGCGGCAACTTTACCCGCGCCTGTGTCAAAGGATTTACCAAGATCAAACGAGGGCGGCTCGGGTTCAGTGGCAGCTTCACCGCTGGAAGCGCGCAGCTGCGCCAACCAATCGGGTTCTTCACTAGCCGGCGTTTCTACCAGTGGAGGCGCAGAGGGTTGAAGCTGCGCCAACCAATCGGGCAACTGAGTATCCTCAGAGACGGGAATCGTTTCAGGCGCGGTGAGTGTGCCGGTACTGCCGAGTTGATTGATCCAGTCAGGAACTTCTTCCTCGGCTGGCTTAGCGGCGGGCTCTTCGGGCGCAGCTTCCTCACGTTCAGTGACGGCTTGGGCCGCAGCGCCAGCCACAGCGGCACCAGTCAGGGCCGCCAGCCAATCGGGCGTCTGAGTATCCTCAGAGACTGGCATCGTTTCAGGCGTGGGCGGCGTTTCGCGTAATTGCGCCAGCCAATCGGGCTGCTCCTCTTCAACGACGGGAGGAATCGTTTCAGGCGCGGTGAGCGTGCCGGTACTGCCGAGTTGATTGATCCAGTCAGGAACTTCTTCCTCTGTTGGCTTAGCGGCGGGCTCTTCGGGCGTAGCTTTCTCACGCTCAGTGAGGGCCTGGGCCTCAGCGCCGGCCACAGCGGCACCGGTCAGGGTCGCCAGCCAGTCGGGCACATCTGCTTCCGCGGCACCCGGTTCGGCGGTGAGACCTTGCAGCCAAGCTGGGATTTCCGTCGCCACATCCGGCATGTGCAGGCCCGCGGACAAACGCGGTGCATGCTCAACTTCAGACTCCGGCGACAGTGGTGGTTCGAGATCAGAAATGCCGCGCAACCATTCGGGGACTTCTTCCGTTTGCTCGACCAGCTCTGGAGCTTCAAGCATATCCGACACGGTCTGCAGATCAAGACGATCCACCAGCACCGGCTGTTGCACTAACGGCCCCTGCCCGCCAAAGAAACTCACCGCAAATACATTTTCAGGATCGACGGCCTGCGCGCGTTGGAAAGGTTCTTCGCTTTCGCCATTCGCGCCGCTGTCACGCAGAATCGCGCCCATAATCAAGTTGGCTTTCAAGCAATAGGGCAGCGCATTAAGAACCTTCTGCGTCAGTTCCGAGGCGTCCACCCGTTGATCATCACGCCACAGGACTTCCGCCATCTCAACTTGCAAGTCGACCCGATCGGGTTGCTCGCGCAGCAATTCGCGCAGATCGGCAATCGCCTCGGCATTGAGATCGCCGTGGGCGTACATGCGCGCCAACGCATCGCGGGTCAAGGGAATTCGCTCGGGTGGCTCGCCATCGCGCCGCGCATACAAGCGACGCAGCTCGCCCTGGATCAAGGCATTGCTCGGCGCGATGTCAAAGGCGCGTTCCATGTGCCAGATCGCGGGGTCCAACTCGTTGTTGCGATCATGCACGATGCTTAATCCAACACGAGCCACAAAGTCTTCCGGATCGACGCTGAGCACGCGCTGGAAGACATCTTGCGCAGCCCGATCGTCCTCCCGCTCCAACAAGGCTTTGCCCATCAACCGATAAACCTCGACGGCCTTGGGATACTGCAGCAGGATGTGACGGCTATGCTGCAGGGCCGCCTCGATGGAGTCGTGGTCGATCAGATTGTCAATTTCATTAAGATAATCGCGGAGCGCTACTTCTGCCATATCGCCTCGCCTAGTGAGTGAAGTAAAGTCATTATGCTATGGTTCAATGTTTTGTGCAAGTGAATTGATAGTACTACGTACTGCGCGCCGCCGGATCACAACGCGGGAAGACCATGCACAGCGCGCAATTGATCGAGATACTCTTCGTCGAACGGTTTTTCGGTGTAGCGGCCAGCCCCGATCGGATCGGCGACAACCTCATCGCCCAGCAGCGCTGCAAACGAGGCGACCACGCCGTAAGCTAAGCCGTCCAGGCCGTAACCACCTTCCAAAGTCATGACTAATCTACCGTTGCAAAGTTCATCGGACAGTTTCACCAGCGTCCGTGTCAATGCAAAAAACCCCAGTGTGGTGACCAGCATGGATCCAAGGCGATCTGTCCAACTGGGATCGTAACCGGCGCTGACCAGGATCAGCTGCGGTTGAAAGCGCCGCGCGATCGGGATGAGCAGATCATCAAACATGCGTTGCAGCGCGCCATCGCCCCAACCGGGCAGCATCGGCACATTGACACTGTAACCTACGCCCTCGTCTGCGCCGACTTCATCCCAATAACCGGTGCCGGGATAGATGCCCCACTGATGCGTGGAGAAAAACAGCACGCTGGGATCACGATAGAAGATCGCGTTGGTGCCATTGCCATGATGCACATCGAAGTCGACGATCAAGACGCGGTCGAGGTTAAATTCAGTACGCGCCACAGCAGCCGCGACGGCAATGTTATTGAACAAACAAAAACCTTCACCATGATCGGCAAAGGCATGATGCCCTGGTGGGCGGACTAAGGCAAAGGTGTTCTTGACCTCACCGCGCAGCACTGCTTCAACACCAGACACGGCAGCGCCAGCAGCTAAGAGGGCCGCCTCATACGATCGGGGTGCAACGTAGGTCTCATCACCGCGACCAGCCAATCCACCGCCGCCGCGCTCGGCGACCGATCGGACTCTTTCGATGTGGCGCATCTGATGCACACGCGACAACTGCTCGATCGAAACCGGCTCCGGCGTTAGCGCGACCAGCCGATCGCGCATACCGGTCTCGTCGAGCGCGTCATTGATCGCTGTGAGGCGTTCCGGTCCTTCCACATGGTTGGGCTGGACGTGCTGCAAATACAGCGGGTCAAAGAGGTAACCTGTCGCCATGCTATTATTTTACTTGACGCACAGTGTCAGAGTCAAGCGCAAGAAAAGACCCGCCGAGCATTGAGTGAATACCCGGCGGGTCTTCGACTAAACAACCACCCCAGACAAGACTTACTTCGCGGCCTTCAACACCGCCATCTTGCGCTTGGAGGTACGCAGTGCCCACACTGATCCGGCGAGGAGTATTACGGCCAGAATCACAATAACGATGGGATTGCCCAGACGCAGACTCACGATAAGCGGAGCGGCAATCAAGCTGACGAGATTCGCCACTTTGATCATCGGGTTGAGCGCCGGACCTGCAGTATCCTTCAACGGATCGCCGACGGTATCACCTACCACACCCGCCTTGTGTCGCTCAGAACCCTTGCCCGTGTTCTTCGCCAGATTACGCGGTTCGTCTTCGATGGCCTTCTTAGCGTTATCCCAGGCGCCGCCGGTGTTCGCCATAAACACGGCGAGCAATTGTCCAGACAGGATGATGCCCGCCAAGAAACCACCCAGCGCCTCGACGCCCAGCACGATGCCGACGAGCAGCGGCACCAACACGGCGATCGTCGCCAGCGGAACGAGTTCCTTCTGCGCCGCACCGGTCGAGATATCCACTACCCGCGCATAGTCCGGCTTAGTCGTGCCTTCCATGATGCCCGGAAGGCGGAACTGCCGGCGCACTTCTTCGACGATCATGGCGGCCGCACGGCTGACGGCGCGAATCGACAGCGAGCTAAACAACCAAGGCAGAGCGCCGCCCAACAGCAAACCAATAAACACCGACACTTCTGAAACACGAATCGATGTCAGCGGCGCCAGACCCAACTGCTGCTGGACGTGACCCACATCGGTGATGTACGAAGCGAACAAACTGACCGCGGCAATGACGGCAGAGGCAATGGCCACACCCTTGGTGATGGCCTTGGTCGTGTTGCCCACCGCGTCGAGGTCAGCCATGATCTGGCGCGCTTTCACCGTCTCGGTATCTTCCATATCGTGCCAGGCCATCTCGCCGATGCCGTTAGCATTGTCCGAGATGGGGCCGTAGGAGTCCATGGCGACGTTGTTTCCGGTGTGGCTGAGCATACCAATGCCGATCATCGCCACCGCGTAGAGCACGTAAGTTGGTGATGACTCATTACCGTACAGCAGCGTCGCGAGCACGAAGGCAATGGCGATGACTAACAGCGCCCACACACTCGACTCCATGCCGACGGAGAGGCCGGAGAGAATCGTCGTCGCCGGGCCGGTTTCGGTCGATTCCACGATCTCTTTCACGGGCGGCTTCTTCGTCGAAGTGAAGTACGAGGTCAGTGGATTATAAGCAACGGCCAGGCCGACACCAATCGCAGTGAGCGCGCTCAGTCGCCAATCGTGCGCGTAAGCGAGTGCCAACAAAAACGAGCAGAAGATCGTGAAAACACTGGATACCTCATACGAGCGGAACATCGATTCTTCGGCATCGTGCGAGCGCAGGAATTTGATCGGGAAATGCTCCCAGATCGGCACGGTGAACGTGCCTAGGATCGAACTGATCACGCCAATCGCCCGGATGATCAACGGATAGACGATCCACTTCAGGCTGTGGGTCGGATCGGCCTGCACCAATGCCAGGCCGAGGATCAAGCCGGACACGATTGTGACTTCGTAGCTCTCGAAAATATCTGCCGCCATACCGGCGCAGTCGCCGACATTGTCACCCACGAGGTCGGCAATCACGGCCGCATTGCGCGGGTCATCTTCGGGGATGTCCTTCTCTACTTTGCCGACGAGGTCGGCGCCGACATCGGCCGCTTTAGTGTAGATGCCACCGCCCACGCGCATGAACAATGCCAGCAGCGTACCGCCGAAGCCGAAGCCCAGCAGCACATCAGGCGCGGCCGTACCAAAAATGATGAAGATCGAGGTGCCGCCCAACAGGCCGAGGCCGTCGGTGAGCATACCGGTGATCGTGCCGGAATAGTACGCAATCGACAGCGCTTCATTAAAGCCGCGCCGCGAAGCCGAAGCCACGCGCACATTGGCTTGAATCGCCATACGCATGCCGAGTTGCCCCACCGCCAAGGAAAACGACGCCCCCATGATAAACGCAATCGCGCGCCCGATCGCGATGATAATCTGCGCGTTGGCACCAAACTCGTTGGTTGCTTCCTGGGTGGGCTGAACGATGTAAACGCTCAGGAACATCGCGATGGTAAGAACCACAATCAGGGGTAGGATCGTCCGCAATTGGCGGCCCAGATAGCTATCGGCCCCGACGCGGATCGCGTTCCATATTTCCTGCATCTTAGCGGTGCCCTTATCTTTCTTGAGCACAATGCCCCGCAGGAGCCAGGCATACAACAAACTAATGAACGCTGCTACCAATACGCCGACAATGGCAATTTGCTCAAAGTCATTGAGGCCATGTCTGGCCAGTCCTAAAAGATTCACACTGCCTCCTTAACGAAACTGGAATTTTGTGATCAGACGACCCTGAACAAGCGGTAGCTGAAAGTGACTGAGGGTTGTATAGAGGATCAATTTTTTCACCTGAAGTTGGGAGGAATGACAGCACACTTCAACAAAAGCACCCGGTACATTGTAGATGAAATGATTATTTGGTCAAGTACCACTTCTCACTATCAATATAGTGGCAAATTGCATGTAGAGACTAATGTTTACCACAAGATCGGAAGACAAGCAACCCTTTTCCAAAAATCTTCCCGCAGCGTGAGACTTTCCTTCACCGCTCCGGTATAAATCGCGTCGAAAGAGAAATTGTAGCAACAACTCGCGCATCGATCACTCTCCAATCCTGGGAGTCAAGGAATAAGGCCGAAACCATTGGCTCCCGACGGTGTTAAGAAAATGACCGACTAACTTATGGGGAACTATGAGGCGGACACACTACATCAACTGATATATGTCACCTCCTGGCAACGAATTGGTGCAAGAAAGAGTACAAATTGTTGACAAAATAAACAATTTAGAACTTTCTCATGCAGTCCTTATATTAGCGCTTGACAATGGATCGTTAAATGTTGTACTATGTATTCAGCGCAGTTTATGACCAAACAGCGGCCTGCGCCTAAGACCTAAGAGCACGATGTGCCAGCATAGGGAGCGCACATAGGTGCTCTTTATTTCTGTAATTTCACGCCCCTAACCGGGATTAGTATACAACGGGTGAGCAATTTGGCAACTACTACTAAGAAAAAAGTAACACAGCCGGCTGTCCAAGAGAAAGTGCTCAAACAGCCGAAGGAACAGAAGGACGCGATCGCTAAAGAAGCCTTGATCGTGGAAGACACCATCCTCAGCACAGCTGAAGAGCAGTTGTTGGCAATCGGCCGGGAACGCGGTTACGTCACGTATGACGAAATCTTAGAGTTATTTCCTGAGGCTGAAACCAATATCGATCAGCTGGATGAGATTTTTGCCACGCTGACAGAGCACGGTATCGAGATCGGTGAAGCGCCGGAAGAAGAGGGCCCGGAAGAAGATGAGATCACCGACGAGCTGGACGATGGCACGGTGGCCGCCATCGAAACGGATGATACCGTCGGTCTCTATCTAAAGGAGATCGGGCGCATTCCGCTGCTGATCGCCGAAGAAGAAGTAGCCCTCGCCAAGCGCATCGAGCGCGGCAAGCACGCGATGAAGCGCCTGCAAAAAGACGGCCTGAACCCCAAGAAACGCCAGGACTTGGAAGAAGTGATGGTGGACGCCAAGGCCGCGCGCGAACATTTGATTACGGCCAACAGCCGGCTCGTCATCAGCGTCGCCAAGAAATACATCGGACGCGGCGTTCCGTTCCTCGATCTAATCCAGGAGGGCAACATCGGCCTGATCCGGGCGGCACGCAAATTCGATTACCATCGCGGCCACAAATTCAGCACCTATGCAACGTGGTGGATTCGCCAAGCGGTGACACGCGCTATCGCCGATCAGGGCCGCACCATTCGCGTGCCGGTTCACATGGGCGATCAGATCAACAAACTAATTCGGGTCAGTCATTCGCTGACTCAAGAGCTGGGCCGCGAACCCAATCCAGAAGAACTGGCAAACGCCATGCAGGTGCCGGTTAAAAAAGCCGAGCAAATGATTCAGGTCGCCCGGCGGCCCATTTCGCTGGAAACACCGACGGATGAAGACGAGGATTCGGTGCTGGG
>PMCF01000111.1:0-8715 GCA_003154115.1 Anaerolineae bacterium
GCCAAATGGCCGAAAGGTGAGTTGTAATGCGTCCGTTAGGAAGGTTCTTCCAAGTTACTGAAACGCTCGATGTCCGAAAGTATTTTCTCGATATAGATAAGCTTGAGCACTACCCGCTTTCTTTTGTCATCAAATCGGAGGCCAGCATCAACGATCTACGTAACAGGCTCAAAGAAGGCGCAGAAAAGCAGTATCCAGTCAGAGCAATAGTTGAAAGATACATGAGTTGCATCGAAGAAATAATCAATCTTGAAGTTCTCCGAGAACGATTCAGAGCGCTAGTAAAACAAGGCCATCTGCGGAGCACTCTTGATGAGGTTATCGTCCAAAGTAAAGTTGAGTTCAATTACGAGGATGATATGGAGTAGGTCTGGAATCAAGTGCTTTCAGCGCCGCGCCCACCCCGCCGCTGCCGCCGCGAATGAAGACCGGTGCATCGGATGTTGCAACGGATAATCGAATGCGCACTCGACGGCATATTGCGGCAGATGTACATCGGTTTTGACGGCGGACATTTGGGGCGGTAGGCGGCGAGTCCTATGTTTCCGGGAGGTTCTGGGTGACGGATGACCGCGAGCTATTGTCCTTCACCAGTCGAGACGAATGGCGATCATGGCTCGAATCTCACTACGACCGAGCCACTGAGGCCTGGCTTGTGCTCTACAAGACAGGCGCGCGCGAGGCTTCTCTCTCACTTCATGAAGCACAAGAGGAGGCGCTGTGTTTTGGCTGGGTTGATGTCATGAACAAGCGCATCGACGGTTCCCGCTATTCGCTCCGGTTCACTCCCCGCAGAGCCGGCAGCGCCTGGTCAATCAGCAACATTCGCCGCGTTGAGCAACTCATCAAAGCGGATCTGATGACGGAAGCCGGACTCAAAAAGGTCGCTGAGGCCCATCAAAACGGGCAATGGGATACGGCGCTCAGGATTGAGCAAACCGATCTCGTCCCGACCGACCTGGAGAAAGCGTTGCGAAGGAGAAAAGGCGCCCTGGCTGGATATAGAAATCTGACGCACTCACGCAAGAGGCAGATCCTGCGTTGGCTCTCGACTGCCAAAAGCCAGGGGACCAGACAACGCAGGATCGAAGCCATTATTCAGGAAGTTGCGGCATGATATCGTCGCCCTATACATCATGTCCCCGCGGATGAGGGGCGTCATCTAATGCTGAAGCGGATAAACGGATGCACCTTACCCATACCACCTTCGCTTGGACTAAAGAGTAAACATCTATGAAGCACATCACCCGCGACATCGATCCCGTTGACGCACACGACCTGCTCGAGCGCGTCCCGCGTGCCTGCCTGTCCTTTGCCTGCGACGACAGGCCACACGCTCAGCCGATTGCGTTTGTGTGGTGTGATGGCCGCTATCTGGTTGGTCTTCCTGAGACGGCACATCTTCAGCCTGCCATCGATCAAGAGGTCGTCCTCCTCGTCGACGAAGGCGTTCACTTCTTCGACCTCCGCGCCATCTACATTCGCGGCCACGTGAAGCCTGCTGAAGCGCCACCAGATGCACCCGTCGATCGCTTGTGGTTCGAGGTGCTCCCGCTCAAAACCGTCGCCTGGGATTACGGCACACTACGCGAGGTACACGGTGAGAGTTGACGATCCGACCGTTCTCGATGTCCTGCGGCGGTGCATGGTCGCCCGCATCGCCACGCTGTCCAGCAACGGACGGCCGAGCATCAATCCGCTGTACTTCATCTACCTGAACGGCCACATCTGGCTCGGCACGGCCGATTGGACATTGGCCGCTCGCAACGTCAAGGCTGATCATCGGGTAAGCGTCCTGTTCGAGGTCGAGCAGGATCATGCTGATCATCGCGTGTTGCGGATCAGCGGTCGGGCTGGCGTGAATACCGATCAGAAGGTACAGCGTCTCAACGAACGGCTCTCGGCCCGCAAATACATCCTGACGTCGGGTGGCCTGCGCAACTATCTGACAAACTTTCGCCTCCTCCTGCCCATGCACTACTATCATGCCCAATCTGCGGAGAAGGGCCTGCCCTGCGTCATTGATGTCATCCCTGAGCAAGCTGAGTTCCTCAACGACGATCGATGAAAAGGACCCTTCGGCAAGATCGCCCGAACTGTCATTCTGAGGAGCGTTCTCGCCAGGCGCGCCCCCGCGCATTGCGCGCCTGGCGAAAGCGCTCAGAATGACACCCCGTAAACAATTACAAAAAAGAAACCGGGTTTCTCCGATCTGATTTTCAACTTCATCAGGCAGAGAGAAACCCGGTTTCTTGCTGCTTAACTTGCGCTACTCCACCTTCAAGCGATAGCCCACCCCCGGCTCTGTCAGAAGATAACGCGGTCGCGCCGGATCGATTTCGATCTTGCGGCGCAGTTGGCTCATGTACACGCGTAGGTAATGACTTTCCGCTGCATAAGCCGGCCCCCACACTTCTTTCAATAACTGGGTCTGCGTCACCACTTTGCCCGCGTGCTGCACCAGCGTCTTGAGGAGGTTGTATTCGATCGGGGTCAGATGTACTTCTTCGTTGGCGACCGTCACCTGCCGCCGCGTGAGATCCACTTTCAGATCGCCTACTTCAAAGATTGGCTCTTCGCTCGCATCGGTGGCTTGCTGCGCGTGACGCAGCGCCACACGCATGCGCGCCAGCAGTTCACCCACCCCAAAGGGCTTGGTCAGGTAATCATCCGCGCCCGCATCCAGCGCCGCGATCTTGTCCTGCTCCTGCCCGCGCGCCGACAGCACCAGGATGGGCACGTCACTCCATTCACGCACTTGCCGCGTCACATCCAGCCCGTCCAGATCGGGCAGACCCAGATCGAGAATGATCAACGCCAGGTTGTGCGTGGCGGCGTGCGCCAGCCCCTCTTGCGCGTTGATCGCTTCGATCAGGCGATAACCATGATTGACCAGTGTCGCGCGCAAGAAGCGGCGAATCTGCGGCTCATCTTCGATGACCAACACCAGTTGATCGGTACTCACGCTGCTTTATCCTCAGCCTCGATCGGCAGCGTGAAGCGAAACGCGGCTCCCCCGCCCGATCGATTCTCGGCCCACATGCGGCCGCCGTGCGCTTCCACAATGCCGCGACAGATCGTCAAGCCCAATCCAACGCCGCTGCCGTTTTGCGATGCACGCGCGCGATAGAACTTTTCGAAGATACGTTGCTCGTCGCCCGCTGGCAAACCCGGCCCCCGATCGGCCACTTCGATCACGATCGACGCGCCAGCCTGTGAGGCTGAGAGATCGATCGGGCTGTGGGCGGGCGTGTATTTGATCGCGTTCTCCAGCAAGTTGATGAAGACCTGTTCGATCAATACGCTATCGATCGGGACGAACGGCAGATCGGCGGGCAGCTGGATGTTCACTGCCCGATCGGCCAGCGGCTCTTCCAGGCGGCTCAACGCCGCGCCGATCACTTCTTCCAACGGCTGCGATTCTTTGTTGATGTGCAGCGCGCCTGATTCCAGCCGCGTCATATCCAGCAAGTTGCGCAGCAGCCGGTTGAGCCGCCCCGCCTCTTCGTAGATGGTCTGTGCCATCTCGTGCCGCGCGGCCGGTGCCAGCGCGTTCTCGTCGTCCATCAAACTGCTGGCCGCACCCGTGATCGCGGCAAGCGGTGTGCGCAGATCGTGCGACACTGAACTCAACAGCGAGTTGCGCAGCTGCTCGGTTTCGACCTGCAAGCGGGCCTGCTGCGTTTCGTCGGCCAGTCGCACGCGTTCGATGGCGAGCGCGGCTTGATTGGCAAAGGCTTCCATCAAGAGACGCTGTTCGGTTGTTAAATGGGTGGTCGTCTCGTGCGGCTGCACCCCCAGCACCCCGACCACACCACGCGAGGTCTTCAGCGGCAAATAGCGCACCTTAGTGGCCGGCAGCGTATCGGTGTCGCGGCCGGCAGTCTGGCCGTGCTCAAACGCCCAGATTGCCACGGCCCGTTCGCTCTCGTCGAGCTGGATCGGCACAGACGAGTCAGTCGTGCGTGTGAAAGCGCTGGAAAACGCCCGCTGTTCATACTCGTCGCGCAGCGTCTCCGGCGTGTAGCCGCTCAACTCCAATTGTCCGTTCTCTGGCAGCAGCACCATGATCTGGCGGCTGAAGTTTTCGCCCAGATGGGTTACGATGATACTGACGATCTCGTCGAGCGTGACGGCGGCGGCCAGATCGCGGCTAAAGGAGTAAAGTGAGGACGTTTGCACTTCACGCGCGCTGGCGGCTTCAGCCTGTTCTCTGACGCGCACCGCCAGCGTGCTGATCACCACGCCGACAATAAACAGCCCGATGAAGGTGAGCAGATATTCCGTATCCGACACCGCAAAGGTCAAGCGCGGCGGCACCAGGAAGAAGTCATAGGCCAGCACGCTCAGCAGCGACGCCAGCATGGCCGGCCCGCGCCCCAGATAGATCGCGACCAATACGACGACGGGAAGATATAGCATCACCAGATTTGTCGGCGAGATGTAGGGACGGATGATCTCGCCGATCAGCGTGGGCAGTGCTACCAGCGCCGCGCTGGCCGCATAGCGCCGCCATGGTCGATGCGGCACCCAGTTGCGGGGCGCGGGCTGCGGCGCACCGCCGGGATCGCCGCTGATCACGTACACATCGATCGGCCCGCTGTGGCGCGTCAGTTGATCGACCACCGAACCGCGGGTCCATTCAAGCCAGCGCGGGCGCAGCGGTTTGCCGATGATAATTTTGGTGATGTTGTGTCGCCGCGCATAATCGAGGATCAGCTCAGTCGCCGACTGGCTCGGACGCTGCACCGTCTTGGCGCCGAGTTCTTCGGCCAAGCGCATGGTGCGCGCCAGTTGTTCGCGCTGTTCAGGATTCATGCGCACATCGTGAGGCAGCTCGACATGCAGGACCGTCCACGGCGCGTTGAGCTCGTCGGCCAGGCGGCGGGCTGAGCGCACCAGGCGCTCGCTGATCGGATGCGAGGTCACGCACACCAACAATCGCTCACCGGCCGCCCAGGGGCCGGAGATCGATCGGGTGCGCATATAAGCCCGCATCTGATTGTCCACCCCCTCGGCGGCGCGCCGCAGCGTCAACTCGCGCAGCGCGGTGAGATTGCCCTTGCGGAAGAATTCCTCGATCGCGCGCGCCGCCTGTTCGGGCACGTAGACTTTGCCCTCATGCAGCCGCGTGAGCAACTCGTCCGGCGGCAGATCGATCAACTCGATGTCGGTGACTTCATCCAGAATCCGATCGGGGATCGTCTCCCGCACGACCACATTGGTGATCTGTGAGACGACGTCGTTCAGGCTTTCGAGGTGTTGAATGTTGAGCGTGGAGTAAACGTCGATGCCGGCGGCCAGCAGTTCTTCCACATCTTGATAGCGTTTGGGATGGCGCGAACCGGCGGCATTGGTGTGCGCCAGCTCGTCGACCAGCGCCAACAGCGGACGACGCGCCAAAATCGCGTCGACGTCCATTTCCTCCAGCGTGATACCGCGATACTCGATCTGATGGCGCGGGATGATCTCCAGATTGGCGACCAGCGCTTCGGTCTCGGCTCGCCGGTGAGTTTCGATGTAGCCGATGACCACATCCACGCCTTCGATCCGGCGTTGATGCGCGGCTTCCAGCATGGCGTAGGTCTTGCCTACACCCGCCGCGTAGCCGAGAAAAATCTTGAGCCTGCCGCGCGCGCGCTGCGCTTCTTCGGACTTCAGCCGCGCCAGCAGTTGATCGGGATCGGGTCGTCGTGGTTCCATATCAGGGTGCTTGCTGTCATTGTAGCACGGCTTGAGTGATTCTCGTTCAGTCGTGCTTCGCGCCGGGCGGGTGGGAATCTAGGGCGATTAGATGACTGACGCCAATCTTCGCGTCGCCGCTAGGCCTATGCTCCCTTCACCGGCAATGGTTCGCGCAGTGTCGCCATTTCCGCTTCAGCGGCCTGCACCCGTTCGATGGCGAGCGCGCCCTGTTCCGCGAAATTTTGCAGCAGGATGCCATTCGCCGGAGGCAGGGGCACGCGGCCTCGCCAGAGACGAATTTCCCCCACCAGGCGATGAGGCGCTAACATAGGCAATATTTGATCGGGCTTTTCGGCGCTCGAGCCGGTTGACGGCGAGCTTACCATGATCGGGGTCGACGCCCGATCGGGTTCAATGACCACCTGCACCAGTGCGGCCTGCAGCATCTGCTGAAGTTGGCGGGCCAGGGTGCGCGCGATGGCATCGGATGTGCGCGCTCCGGCTAGCGTCGTGCTCAGTTCGTACATGAACAGCGCCTCACGTTCGCGCACGTGCGCCCGCTGCAAGCCGTACTGAATGCGCCCCACGATCACCGTCGCCACCGTCAAAAAGATAATCAGCAGCAACCAACCCTCCACGCTGCCCACGGCAAATGTCAGGAACGGCGGGATGAAAAAGAAATCAAAGCACAACGCCGCTGAGAGCGCCGCGCAGACTCCGGGCAGCTGTCCCCAGCGGGTGGTGCTCCAGCCGATGGGCACCAGGTACAACAACGCGATGACGCCTTCGCCCAGCACGCTGCGTCCGATAAACAGGAATAACGCCGTCGTGCCCGCTACCAGGCCTACCGCCAACACGCTGCCTTCAATCAACTGAACTGAGAGGTTCAAATGCCATTTGTTCACACCACACCTCCACGCAGAAAATACTCCCTCGGCGACTTTCTTCGAAAGAACCCAACGGAGAATACTTCGGCGGTTGCTTACGGGCTCGCCGGAGCCATAGCATCCAGCGCAAGATTTAGTTCCAGCACATTCACGCGCGGCTCACCGAGTATGCCCAGGTCGCGGCCCTGAGTGTTTTGATCGACCAACTTCTGCACTGCAGCTGCGTCGAATCCGCGGGCACGTGCCACCCGATCGATCTGATAAGCCGCTGCCGCCGGACTAATGTGCGGATCAAGCCCGCTGCCAGAGGCCGTCACTAGATCGACAGGAATCGGCAGGGGATTGTTCGGATCGGCCGCCTTCAGCGCATCAATGCGGCCTTGCACCATCTCCATCAACGCCGGGTTCAGCGGCCCGTAGTTGGAGCCGGAAGAGGCCGTCAAATTTTCAGCGTTGAAGGCGTTGTAAGGGAACGTGCCCGTCGCAGACAGTCGCCCCCAAAAATACTTCGGATCATCGAACGACTGGCCGATCAACTCAGACCCGATCGCTTTTCCATCTTTCACGATCAAACTGCCATTGGCCTGCGCAGGAAAAGCAACTTGCGCGATGACGGTGACGACCAATGGATAGATCACGCCCGTGATCAATGTCAGTAACGCCAATATGATGATGGCGGGTTTCAACTGTGCACGCATGTTATTCTCCTTCTTACACCAGATGCAGCGCCACCAAAATCATATCGATGATCTTGATGCCGATGAAGGGCGCGATGATGCCGCCCAGCCCGTAGATCAGCAGGTGGTCGCGCAGCACCTGCGCCGCGCCGACCGGGCGATAGCGCACGCCCCGCAGCGCCAGCGGGATCAGCGCAACGATAATTAGCGCATTGAAGATGACCGCCGACAGAATGGCGCTTTGCGGCGTCGCCAGGCCCATGACATTCAGCTGGTTGAGCACCGGGTACGTCGTGGCAAAGGCCGCCGGAATGATGGCGAAATACTTCGCCACATCNNTCGTTGGCGATGCTGAACGTCGTCAGTGCGCCGCGTGTCATCAGCAGCTGCTTGCCGATCTCGACCACTTCGATCAGCTTGGTCGGGTTCGAATCGAGATCGACCATGTTGCCGGCTTCTTTGGCTGCCTGCGTACCGGTATTCATCGCCACGGCCACATCGGCCTGCGCTAACGCGGGTGCATCGTTTGTTCCGTCACCCGTCATCGCCACCAACCGGCCACCGGTCTGATATTCACGAATCAACTTGAGCTTGGCTTCAGGCGTGGCTTGCGCCAGGAAATCGTCGACGCCGGCCTCGGCCGCAATCGCCGCCGCGGTCAGCGGATTATCGCCCGTGATCATTACGGTCTTGATCCCCATCTTGCGCAGGTGCGCGAAGCGTTCCTTAATGCCGCCTTTGACGATGTCCTTGAGTTGAATCACGCCCAGGACCTTCGATCCATCGGACACGACCAGCGGCGTCCCGCCCTCCTTGGCGATGCGTTCGACGTGAGCGCGCACGGTGGCTGGAAAACTTCCACCCCGCTCGGACACATACGCCTCAATGGCATCGGCGGCGCCCTTGCGGATTTGCCGCGCGTCGAGATTAACGCCGCTCATGCGGGTTTGCGCCGTGAAAGGCACAAAGATGGCGCCCAGGCCCTGAATATCGCGCTCGCGCAGGTTGTATAGTTCCTTCGCCAGGACGACGATGCTGCGCCCTTCAGGTGTCTCGTCGGATAGCGAAGCGATCTGCGCCGCATCCGCCAAATCTTCGACCGACACCCCGTCGGCCGGCATGAAAGCCGTCGCCTGCCGATTACCCAGCGTGATCGTGCCCGTCTTATCAAGCAGCAGCACATCAACATCGCCCGCCGCTTCGACCGCGCGGCCCGACATCGCGATCACATTGGCCTGAATCATGCGATCCATGCCCGCAATCCCGATCGCGCTGAGCAGCCCGCCAATCGTCGTCGGGATCAAGCACACCAGCAGCGCCACCAATACCGTCACCGTCACAGGCGCACCTTGGCCTGCGGCTTGAACACTGTACAGCGAGAACGGCAGCAGCGTCACCGTGGCCAGCAAGAAGATGATCGTCAACGCAGCCAGCAAGATGTTCAGCGCGATCTCGTTCGGCGTCTT
>PMCF01000111.1:8725-10055 GCA_003154115.1 Anaerolineae bacterium
TGATCGCGCTTTCATCCACCGAGGCGACACCCTCGATCACCTCGCCGTCGCCGGGAATGAAATCGCCCGTTTCGACGAGCACCACATCGTCCTTGCGCAGCGTGCCCGCCGACACCGCGGTGTAGCTCGCGCCGTGGTGCGGGTCCGCCAGTTTCTTCGCGCCAATGTCGCGCCGCGCCTTACGCAGCGTGTCGGCCTGAGCTTTGCCGCGCCCTTCCGCCATCGCTTCGGCGAAGTTNNTTGGCGAAGAGCACCGTGAACCACAACCACACGGACACCGCCAGGATGAAACCGGCGGGCGCTTCACCTTGGCCCAACACGGCCTGAATGAACAAGCCGGTGGTCAGCACGCTGCCGACCAGCACGACGAACATCACCGGGTTGCGCAGCTGCGCGCGCGGATTGAGTTTCTTGAACGAATCACCGATGGCGCGCCGCACGATATGCGGTTCGAATAAAGGTCTAGCTTTGGTATGGACAGTCATGATATTTCCTCTAATGGGCCATCATCATCAGTTGCTCGACGAATGGGCCAAGCGCCAATGCCGGGATGAACGTCAACGCGCCGACGAGCAGCACCACGAAGATCAGCATCACGATGAACAACGGGGTGTGAGTGGGCAGGGTGCCCGGCCCGGCCGGCACGATCTTTTTGGCGGCCAGCGAACCGGCAATCGCTAACGCCGGAATCGCGATCCAGTAGCGCCCGATCAGCATGGCAATGCCCAGCGCCGTGTTGTAAAACAGGGTGTTCGCGCCCAGCCCGGCGAAGGCGCTGCCATTGTTGTTGCCCGCTGATGAGAAGGCGTACAGCACCTCGCTAAAGCCGTGCGCGGCCGGAGTCGTGTTATAGATCGTAGCCGTGCCGCCGGGCGCCAACACGCCGATGGCCGTTCCGACCAGCACCGTGAGCGGCATGACGAGAATGCCGATCGACGCCATCTTCATCTCGTAGGCCTCGATCTTCTTGCCCAGATACTCGGGCGTGCGGCCTACCATCAACCCGGCGATGAACACGGCGATGATGGCAAAGATCAACATGCCGTACAAACCCGAGCCAACGCCACCGAAGATCACTTCGCCCATTTGCATGTTGAACATCGGCACAAAACCGCCGAGCGGCGTGAACGAGTCGTNNGTCTCTTTGCCTTCCATGTTGCCACCCGCTTGCAGCTCGCTCGCGTTTTGATCGACACCCAGTGGTGTGAAAGCCGGATTGCCGTTCTGCTCGGCGCCGACGGCGATGGCCAGCATCGCCACATATACGATCGTCATCGCGGCCAGCAACGCCCAACCCTGGCGCGTGTCTTTCACCATCTTGCCGAAGGTG
>PMCF01000035.1 GCA_003154115.1 Anaerolineae bacterium
ACCACAGAATCCGTTAGAGTCAGGCCTTTTCCAGTGTGTGCCGACGGCCAAGTCGGAGAGAACAAAACCTAGAGTTAAGCCAATCACTCCACCAAGGATAATGATCCACAATCTGCTGCGGCTGGACTTCATCTTGACTCCTGTTGGATAAGTTTGGCTCTCCCGACTTCAACGGGAANNCGGCGGATGTGACCATCCGCCGGGAGCATTTGCCAATAATCCCGCTCAACCCGGAAGAGCCATAAGTTTTAGGTATGACATCTGCGGGCATTCTAACATGAGGCTGACTGACTACGCCACATCTTGAGTGCATTCTGGCCTGACTCACCGGTTCCTGCCGTCAATTGGCGTTGGGCCAATCGGGCGTCTGTATCCGTTGTTTTATGTCTCAAAAGTCGGACGGAAACCCGCTAAAACCCCTGTTTTCCCCTTGTTTTTCCGCATTTTCCCGGCAAAACCCTTGATTCGACCGAATGGTTATGCTATTATCGAGACCATTAGTGGTTTGCAAATTATTGGGACGGAGACCTAACATGTACCCTGAGAGTGAGATTCTATTCCCCAGCCGGGTGATTCCGTTGCTGGAAGACCTGCGCGGCGACGAGTGGCGGCAGCTGGTGGGCAAGGTCAAGAAACTGCCCGAGACGCATGTTGATTCGCTGGCTTTCTCGATGATGATGATCAGCATCGGCGGCTGCCTGACGTGCGACCTCGATTCGTACCGGGCGTCGCTGGGCTGCGCCACTTGCGCCAAGCGCACCATCGGCAGTTTCAAGGGCACCGACAAGGTGCTGAAGAAGCAGTTCGAGGACGCGCGCAAGGAAGTCAGCGCCTTCATCAAGACGAACGATGTGCAGCTGCCGAAACCCGAGAAGAATGGCAACGGGAACAGCAAAGACAAGTAGGGGTAAGTAGGCAAGGAAACAAGTAAACAAGGAAGCCCGAACCAGCATCGGGCTTCCTTGTTTAGCACTGGAGAAGGCCAGCCCATTGAAGCGAAGTGCTATAATGAATAGTAGATTGCTTGAACACAATCGGGGCGCACGGTGCAGATCATCTACACTCATCATGCCCGACAACGCATGATTCAACGGCAGATCGAACCTGAGCAAGTGGCCGAAACACTTGAAACGCCTGATAGCGTGATACTTGGCGATCAACATGAGCAGATAGCGATCAAGAATTACGGCAACCGCGAAGTGCGCGTGGTGTTTGAAGACGTTGGAGATGATACGGTGGTGGTCCATACCGTAATGAAGCCGCGCGCACAGGGGAGCGAGTGAGGCGGAACCATGCAAATCAATTACGATCCACAGGCTGATGCAATCTACATTCAATTTGCCCAGGGCGAAGTAGACGATACCTTACAGGCCGGAAAGTATGTCTACGTCGATGTCGATCGGGAAGGTGTGCCACTGGGTTTGGAGATTTTGTTTGCCGGACGCACGCTGAATCGTGAAGAGATGACCAGCATCACATTCAACGTCAGCCAGCCAGCAGTCACTCAGCCTTGATGTTGAGCACTGACCCGGAAGCCCGACAATGATTCGGGCTTTTTGTTTTATAATGCAGCTGATAAGTGAAGAGTGAAAAGTGAAATCACAATTTGCGCTTCACTCATTACTTTTCAGCAGCCGCAAAAGTCGCCTACATGGAATTTTTTAAGATTCGCACTGCTGCAAAACTCTTGAGAATAAGCCTTTTTTTGCAGGTCATTCACGCCCAGAAATCATGCTTCCAGGGCTTGTAGGTGAGTTTTGCGGTTGCTGTTACTTTTCACTTTTTACAAAGATAGCCATGCACCGAAAGACTGTTTTCCTCATTCTCATTGCCGTGCTTATTTTGGCAGCGGCAGCATTCCTGGCCCGCAATACGCTTCAGGCCGCGTTGTTCAATGTGACGGGCGAGGAAAGTCTGCCGGGGCAAGTGCGCGGCTTGATCGATCTCGCCTCGAACTTTACGCGTCCGATGCCCAACACGGCCGATAACGTGCCGGTCGATTATGCGGGCGTTGCTGTGTTTGGGGTCAACACGTTCCTGGAGCAGGAGGTCGAACCCGCCAAGCGCGATCGCCAGTTGCAGATGATGGCCGACGCGGGCTTCAAGTGGATTCGCCAGCAGTTCCCTTGGGCCGACCTCGAGGTCAGCGGTAAAGGCAACTTCGAGGATTGCCGCAACGGGCCGTGCGTCAACGCGTGGGCCAAGTACGACAACATCGTCAATCTGGCGCAGCAGCACGGCATCAACGTCATCGCCCGATTGGACGCGCCGCCGAAGTGGGCGCAAGCGACTCCCGGCGATTTCGCGCCGCCCGCGAACTTCGACGACTATGGCGATTACATGGCCGCGGTGGCCGATCGGTACAAAGGGCGCGTGCAGTATTATCAAATCTGGAACGAGCCCAACAACTATCCCGAATGGGGTGAGCTGCCCGTCAATCCCGAAGAGTTCACGAAGTTGCTGTGCACGGCCTATCGACGCATCAAGGAAGTCGATCCGAACGCGAAGGTACTCGCGCCCGCGTTGACGCCGACCATCTCGCTCGAACCGGGGCCGGGGCCGGGCACTGGCCTGAACGATTTTATCTTCTTGCAGCGCATGTACGATGCTGGGGCCGGGCAGTGCTTCGACATCATGTCGGCGCAGGCGTACGGTTTATTTTCCGGCCCGACCGATCGGCGGATGCGACCACGTAACGTCAACTTCGCGCGCCCCATGTACATCCGCGACATCATGGTGCAGAACGGCGACGCCCACAAGCCCATCTGGATCAGCGAGATGAACTGGAACACCGTGCCGGACGGCGTGGCCGACAAACGCTTTGGGCAAGTCTCGCTGGAAACGCAGGCGCGCTTCTTGCCGCTGGCTTACGAGCGCATTCGGACTGAATGGCCGTGGGTGGGCGTGGCCTCGACGTGGTTCTTCAAGCCCGCCTCGGATGCGGAGAAAGATCAGGTCAAGTATTACTTCCGCCTCGTTGATCCCGACTTCACACCGCTGCCGGTGTATGACGCGATCAAGGCGTATACGCAAGGGAAGTGATAAGGATTAGGGAACGTGTTATGCAAGAGCGACCTAGTAGACGCAGACTGTTACGGGCCGAGATAAATGGTG
>PMCF01000240.1 GCA_003154115.1 Anaerolineae bacterium
TCTCCCACCAATCTGAGGAGAACCAATATTCTTCGCCTGAATGGGTTGCCAGATTTGATGATCCTTGCCCGCGTCTTTGTCTTGACGTGTCGCAAAGAAGGCCAGCAAGTCATTCTGTTTGTCACGCTTAAGGCGTTGAAGAATGGCGTGTGCTGTGAAGGATCCAAAAGATTGCAGTACACTTGAAATGGATTGATCGCGCGCTGGTTTGACGATGGCATGCAGGTGATGAGGCATCAGTACCCAAGCATAGAGCATCCAGCGTCCTTGCTGCCGATGCCAGTTCAGCGAGTTCATAACCAAGGAAGCATAATCAGGCTGCACGAAGAGTTGCTTCCAGCCCAGTATGGTCGCCGTGATGAAATATAGATGAGTCGGATCATGAAGTGGCCTGAACGTCATGGCTTTCTCCTCGACGTGCCCCCGAGGACGGGGGCTGGGAGCGTTGTTGCAAGTCCACCAGGTTGTCTTCCAGCCGCCGTTCAAAATCGGCGGCGGGCGCGCGACCGCGTTTACCCTCGCCTAGCGCGCCCCCGTCGCTATGCGACGGAAAGGGCGTGCGCGCCCGGTGATACGCCCATTCCAGATTTTCCCAGGCGGTCACTTGTGGATATAGATTGAAATATCTCTTGGTCATCGTTGCTGCCTCACTCGATTGAACATCTGATTTTATAAGCCGATCAGGGATCAGAGTAAACAGGGATCAGGGTGTCAACGGCGAGAGCCGGGGGAAAAACAACACCGAAACCCGTAGTAGTCGCGCCGATAAGCAGGGGGAGGCGCCGCGGGACGCACAACGCGCGCGGCCTCGACTGGGGCGCACCAAGACCCGCCCCGCAAAACCCGCGCTGAACCTTGATCGATCTTTTCGTGCTTGTCATCCGATCGATATGGATACTCCAGATTGATCGTTGATGTCCACTCCCACACATTCCCGGCGGCATCAAACAACCCAGCGGGGCTAACGCCATCGGGATACAGGCCGACCGGCGTGGTTGCGCCGATCCCCGATTCGTCAGTGTTGCATTTCGCGCTGTCCCACTCATCGCCCCACGGATACACGCGTGAATGTTTTTGCGGTTGATCCCAGCGCGCCGCTTTCTCCCATTCGGCCTCGGTGGGCAAACGCACGTTACGCCCCGACGCCTGCGATAACCACTCGCAATAGGCGCGGGCATCATGCCACGAAACATAGACCACGGGATGGTTCTGCAAGCCGGGTGGCACCTCACTGCTGCGCCAATGTTCCGGTGCTTGTGCGTGAGCGGCTTTCACAAAGCAGAAATACTCTGCGTTAGTCACCGGATAAGGGCTGATCAAAAACTCGGCAACCTCGACGATGTGGCACTTGTTCTTGGTGGCCTTCGAGTATTCGTCATTGTAAGGCGTTTCATCTTTATTGCTGCCCATCTCAAACGGGCCAGCTTTAATACACAAGGGTATGGGCAGAATGAAGGCTGTGCCATCGGCCGCATGTTGTACTTCAAAACGCGGGTCACCCAGACGGCCCAGGGTATTGCCCGCTTCAATCCGTTCGGGCAAGGTCAGAGTGCCCGACGTTTCAATCAACCGCAACAGCCAATTTGCCACGCGGTCGCGCACGGCGCGGTACACATCGCGGCTCTCCACCACCGCCAGGCCAATCTCCAGCACTTGCGCGCCCGCCAGAATGGCGGCCTGCCAGTCGTTCTCGTGCAAGACGTTGCCCTTGCGTCGATAGTCATCACAACTCTGGCCGTGAATCAACGCATCGGCGGCGGCCAGGCCGCGCTCTTTGCCTGCTTTACGCGCCGCCAGGATGACGACTTCGCGCCAGTGGGCGGGCGCGTCCTGTACCAGATTGGTGCTGCGTTCGCTGAAATCGTTTTGCGCGGCCAGATAACTGGCGGCCAGATATTCTTGAAACGTGCGATGCGGAAAGGTGAACTGCCGTTGCTGCTGGCGCACGCCCTGCCCGATGAGCAAGCCCGCGCGCTTTTCGATGTAGTCGATCACCAGCAAAGCTTTATCCAACTTGCCGCCCAACAGCGGGCGAAAGGCGCCCAGCAAGGCCATCTCGGCGAGATCGGCCGTACCAGGCTTGCCACGATGTTCGACATGCGCGTCGAAGGCCAGCTGTTCGATTGGCTCGCGCAAATTGGCGAGCGTCAACGTGGGAATCGCCAGGGCATCGATCAGGCCGCGATCAGCGCCGCTGGGTTTGTTCCAGCGTTCGAGCAACAGATCCACCACTTCGTTATATAGGTCAGCCCGATCGTCCGGCAGGCGGGCGCGATTGCTGTGCAACGTCGCCATCAAGGTGAGCAGCAAAGGATTGCTCGCCAACGCCAGCAGATCGACACGCTGCACGGCAGCCTGCAATTCCTGGGTCTTTTCGCTCGCCGTGTGATCGTCGATCCAGCCGAGGGCGGCAATGGCTTCATACCAGCGGGTGATGAACAGATCGATCTGATCGAGTTCGAAATCGGCCAGCCGATAGACGCGTTCCACATTGGCGAGTCGCTGCTCGCCATCTTCCCAGGCATAGGGTCGCGCCGTGATCAAGAAGCGGCACTGGTCACCGGCGGTGTGCATGAACTTCGTCACAGCCTCCAGCACGATGGCGCGGCGCTGCTCATCGCCGACTTCGTCCAATCCGTCCAGCAGGAACAATGCGCCAGATTTAGCGGCCACATCTTGCACCAATTCGCTCGCTTTGTCCGGCAGGCCGCAGCGGACAATCTCGCTCTTGATGAACTGCCACAGGTGCGCCGCCTCACCATGTTGCACGTCAGCGAGCAGACTCGCCGCGAACTGGCGCAGGATCACGCGCACAGGCAGCAGCGAGCCGTGCGACCAGTCCTCGCCCAAATGGTGTAGAGCGGCGTCATCACCCAGGCCGGCCTCGGCCAGATTCAGGGCCAGGTACGTGCTCAACGTCGATTTGCCGGAGCCGGGCTTGCCCAGCAGCACCATCGTCGGGCAGTACGCCAGTGCCTCTAACGCCGACACCACGCGCGCCTCGCGCGCTTCCATCTCAGGCTCGGTGCGCTTACCGCGCGGCTGTTCTGCTACACGCTGGAAAGAATCCGTGAATTGGCTATCCGCCGGAATCTTCAGATCGAGGTTGAGATCGACGTAGACGCTGGTCAGACCTGGTGGCTGTTGACCGGGATGCGCCGCACCTTGATCGATGCCGGTCAATTTCAGCGGTGCGCAGTCTTTGACCACCCACTTCAAGTAGCGCGCCAACAGGGCTTGATTGGCAACAGGATCATCGCCGGCGAAGTTGATCCGAATATCGCCGCGTACGTCGCTGTCTTTCACGACAACGCTGCTATCCGTGGCGGTGATGGTCTCGGTGTGTGATGTCACCTTGTCGCGGCCCACGGCATCGCCAGCGGTAGTTAACTGTTCGGCGTTAATACCGCCGCTTTGGCCGGACGTGACCGCAGGCGCGGTCTGCACTAATTGAGCGAGACGCTCGCGCTGCAATTGAAGCGGCAAGGATAGGTCAATCCCGAGCGCGCGTTGTTGTTCTTCCAGCACGGCAATCGATTGTTCCAGTCGAGCGATTTCAGCGGCGCGTGGGTCAGCCATGATTCACGTCCTGCAACGAGGTTGGTATCAGTATACTGTGAGAAGGGCAAGGGAGCAATCGGGCGTGCCTTCATTCCTCACGGCTCTCACAAAATCGCTCATGTCGTACCCGGCGTTGCGCGCCGGCGACTTGAGCACCCGGTGCATTTCAAGTTGGGGCGAAATTGCTCCAAGCCCGCGTCCCCGCGGGCGTCACGCGACACGCCAGCCAACCGCGACGCTTGGCGGGCCACCGGCGCAATGCGCCGGGTATGGCCGGTACGCGGTCGGAGAGCAAAACGAAAACCTGCCCCAAAAATGAAATGGGTGTGGCTAAACTCAGTTGATCGCCAATGTAAGGGCAGGGCCTTGCGCCTGTCCAAATGCGGGCGACCGCGAGGGTCGCCCCTACGGCTCAACCAGATTTAGCCACACCCAAATGAAATGCACGCTTGAGCACCCAGATGTTTGACTTGAAGAGGGAGACATCCTATACTAGGGAGTAGATTTAGCGCACTCTCGCGCAACAGCAAACACCCTAGCATCAGCCGTTCACTACGGACACTTGGAGGGACGAACCATGGGCGCTGCCGGATACGATACAGAAGAATTGCTCAGCCAGGTAGAATATCAAGACCTTGATAGAAGGTTAGCCGCGCTCTCTCAAGAACTCGCTGCGCTGGCGCACAAGACGAGATACCTCACCAAGCGCAACCATGAACTCGAAAGGAATCTGACCGGCGCAGCAACGTCACTCGAGCAACTTAGGCAAAATCTCAAACGGTATGTGTCAAACGCCTAAACACCTGGCCGTGGGTGCACAACTTCTTCAATGAAGGCGGCCCGATCGAGATGCGATCGGGCCGCCTCTATTTCTCAAATCGACTGCGATTTGCTGACCTGCCCTAAATCCATTTTCTGCACGCTGCGCAGACCGGGCACCGCCGCCGCCACCACGATGAGGAGCAGTCCACCGATTCCGATGAGATAAGACACCGGCTGCAACTGCATCACCATGCCAAAGAAGTCGTTATCGTAGTAATGATCCATCGTGAAACCGATCTCACGTCCCAATGGCACGCCGATGAGGATGCCGAGGACGGCCATGATCAACAATTCCAGCAGCACCACCAGCATGATCTCACGGCGGCTGATGCCCAGTGATCGTAGAATCGCCAACTCGGTTTTCTGTTCGTGCAGGTTGGCGCTGACCGTGTTCAAAATCACCGCCAGAGTCAGCAGAAAACCGAACAGGCCAAAGATGGCGCTCATCGAGATCCAATACTGCACGTAGTCACGTAGATCGGCGACAAACGCCGCGTAATTCTCCACGGCCACCATGCCCGCCACATCCGCCAGTTTGTCGCGCACAGCCGCCGTTTGTCCCGGCTTCACGCGCACTAACGCCGTATTGACCAGCAGCTGGCCGCCCGGCAGCCAATCCTCCATCAACGTGCGCGGGATGAACATGGGGCTGCCCAGCGGATACGAGACGATACCCAATACCTTGGCTTGCTTTTCTTCGTCCAGGGCCTTCACCGTGATCGTATCGCCCACCTTCACGCCGAGCACGCGCTGCAAGTTTTGCCCCAGCCAGACTCCATCGCCGCGTGAATACGCGGGCGCACCCTGCAAGGTCTCCAATTGAAAAAAGGGCCGCGTTTCGTCGACGACCACCGCCAGGGTGCCGAAGTCATCGCGCCCCGCGCGCGGAATGGTGACCAGCCCGGCCAGAGCGCCTTGCACATCGGTGACACCACGAATCTTTTTGACCTCGGATTCCAGATCGTCGATCGGGCGGAGGTAATTGGAGGTCGCGCGCAGATCGAATTGCCCCACGGCAAAGTACGTCTCAAAGTTGAGAATGGTCGTATCGAGCAGCGCGAACGAACAGAAGACCATGATCGCGCCCGCCATCACGCCGAACGCCGTGCCCAACGATCGTCCGGGCACGCGCAGCAAATTGCGCAACGCCTGTCTAATCGGCAAGGGCAAGCGGCCCAGCGGAATACGGCTCAGGCCGCTGGGCGTGTTAGGCGTGGGCGGACGCAAGGCAATCCCTGGCGGTGTGCCTGATTCTTTCCAGGCGGGATACACTCCGGCCAGGGTCGTACCGACGACCACCACGACAAAGCCCAACACAATAAAGGGGATCTGTGGCGTGTTGGAAAAGCTGGGCAGATAGCCGCCCGCGATCGTCGCGACAAACGGCATCATCGTCACGAACGAGTTGAAATAGCCGATGAGGCTGCCCGCCAATCCAGCCGTGACGCCAATCAACGCGCCAAAGGTCAGATAGTGCAGCACCAGTTCGCGGCGTGTCACGCCTAAAGCCCGCAGCGTGCCAATGCGCTGCCGTTCCGACTGCACCTGCCGGCTCAGCAGAATCGCCGTGACCACGATCGTGCCGATCAAAAACAAGCCGGAGAAAGCCGCCATCACCGGGAAGTTGCCATCGACATTGGCCTGCACCACCCCACCGCTGGACGTCTGTGTGCGCGATCGAATCACTACATTATCGTAACGCGCCAACGCTCGATCGAGCGCGTCGCGGACCGCGTCGTTGGGCTTCAGACCCCGATCGAGCCGCAGCACCAGATCGTTGATCACACTGCCCGCGCCGCTCCAGCGCGCGAGATTCGGATAGCGCACCCAGGCCACGCCAAACGAAGACATCGAGGGGAACGGCGATTCCGGGCCGCGCCCTGCCACTAGATATTCCGGGCTGAAGACGAGGCCCGCCACTCGCAGTGGATGTTCCTCGCCGTTGATCCACACTTTCAACACATCACCGGGCTGGATGTGATGATAATCGGCGAAGCGCTTGAGCAGCAACAGCTCATCGGCAGTTTGGATGACGTGGCCGCTGGTGAGATCCAGCCGATTAACCTCCAACTCCCGATCGGGCGGCACCGAGATCAAGCGCAGGCTGGTCAGATAATCCTGTTTCGGATCCAGCTGCACCCCGCTCTCGACAATCAAGCGTCCCTCGACCGCCGCGACACCCGGCACGGCCTGCACCGTATCAATCACATGCCGGGAAGCTGGCGCGAGTTGAATCTGATAGTCCATGAAGGCCAGTTGATCGTAACCGTTGTTGATGATGTTCAGCAGATTCACACCCGCGGGATACATGGCGCCATAGAAGCCAGTGCCCAGTACCACCACGAACCACACCGCCAGAAATTGCTTCCAATTCTTTCTGAGATCGCCGCGTGTTTTGCGTTGAAGGGTCTTTAACATGGTCTTTACCAACTCAACTGGCGCGGTTCAAGCGGCTGAGCATTTTTCTCGATGCTGTGCACGGTGCCATTGCCGACCCGCACCACGCGATCGGCCATCTGCGCGATGACGGAGTTGTGCGTCACCAACACAAAGGTCTGCCCCGTCTCGCGATTCAACGTGCGCATCACATCCAGCACCTCGATGCCGGTCTGAATATCGAGGCTGCCCGTCGGCTCATCGGCCAAGACCAGGGCCGGTTTCTTCGCCAGCGCGCGCGCCACCGCCACCCGCTGCTGCTGTCCGCCGGAGAGTTGTCCCGGATAATGATCCATCCGATCGCCTAAGCCAACCCGCTCCAGATAATGTTTTGGATCGCCGCCTTTGCTATTTCCCATCTCCGCGGTGAGCATCACATTTTCCAGAGTCGTCAGCGTAGGCAACAAATTGAAGAACTGAAACACAAAGCCGACTTTGTGGCGGCGATAGTCCGTCAACTTCGCCTCCGGCAGTACGCTGATCGACTCACCATCCACGCACACCTCACCACTGCTCGCTTGTTCCAATCCGCCCAGAATATTCAGGAAGGTGGTCTTGCCGCTGCCACTGGGGCCGAGGATTACGGCGAATTCGCCCGCTTCAATTTCCACGGAAAAGTTGCTGAGCGCTGTAACCGTATTGCTTCCTACCCGATAGGATTTGCAGACATCTCTCAATTCGATGTGACTCATCATCGCTCCTATGCCTGTCGGCAAGCTGTAGTGGCCGACCTCGTGTCGGCTTGGGCGACCACCTCGGGTCGCCCCTACAGTTTCACGCGAATTATAGTCTACGGTTAGCTCAACGCCAAACCATTTCTCAGAACAAAAGAAGCGAATAATCTAACACACGCGCCCTGCTCTAACGACAGCCGCCCAAGTCCGATCTCCTACGTTTATCCGCTTCGCGCAGCCATCCGTTGAAGAATTTCTTATTTGCATTCCAGGTCGTTCGCGCTAGGGGTATACTAGCAGCCTGTCGGAGAGGAAATNNATGTTCTCTCCGACAGGCTGCTAGACTCGCCACAACGATCCTCAACATTTATCAGCACGCTTCGCGTCAGCGTCCAATTTCATGCGGAGGCGTCCATGTCCAACCGATCGATCACCTCACGCTTTGGCGCATGGTGGGATGCACTGTCCGGCGCGTTCAGCCGCCCGCCGCGTGCCGCGCACGCGCCTCGGCCTACTCAACCCTTGAATCCCCGGCAATTTCAAGACACCGCCGTGGGCAGCGGCATCTTCGGGCGCTGGATCATCGATCGGGCCGGGCTGCCCGCTTACCGTTATGATTTCGATCAATACCGCGACGATCGTGCCCGCTATCCCAATAGCGAAAACATCGATCGCCGCGATCACTGGCATCAAATCGGCAACGATCGCGTGACGGCGTTGGTCTCCAATGATGGCACCGTGCAGGTTTATCTGTGCGATCGGGGTGGCGTATTTCTCAATCGCTTCGAAGCGCGCGGGCGTGAAGCCGAAGGGGAATCGGGCGGCCTCACCGATCCGATCGGGCGGGTGCTGGCCTGGTTGGCCCGGGTCTATTTGAAACTCCGCTTCTGGTGGTATCAACTCCGGCATCATTTGCCCGATCCGCCCGTGACCGAGCCACGCGGCGCAAGCCTTGCCGAACCGATGCGTTACGCCGTTCCGCCTGAACCAGCTTATCCCCCTGCTCCGTTTGCTTATTCCGGCGGCTTCGCTTATCTCGACGACGGCGTCGAAACCTGGGCCACCGCCTTCCGGTATCGTCCCGATCAGGCGCAGGTCGAGCGGGTCTTCGGCATGGGTTACTACGACACGACGACGACGTATCGCGACCTGCGCGTGTCGCGTCATGTCTATGCGCCGCCGGGCAACGCGCCCTACGTGTTGATCGATGTCACGATCGAGAATCGCAGCGATGCGGCGCGCGCCGTGCGCTACTACGAATATTGGGACGTGAACGTTCATCCATTGAAGTTGCAGTGGTTGCGCACCGGCCTCAGCGCCATCCTCGGCGACGACGAACGCCATGCCATTAACGATCGCTTTACGCCCGCCGTTAAATGGGATGATCGCTTACGCGCGCTGCGCTTTCATCAGACGCTGAAAGGACAACCGCCCACGCCCGAAGCCAGCCCGATCGATTGGGCGCCCGCCGACGTTTTTCTGGCCGATCTCAATGCCACTGATCCGGCCGCGCGCTTTACGCGGGTCCAGGCTTTCTTTGGCAAAGGCGACGCGATCCAACCTGATGCAGTAAAGCTGCGCCAGGATAGCGATGTAGACGATATCAACGCCCTCGACAATCCTATGCCGCACTGTCTGGTGCTGCGCCACGATCGGCAGTTGAACGCCCATCAATCCGTCACCCTGCGCTTTGCCTATGGCGCATTGCGCACCGATCGGGACGCCGCGACGCTGGAAGATTATCGAGCGCAATCAGCCGTTGCCGCCTTGAGCGATCACTGGCGCACCCAACTCGCTTACTTCACCACCGGGCAGCATCCTGTCTTACAGCGTGAAGCGGCCTGGCACGCTTACAATCTGCTCGCCGCAACGGTGTATGGCGACTATTACGGCGTGCATCTGGTGCCGCAAGGCTCGGCCTACTTGTATCTGCACGGCGCCGATGGTGCTCCGCGCGATCAAGGCCTGTTCGTTTTGCCGCTGACTTATCTTCGTCCGGCGTTGGCGCGCGAGACGCTGCAGTTGATCATGCGTCTGACCCATGCGGACACCGGTGAGATTCCCTACGCCTTTGCGGGCTATGGCATTCACGACGGAGCAAATTGTCACGAACACCCGTCTGATCTCGATCTGTACTTCCTGCTGGGATTGTGTGAATACATCAGCGCCACCGGCGATGTGGCCTTCTTCGCCAGCGAAGAAACTTACTATCCACGCGGCAGCCGATCGGGCACCGTGCTCGATCACGTCCGCACTGCCGTCGATCACTTGCGGCACACCGTCGGCCTGGGTCCCCACGGACTGCTGCGCGTCAGCGACGGTGACTGGTCGGATTCGATCGTGCTGGAAACCGCGCTCAAAAACCTGACCACGATCTCATATGAGAAAACATGCGCACGCGGCGAATCGATTCCCAACACGCAGCTGGCCCTATACGTGCTGCCGCGCACAGCGGCGTTGATCGAAGCGTATGATCCGGAATTGGCGTGGCAGTTGCGACGCTTCACGCAAGTCTTGAAGGACAACGTCAAGGCCATGTGGCGCGTCGACGGCTGGTTCGTGCGCGCCGTGTTGCGCTCGCATCAGGATGAAGCCGTTTACTGGAAAGAAAACGAAATCGATCTGGAAGCGCAGCCGTGGGCGTTGATCAGCGGACTGGCCGCCGAGATGAAAGTCGAAGATCGCTTGCTGGAAACGATCGGCAACTATCTCGATCGGCCTTCCCCCATCGGCGCGACGTTGACCTCACGCGGCATGGTGTGGCCCGCCATCTCGCAACTGCTTACGTGGGGCTACGCGCACAGTCGTCCCGATCTGGCCTGGCGATCATTCCAACGCCACACCTATGCCGAACATGCGCGCACCTTTCCTGAGGTCTGGTTCAACATCTGGTCAGGGCCGGATGGTATCAATTCGTCCGACGGGCGCACCTGGATCAGTCCCCTTACGCCGATGACGGACTTCCCCGTCATGAACGCCAATCAAGATGCGCTGGCGCTGCTCGGCTTGCTGCGCGTCTGCGGCATCGAGCCGCACCCCTCGGGTGATGGCTTGATCATCGCGCCGCAAGCGCCGCCGGAATACTTCGCGCTCGATCTGCCGCTGCTGCGCTTAGATGTAGAACCGGGTCGCATCGCGGGGGAATATCGGGCGCAGGTCACAGGCGAGCGCGTCTTGCACGTCCGTGTGCCGCGCGGCGCATCACAAATCAGCGCCAGCGTGAAAGACGAGCTGGGCCAAACCGCCATTACAAATGACAACGAAGTGGTGCTGCGTCTCTCATTTGAAGCACAGCGCAGCGTGTCATTTGAAGTGCGCTGGCAAACTTGATTTCAAGCGAAAGAGCGCACGTGAAAGAATGGATCAAGTGGGGCGCACCAGAAAAATAAACAAGGTATTCATAGTCTCTAACCGTCTCTTACCGCCTCTCGACATATCCCGTTTTTTACCGCTATTTTTGACGAAAGATATACGCCCTGCCGGAGAACTCCTCGCGCATTCCAACTCGTCGCAAACCTTGAAGTCACAGAATACTACAAACCCGCCCAACTCACCCGGCGGACTTCACGCGTTGGGAACTTAATGGTTTGTCCAAAACGAAGAGGAGAATTGCTATGAAAACTGGAACTCAATCACCGCTAGAAGTATTTGTTCGAGTATTGTGTGTGTTTGGCTTAGTCTTAAGCACCGTCTCAGCGTTGACATTGACGCCTGTGGCGCAACCCATTCCCGTGGCGCAGGCGGCGGGCAACTGCCCGTGCAGCATTTGGACAACTCCACCCACGCCTGCCGAAACCAGCATCTTTATCGGCTATCAGCAGGAAGTGGGTGTCAAGTTCCAAAGCGACACCAACGGCTATTTGTTGGGCTTGCGCTTCTATAAAGCAACCGAGGACACCTCCACTACTGAATTGGGGCACTTGTGGTCAAGCACGGGTACTCTGCTGGCCGAAGTATTCTTTCATACCGGAAGCGCCACAGGCTGGCAGACGGCCTATTTTGATGTGCCGGTGCCTATCACCGCCAATACCACCTACATTGCTGCGTACTATGACACGCCCGGCTATTTCGCGCGCACAACCAATGGACTGGCTTCGGCTATCAACAACTCGCCACTGCACACGCTGGCTAATGCTGGCATCATGAGCTATGGCCCTCCCAGCAGCTTCCCCACCATCAGCGGGAGTGACAACTACTGGGTGGACGTAGTCTTCAACTCGACCGTGCCGCCGGACACTACTCCTCCTACTGTTTCGTCCACTTCACCGGCCAGCGGCGCAGCCAACGTCGCGCCGGGGACAAGCCTCACCGCGCAATTTAGTGAGCCATTGAGCGCAGCCAGCGTCACCAGCACCAGCGTTCAATTATTAGATGCGACTAATGCTCAGGTTCCGGGGCAGGTATCTTACAACGGCCTGATTCATCAAGCCGTGCTGGTTCCATATTCCACGCTCAAGTACTCCGCCTCTTATACGTTCGTCATCAAAGGCGGCGCGAATGGCGTCAAGGATCAAGCCGGTAACGCACTGGTGAACAATTACAACGCCGCCTTCACGACCGGCGCGTTTCCCGCTCCCTTGCCCGGCGAAGGTTACGGTGGGCCGATTTTGATCGTCGCCAATTCCGGCTATCCCTTCAGCCGTTACTATACCGAAATCTTGCGCGCCGAGGGCTTCAACGCTTACACCCTCACCGACATCTCAAACGTCACCTCGGCCTTGCTGGCAAATTACGATGCTGTCATTCTAGGTGAAATGCCGCTTACCTCGGCCCAGGTCACCCTGTTCAATAACTGGGTCAACAACGGCGGCAACCTCATCGCCATGCGGCCTGATAAGCAGCTCGCCAGCCTCTTGGGACTTAGCGACGCTTCATCCGTCCTTCCGAATGCCTATCTCCAGGTCAATACCTCCGTTGCGCCCGGCACGGGGATTTATTCCCAGACCATGCAATATCATGGCGTCGCCGATCTTTATACCCTGAACGGGGCGACGTCTGTAGCGACACTGTATACCAGTGCCGTAACCCCTACCTTGAATCCAGCGATTACCATGCAGAGTGTGGGAACCAGCGGCGGAAAGGCGGCGGCCTTCACGTATGATCTGGCCCGCTCGATCGTTTATACGCGGCAAGGCAATCCCATTTGGGCCGGACAAGATCGTGATGGCGAAGGCGTCGTCCGCGCCAACGACATGTTCTATGGCAATTCAATGAATGATCCTCAATCCGACTGGCTTGACCTCAGCAAAGTCGCCGTTCCGCAAGCCGACGAGCAACAACGCCTATTGGCGAACATGATTCTCAATATGAATCTCAACAAGAAGCCGCTGCCACGCTTCTGGTATTACCCACGAGGGCTGAAAGCGGTCGTCGTCATGACCGGTGATGATCACGGTGGCGGCGGCACCTCCGGTCGGTTTGATACTTATATTGCCAATAGCCCAGTAGGATGTTCTGTCGCAAACTGGGAATGCATTCGCAGCACTTCTTACATCTACGTGAGTCCCAACCTATCCGCGACGCAACTAGCGGCCTACAATTCTCAAGGTTTTGAAATCGCCGCGCATATCGATACAGATTGCTCGTCCTATACACCCGCTTCAGCAGAAGCCTATTTCGTGGAACACCTCAATATCTTTTCTGAGGCTTATCCCAGCTTACCAGCACCTACAACGAATCGCACCCACTGCGTTGTGTGGAGCGATTGGGGCACCAAGTTCAAAGTCGAACTCAATCATGGGATCCGCCTCAATGCCGACTATTATTCTTTTTCCAATCCAGCGAACCTGATGGCCGCAGTGCCTGGCTTCTTCACAGGTTCTGGTTTCCCAATGCGTTTCGCCGATGTTGACGGTACGTTGTTTGATGATTATCAAGCCACAACCCAAATCAATGATGATTCCGGGCAGGATCCGATGACATGGATCAACGCCTTGCTTGATCGCGCCTTGGGTCCTGAAGGATATTATGGGGTGTTCACCGCGAACATGCACACCGATGTGCCACCTAGCGGCGGCTCTGACTTCATTCTGGCCGCGGCCAAGGCGCGCAACGTCCCCGTCATCTCCGCGCGGCAAATGCTGCAATGGCTTGACGCGCGTCAGGCCTCTTCCTTTAGCAACTTCGCCTGGAACGGCAGCGTATTGACGTTCAGCCTCACCCAGAACGCCAACGCAAACGGCTTGCAGGCCATGCTGCCATTCAACTCAGCCAATGGATCGCTGGTCAGCGTCACACGCAACGGAACGGCCGTCCCCTACTCGGTGCTGACTATCAAAGGCGTGGCCTACGCTTTCTTCACCGGCACAAGTGGATCATACAGCGCCACCTACGCCATCGATACGACACCGCCCACCGTGTCCAGCGTTTCGCCTGCCTCGAATGCGATCAGCGTTCCGATCACCAGCACGGTCACCGCACAGTTCAGCGAATCGATCGACCCGGCGACCTTAACGTCCAGCACCTTCATCGTGCGCGACGCGTCCAGCAATCCCGTCCAGGGCGCCCTGTCTTATGATGCCCTGGCTCGCCAGGCCGCATTAGCGCCTGTCGTGCCGTTGGGCTACTCGGCGCGGTACACTGCCACGCTCAAAGGTGGCAGTACAGGTATCAAAGATATTGCCGGGAATCCGCTAGTTTCCGATGTGGTGTGGTCGTTCACCACCGAAGCCGCGCCCGTGCCTCAAACCTGCCCCTGCCACATCTGGACAAGTCCGGTTACACCTGCACAGCCTGCCATCTCGGACGGACAACCGATCGAGGTCGGCGTGAAATTCCGCTCTGACGTGAACGGCTATATCACCGGCTTGCGCTTCTACAAGGGAAGCGGGAACACGGGGACACACACCGGTCATCTATGGACGAGCGCGGGTGCCTTGCTGGCAACGGCTACTTTCGTCAATGAAACCGCCTCTGACTGGCAGACCGTTATCTTCGCGTCGCCCGTCCCGATCAATGCCAATACCACCTATGTCGCTTCGTACTATTCGTCGGGAGGCTACTTCGCCTATAACGCCAATTACTTCACAGGCAATATCAACAACGCACCGCTGCACGCGCTAGCCTCCGGTGTTGACGGCCCGAATGGCGTCTACGTTTACGGCGCGAGCGCTTTCCCGAGCGCCGGTTCCAATGCCAACTACTGGGTGGATGTGGTGTTCGAAACCACCGCGGCCAATGACACCACGCCACCTGTGGTGCAGTCGGTCAGTCCGGCGAGTGGTGTCACCGATGCCAGCCCGGCAGGGAACATTGGCGTCACGTTTAACGAAGTGTTGAGCGCCACATCAGTCACCACGGCTACCTTTGTTCTGCGTGACGCCGCCAACGCCATCGTGCCAGCCACCGTCACGTACAGCATCGGCAGCAGCACCATCGTGCTCGCTCCATCATCTCCCCTGGTCGCTGGGGCAACATACACCGCTACTGTTCTGGGCGGATCGAACGGCGTGAAAGATCAAGCCGGTAACGCGCTGGTCAACAACTACACCTGGTCGTTCACCATCGCCACACCGCAGGCCTGTCCGTGCAACATCTGGAGCAGCAGCGTCACCCCGGCACAACCCGCCGTGTCAGATGGTACCGCCATCGAGGTTGGAGTCAAGTTCCGCGCTGATAGCGATGGCTACATCACCGGCTTGCGCTTCTACAAAGGCTCGGCCAACACCGGCACCCATGTCGGGCACTTGTGGTCCAGCACGGGTACCCTGCTGGCCACCGCCACCTATGCCAACGAAACGGCTTCGGGCTGGCAAACTGTCGTCTTCGCTACCCCGGTCGCCATTAGCGCTAATACCACCTACGTAGGTTCGTACTACTCACCGGCGGGTTACTTTGCATACGATCCGGCCTATTTCACCACCGGCGTGGATAATGCGCCATTGCGCGCCCTGGCCGCTGGTGTCGATGGTCCCAACGGCGTGTACCTTTACGGATCAGCCGCCTTCCCGACCAATGGCAGCAACAGCAACTACTGGGTCGATGTAGTCTATTCTGCCAGCGTGGCGACCGACACCACGCCGCCCACCGTCACGAACACTTCGCCCATCAATGGCGCAACCGGTGTTGCCGCAGGAACGAATGTCAATGCCACGTTCAGCGAAGCACTGAATGCTACGACGGTAAACACAGGCACCTTCGAATTACGCGATCCGGCCAATGCTTTGGTCGCCGCTGTGGTGAGTTATAACGGCGGCACAAACACTGCCACGCTTACGCCGAGCGGTCCGCTCTCGCCCGGTGTCATTTATACAGCGACAGTGAAAGGTGGCAGCGTTGGCGTGAAAGACCTCGCGGGCAACGCGCTCGCGAGCAATTACCTTTTTTCGTTCTTGACGGCCGTGCCACAGAACTGCCCTTGCAATATCTGGCCCAGCAATCCTGTGCCCGGCGTTGATGCGATTTCCGATGGCAGCCCGATCGAAGTAGGCGTGAAATTCCGATCGGATATTGGCGGTTACATTACCGGTCTGCGCTTCTACAAGGGGATCGCGAATACCGGCACTCACCTCGGCCATCTGTGGAGCAGCACCGGGACTCTGCTGGCGACCGCTACTTTTGCGAATGAAACGGCGTCGGGCTGGCAAACAGTAACCTTTGATGCTCCGGTGGCTATCAATGCCAACACCACCTATGTCGCTTCCTACTATTCTCCGCTTGGATTTTTTGCGCTGAACAGCAGCTACTTTGCCGCAGGCGCTGACAATGCGCCGCTGCACGCCCTAGCGAGCGGCATCGATGGACCCAACGGGGTGTACTTCTACAATGGCAGCGGATTCCCGACCGGTGGTGGTAACAACAATTACTGGGTAGATGTCATTTTCCAGACCAGTCTTGTTCCACCCACGGTGACTGGTGTGTCCCCGATCAATGCGGCGACAAATGTCACTGTCACTACCACCATCACTGCGGCTTTCAGCACAGCGCTGGATGCGGCATCCGTGAATACAACGACCATCCAGTTAAGTGATCCCACAAATGCGGTTGTCCCGGCAACTGTCGCGTATGATCTTGCGTCACACGTCGCCACCTTGCAGCCGAATACAGCCTTACAGGCCAATACCATTTACACCGGGCGGATCAAAGGCGGCAGTGGTGGAGTGCGCGCTGCCACCGGTGTGCCAGTGGCGGCCGACTATGTCTGGACATTCACCACGGTGGCCGGGCAGACCTGCCCGTGCAGTATCTGGAACGGGTTACCGTCCACTCCTGCGTATGATGCCGTAACCGATAACCAGCCGATCGAGATAGGCGTGAAATTCCGTGCGGACGTGAGTGGCTTCGTCACCGGCCTCCGCATCTATAAGGGTGCGGCTGACACGGGCACACACATCGGTCACTTGTGGGCCAGTGATGGCACATTATTAGCGACTGTGAATTTTGTGAACGAGACCACGTCGGGCTGGCAAGAGGCGCTGCTCGCCGCGCCTGTGCGCATCAACGCGAATACGACCTATGTCGTGTCGTATCTTTCATCGGCTGGCTACTTTGCGCTGGACGGCGGCTACTTCACGACAGGCGTCGACAATCCTCCGTTGCACGCGCCAGCCAGCAACGTTGTTGGCGGAAATGGAGTTTATCTCTATACGCCGACAGGCGGTTTCCCCAATCAAACTTACAACGCAGGCAATTACTGGGTTGATGTTGTATTCCGTCCCAACCAGCCGCCCGTCGCCGCCGGTGATAGTGTCACCACCGACGAAGACACCGCGTTGAATATCACCGCGCCAGGTGTGCTGGCGAATGACAGCGATCCCGATCTGGATCAACTTACAGCGCTACTGATCGGATCCCCGGCACACGGTCAGCTAACCTTAAACAGCGATGGCTCGTTCGTCTACACGCCGACACTCAACTTCAATGGTGTAGATTCTTTTGCCTATCAAGCCAGCGATGGGGCGTTGACGTCTAACACGGCCAGCGTAACGATTACGGTTAATCCCGTGAACGATCCGCCAGTGGCAAATAGCCAATCGGTAACCACCAATGCGAATTCGCCGGTAGCGATCACGCTCTCGGCCAGCGATGTCGATCTCGATCCGCTGACGTATAGCATCGTCGCGTCACCGGCCCATGGTTCCCTGTCTGGCGCCGCGCCCAATGTGACCTACACTCCCAGCGCCAACTACAGCGGAGCCGATAGTTTCACGTTCAAGGCCAATGACGGACAGGTCGATTCTAATGTCGCCACGGTATCCATCAACGTGAACGCCCCTGTGCCCACTTTGACGAGCATAAGCCCATCGGTTGGTACTGCGGGTGGCGTAACCTTCACGCTTGTCGTCACCGGCACGAACTTCGTGAGCGGATCAATTGTCCGCTGGAATGGCGCGAATCGCACCACGACTTTCGTCAGCAGCACGCGCCTGCAGGCCAGCATTCCCGCCACTGATCTCGCCGCGGCCGGCACGGCTAGTGTGACGGTGTTCAACTCCACGCCGGGTGGCGGCACGTCAAGCGCCTTAACGTTCACGATCAATAATCCCGCGCCGACGATCAGCGCACTGGGACCGAGTACAGCCGTCGCAGGTGATCCGGCTCTGACCTTGATTGTCACCGGGACTAGCTTTGTAAGTGGTTCCATCGTGCGCTGGAACGGCGCGAATCGCACCACCACCTTCGTGAGCAGTACACGCTTAACGGCCAGCATTCTGGCGACAGATGTGTTGACGGCAGGAACTTACAGTGTGACGGTATTCAGTCCCGCGCCAGGCGGCGGCACGTCAAGCGCCTTAACGTTCACGATCAATAATCCCGCGCCGACGATCAGCGCTATCGGGCCCAGCACCAGTATCGCTGGCAGCGCTGCCATCACCTTGATCGTCACCGGCACCAACTTCGTGAGCGGATCAATTGTCCGCTGGAATGGCGCGAATCGCACCACCACCTTCGTGAGCAGCATACGTCTGACAGCCAGCGTCCCGGCCACCGATCTAGCAACCGCCGGCACGGCCAGTGTGACCGTGTTCAATCCAACACCTGGCGGCGGCACGTCGGGCACGTTGACCTTCACGATCAATAACCCTGTTCCAACGATCAGCGCCCTAGGGCCGAGTACAGCCGTCGCAGGTGATCCGGCTCTGACCTTGATTGTCACCGGGACTAACTTTGTAAGTGGTTCCATCGTGCGCTGGAACGGCGCGAATCGCACGACCACCTTCGTCAACGGCACTCGCTTGACAGCGAGCATCCCGGCCATTGATCTCGCCACGGCGGGGAACTTTAATGTGACGGTGTTTAATCCCACCCCTGGTGGTGGCACGTCGAGCTCACTGGCCTTCAATGTCGCGACCAACCGACTCGCTAATCCACGCTTTGAACTCGATGCCAACGCCGATGGCCTACCGGACAGCTGGACCAGCGACAGCCGCTTCACGCGCAGTAGCACGGCGGTGCATGGCGGCAGCTTTGCCGGTCGCCACTTTGCCGCCAACAACGCGACTTACACCATTCAACAGCTCGTGAGCGGCCTCAGTGCCGGCACCACCTATCAGTTCACTGGCTGGACTAACATCCCGCCGACCAGCGACACGTTCACGTACCGCCTAACGATCATCTGGCGCAATACTGGGGGCAACACCTTGCGCACGGATGTTGTCAAGGCCTACACGGCAACGACAGGCGGCAGTTGGGATCAAGCCACCGCCAGTCTGGTTGCGCCAACGGGCACGGCCTCGGCCCTCGTGAACATGGAAGTGACGAGTCTCAACGCGACGATTTACGCGGACGACTTTACGCTGCGCAGTGTGCCCTGATCGAATCCGGCAGCACCCGAAGCAAAACGCCCCTCGCAGATTGAGGGGCGTTTTTGATCGGCAGGAATCAGTCGCTTACGCGCCTGGCAGTGAAGTCTTCAAGAGTTTTTCTGTGGCTTCACGCGCATGCCGCGTCACCGATTCACCATTGGTCAGCGCCGGATAAATCTGCGCCGCATTCACGAGGTACAAATCTTTGATCGGTGTTTCCATGCTCGGAATCAGATTCATCCCATTCAACGGATGAATCGGCTCCACCAGCCGCTCGCGGTGCACGAACATGTGCTTGACCGAATCACGGCGGAAGTCCGGGAACATTTGCTCCAGAGTTTTCAACCACGTCTCACGCACTTCAGCATCACTCAGTTTGAACCATTCACTGCCCGGCACGGTGTATTTGGGCAAATAGACCAGATGATTGCCGCCCACATCTTTGGGATCGATGTAAGCCGTTGTCTCAATGATGCCCGTAAAGGGGATGCTGTCATCCGTGATGTAGAGCGTCCAATAGTTGGTTAAAGGCCGATCGAGCACCAGCAGCGGGCACACGATGCCGAGATAATCGGTCTTACCCAGAAAATCCCGATAGTCCTGCGGCAGCCCCGGCGTCAGCCGCGTGAACAGCGGCGTCTGCATCGTTACCACCACCCGATCGAACTCCTGCAGCCCGGCGGCCGTCTGGACGCCTTTGAGTTGTCCAGCGCGCGCGACAACTTCCTGCACTGGCGTCTTCAGCAAAATCTCGCCGCCGGCCTGGCGGATCTGGTTCGCCATCGCTTCAATCAAAGTAATGTAGCCGCCGATCAAGTAACCGGCCATTTCTTTTTGATTCGCGCCCGAGCGCGTGGACGACATGCGATTGAGGCGCGACCAGATATACGTGGCCGGAGTATTCTCAAAACTCCCGTCGAATTTGGCGCGCAGCATAGGCCGCCAGAATCTTTCAAATGTGCGCCGGCCACTGACCTGTGTCAACCACTTCTCGACGTTAATGGCCTCGACCCGGTTGAGATTGCGCTCTAACCGCGCATATACGATCGTCAAACCCAGGCGAAAACGATCGATGAGACTGAGCGGTGGAAAGGTCATAAAGTCCTTCATGTCATTCATCTCGAAGAATTGACCCTGCTGATAAAACGCCGTCTTAGTCTCACGCGCACGATACCGATCGGCGATACCCAGGTCCGCAAACAGTGCTTGCAGGTGCGAATCGCTGGTCAGGATCGCGTGATAAAACCGATCGATGTTGTAGCCGTCCATCTTGATAGGCCCGGCCAGGCCGCCAAGCGTATCACTCGCTTCGTAGATCGTCACCTTGACGCCCTGCTTCGTCAGGAAGTAGCCCAACGTAATACCCAGAATGCCCCCGCCAATAATTCCGATTCGCATGCTTGAACTCTCCGCAAACGCTCGCAGCTGCTGAACCGCAGCTGCGAGCGCACACTCATCTAAAATGCCGCTCGGCCACCTCGGCTAAGCGGCAAGTCTATCATCATTCTACACCCGCGCGCTACTTAGATCGTCACCATTTGAGCGGGCGCCGGCACGGCCACACGATCGTAATTCTGCCCGAATTCCAACGCGCCGTTGCTGATGATGTCGGTGATACGCTCAGCCGCGTGCCCATCACCAAATAACGGCGGATGCTCAACGGGCGGCATAAAGTCACGTACCGTAGTGATAATCAGTTCGGGATTGGCGCCAACCAGCTGATTCCAGCCCACTTCAACCGTTTCATGCAACTCTGTTTCATCACGCAAGGTGATGCAGGGTATGGACAGGAAGTAGGCTTCGCGCTGCACGCCGCCCGAGTCAGTCAGGATGGCCCGCGCGTTGCTCTCCAACATCAACATATCCAGATAGCCAACCGGTTCGATCGCCAGGACATGCGGCGCGAAAGATAATCCCAAGCGATCGATTACGGCCTGCGTGCGCGGATGAACGGGAAACACGATCGGCTCACGAATCGCATTGAACGCGCCGACGATCCGGCGCAAGTTCTCAGGGCTGTCCGTGTTGACGGCACGATGCACCGTCGCCAGCAAGTAATAGCCGGCGAGCAGCCCGGTGCGCGAGAGAATGGTAGACGTCGCACGCGCCACGGGGAGGTTCTGCTGCAAAGCATCCAGCATGACATCGCCGCTGTAGTGCACACCCTTGACAATTCCCTCTTCGGCCAGATGCCGCACCGCGGTCTGGGTAACACAGAACAGCAGATCCGCGAGGCGATCGGCGACCAGCCGATTAATCTCTTCCGGCATGCGTTTGTTATAGGAGCGCTCGCCAGCCTCGATGTGGACGAGCGGAATGTGCATTTTCGCCGCCGCCAGGGCGCCGACCAGGGTCGAATTGGTGTCGCCGCGGATAACCACACAGTCCGGCTTCATGTCGAGCAGCGCGCGTTCCAGGCTCATCAGCATCTCGCCGGTCTGTTCGCCATGGCTGCCCGAGCCTACTTCCAGGTCGATATCCGGCTCCGGCAGCTGCAAATGCTCAAAGAAGACCCGCGACATGCGATAGTCGTAATGCTGACCCGTATGAATGAGGATTTCGCGATGCTTCCGGCGCAACGCCCGGCTGACCGGCGCGGCCTGGATAAATTCCGGACGGGCACCCACGATCGACACAATCTTCATGCGGCGCTCTCCGGCTCCAGCGGCTCTGGCAGCGGTGCCAGCTTCAAACGCCGCAACACCACACTCCACTGAAAGCGCAGATGCGCCCGGATGATACGGAAAATCTTGGCTTTGGAGGCGCCGGCGGCGCGCGAGTGCAGAACCGTGGGATACTCGGCAACCCGGTAGCCCATCAACATGGCATTGACCATCAATTCGGTCCCCGCGAGGAAGCCGTTCGAATAGAAAGGAACCCGGCGCGTTACTTCACGCCGATAAGCGCGGAAGAGCGCCGTGTAGGTGGAAATGTGTCGATCGACAATGATCTGATAGATGAAGGATGAACCCCGACTGAGAATAATGCGATAGTGCGGCACGTTTTCGATGCCGCCCGCGCGGTGATACGGCGAAGCGGTCACAATGTCGATGTCAGACTTGAGGTAGGCCAACAGCAATGGAATCTCGTCAAACCGATAGGTTCCATCGCTATCCGCTGTGACAACCACTTCTCCTTCAGCCTTGCTGAAGCCCGTGCGAATCGCCGCACCCAGACCCAGATTCCGGGGATGCTGCACGATGCGCATGTCGGTCTGCCTGGCCGTGATCTCTTGCAACCGCGCATACGTGGCGTCAGTGCTGCCATCATCGACATACACCACTTCCACGGTGCGATCGCGCCGGAGTTGTTCCACCACCGGGAACAACTTGGTTACCAGATCGGGCACACTGTCTTCCTCATTACAGCATGGAATAACAATTGAGACATCCATTCCACTATTCCTTACTTTCTTCGCGTGCAGAATTTACCGGCGCAGACACGGGGTCGACGCGCGAACTCTGACGCGCCATGTCTGAAATTTGCGCAGCGTATTCCATCGCCTTCAAGCCGTCCTCCACACTCACCAGCGGCGGCCGATTCTCGCGCACACACCCGACAAAATGCTGCAGCTCCAGCAGCAGCGGTTCCGCCGCCGGAATGTGGATGTTTTCAACGATGCTTTCCTGCCGATACTTGGTGCCCTTGTATTCGTGCATCAACCGCCGGTGAATCGAGACGCTTTTGCTGAGCAGATCGCCTTCCACATAAGCGCTTTGGGCGGTGATATCCACGCGCCGCACCTTCGATTGCGTGACGCGCGAAGCGATCAGCGTCGCAATCGGACCATCGCGAAAAACAAAATTGGCTACAGCGTGATCAATCGCGCCGTTCATGACGGCCCGGCCCGAAGCCGTGACACTTTCCACCGGCAGGCCCACCAGGTTGAGCAAAATGTCGATGTCGTGGATCATCAAATCGTTGATGACGTTGACATCCTTATTGCTCGTATCGAACGGATTTTGCCGGCGAATTAAGATCGCCACAACCGATAAATCATCCGCTACGTTTTTGAGTTCGATAAACGTCGGGTTGAAACGCTCGATATGGCCCACCTGCACCACCAGGCCGCTCTTGCGCGCCTCTTGCACCAGCGTGTGGCTTTGCTCCAACGTATAAGCCAACGGCTTCTCGATCAAAGTATGCACGCCGGCGATAAACGCTTCCATAGCCAAATCGAAGTGATAGGGCGTCGGCGTCGCAATGGTCACGACGTCGACTTCGCGCAACAGATCGATCGGAGAATCGAAATAGCGCGCCTCGTACCGCTCGGCAATCTCGTGCCCGCGCACATGGTTCACATCAAACACGCCGACGAACTCCACCCCGCGCATGTTGGCATACACGCGGCAGTGCCGCTCGCCCATCACGCCTGCGCCAATCACGCCCGCCCGAATCAATTTCATGGTCATGCTAAGCTCCTAAAAAAATACCTGTACTGGATGTTTAGAATAGACTCCCGAAGTTTTCGGAAACGTCGGAAGTGAGTGGTTGAGCTAATCCAAACGAGAAGGCCGTTTCGCCACGCGGCGCGCTACAGCGATCAGCCCGAGAGCAGCGGCCGCGCTGCCCAACAGAAGCCATACAACGCTGCCACCCGCTTGATTGACAGCCGTCAGGTCCAACAGCGTCACCGCCGTCGGCGGCGTGGTTTGAACGATCACACTGTTCACCCGGGGCGTCGCCAGGGCCGTGCCATTCAACGTCACGCGATACTGGAGGTATTGACCTGTCGTGTTGATGTCCCCTGCTACCGCCGTCCAAGTACCATCGGTCGGCGGGTTGAGATTACCCGAGCGTGTCTCGAACGCAAGCGACGTGCCCGTTGGCAGATAAGTGTCAGTCGTCAGCGTGACCCAGGTAGTTGAAGTGACAACTGAGTCAAATGCGCGCGATTCAAACGTGCATGATGTTGGCGAGTAAGGAGCCATGCGGACCCAATCAATGATATACGTACCTACTCCGTTATCGCTAAACAACGGGGAGCGATTTGTGAGATCCACGGCTTGTGTGTCAACCGAAGCATCGTCAATATAGTAGGTGACGTTTGTACCATTCCAATCGATCCGAAAGCGGTGCATTCCCCCTAGATACCCTGCGCCGAGTGCCACATCTGTAGTAGTTCGTGCGTATAAATCCGTACCTGTGCCGTCGGTTGTAAAGTAAGCCCAGGGCGAATACAGCCCGACGGGGTCAATAGAAGAAAAGCCCCCAAACTGATAGAGCGTGTTTGTAAACAGCCCCATATACTCTATGGAGGAAGCGCTAGTGACAGCGGGCCCATAGACCGCCGCGTTGTCAACCGTCAGCTGTCCACCGTTCACAGTGACAGATCCACCCGACTGCCATGTCTGGGTAATCCATCCAGAAGGCAAGCTGCCACCTGAAAAATCCGAAGCCATGGTCGGTAACAGGGTTACCTCACCGTTAATGCCGTCCGAGGTCGACGGCCCGACGAAGCACGAGCCGACTGTGCCTGCCGAAAAATTGGACACAGTGGTATCAACATGTCCCACATCGGCCAAGGCCACGCTCACCAGCAGCAGGCACAGAGCCGCCACACTAACAACTAATAGAGATTTACGAATGATCGACATGACACGCCTCCTTAAGAATGGAACGGGCGCAACGCTGAGGCTTAACGTCTCAACGCGCGCCGCTTTATCACGCTCACCACTACGATTCCCCCGATACACAACGCTAGCAAGCCTCCCATGGCAAGCAGCAGATCCTGATCAACCACATGGGCCGAGAGTGACATCAGACGGATGGCGGTAGGCTCGTTTCCGCTAACCCACCCGGCGACAAAGGCCGTCCCTCCGAGAGTTGAAGCCGGTATATTGGTAATAACATAGCTACTCCCTATCTTCGAAACAGGTCCGGTCCAGCTCCAGATAGGCCAACATGTCAAGGGAGAATTGCGTGTGTCGCAAGCTGTACCGACTAAATTGTTTGGGCTAACATAGCTCATCTGCGGGGGGTATGCGACTACATCCGCGCATTTCGCCATGTTAATGGGCACTGACAAATCCCAGGTACCAGTGGCGCCAGATTCAAGAAAGATGTCAAAGTAGCTAGAGCAAATTTGGGTGCGCGCCGAATCAAAATAGGGCTGGACGTTGCCATGACTGATCATGACCACTTGCCCGCTGCCGGTGGTGGCCGTGATCCGCGCTGTGCCATACAATCCATCGGCCAACGCGGCGCCGTTACTGCCAACCGTCCAGGTGATTACCGGCGCGCCCAGGCGCGTATTCCAACTGGCATCAGCCAGACCCTGGGGAGGAGAGGAATAAGTCGATATCCCCCACCAGTTATGGACTAATCCTGCACATCCACCCGGCGTATCGCTACAGGCTCGCGAGAACCCAGTAATATTATTGGCATACCCTTGCGGAAGACCGGTCCCCGTCAGCGTAAAGACCGTGCTCCCGCTAATGGTAGTTGTCAGGTTGACACCGTACAGGGTGACATTCCCTGCCCCAACATTGAATAGGATCTTATTCGTCCCGGTCCAGCGGATCGTATTCAACTGTCCGGGCATGCTGCGCAGCGTCACGTTACGTACTCCCCCATTCCCTGTGCTCACCGTCGAAGAAACGGTATTGACACCTGAGATGACGATGGTGCCATTAAAATCGGTGGCGGTCAGGGCGCTTTGCAGGGCATTGAAACAGGGCAGTAGACCGCCACATACTCCCGTGGGAGAAAGATATGTAATCGGCTGCAATTTCTGATACTGCGCGACATACGACCCGGCGCGGCTGTCAAAGACTGCATAGTTGATACCTTTGATGGTTTGTATGGTATACGGCAGAGGACTGCCATCCCGCGTTAGCGCAACCAGTGTTCCATCAACGTAGCTATTGGGCAGTAAGGCCTGAATTCCATTCGCATAAGTGCCGGTGATGACATTGAAGGTCAGCGTGGACGTGAAAGTGGAGGTAGTCCACGTCATATTCTGAAACGACGAGGCATTGCGCCCATCCAACCACCGCAACATTTGGAGCGATGACACAACTGGTACGCCGTAGCTCTTGGTCAAGGTGATCACTTGGGAACCCACATCGCCCGGCGTAGCCGTATCGGTGTGAATATTCAGAGTGAAGACCCCGTAATAACCTTCGGCTTGCACCGCCCGATCGAGAAAAGTGGTCAACCAGGTAATCATACTAAACGAGCTACGCGGGTCGCCGGCATCATCAGGCAATTGGGTTGTTGCCTGATAGACGTCGAATAGAGAGCCGTTCGTGTCGGCAAAGCGCATGGGCATGGCCGAGCCTGTCAAGAGACCAGGCTGGGTGATATCCCATGCATTGGGCGTAAACAAAGCCGCATACAAGGAGTAATAGTTGGTATCCAGACGGACGCCATTGTTTGCGGAAACATTGACCTGAGTGGCCCAATCGTTCCACACAACGCAATGGGTACGATTGGTCTGGGGCGCGGGCAAGTTGGGATAGGCCGCAGCAAAGGCACTCAGCTGCGTGGTAAACGCCGTTGCCAGGCTGGCAGGCGTATAGCTGCCGCAGTCAGTTAAAATGTGAGCGGCGACCTCAAACCCCTGAGCATTGTAGGCCGCTAATTCCGTGTCGGAAAAATTACTACTCACGTAGATGTAAGAAGTGCTGCGAATACACTGCCAATCATCTACCGAGCATCCAACCGGGCTGCTGGCAATGAAATCATCAAAGCGGACCTTGGTTCCCCCTAAGCCGTGATCATCCCCCGTCATGACCACCGCGGCCTTCTCGCCACGCGGCAAGTACCAGAAACGCGGCAGCGGCTTCTTGTCAGAATTCATGGACAAAATCATATTCGCCAGCAAACGCTGCTGCTCGTCGGCCTGTGGGATGGCGATCTTGCTGGTATCCAGCCAATCGGGCTGTGGATCAATCCAGGCGTTTCCGAAGAACAGATCGTTGGAACGGACGATGCCATCCCCATCACGATCCTCACCCGCCCACAGCGGATTGCCCTGGCGGGTGTAAACAATCGAGCGCGCCAGATCATACGTGAAAGCCGCCGCCTGTCCGCCATTGGACCCTACACTTCGCAGCGTTACAGCAGGGTTCGAAGTCGCTAGAGCTGCGGTAGAGTAGAGCGTCGCCACCGCGGTAGCCCCGTTCAGAGCATAACGATCCGCCACACCATGATATTGAATAGTGGGCGTTACAATTCCGGCGCCGGGCGCAACCGCCGTATCGACAAGCAAATAGGCATCTGACAGGAAATCGTTCGCGTCAGTCAACCCCAGCAGGCTAGCCAACTGCTTGTCGGGCCGCATGGCGATGAGGTTGCCGCCGGCCGTAACCCAATCGGTAAACGTCGTCACTTGCGCCGCCGAGAGCGGCATTTCACCCAGAATCACCACATCGTAATTCGCTAACAGCGCCGCATTGACTTGGGAAATGTCCGTTAAGGTATACGCATTAAACCCTTCTGTGCGGAGAATTTCCGTATAGTAGCGACTAAAAGGATAGCCCGCATTCGCCACGATCAAGATCGGTCCGCCCGGTCCTTCATTAGAAAGCGCCGCTGGGGGTGCACCGGTCGTAAACGACCAACTGTCATCGCTGGCCAGCGCGTTACCAGACAGGTCTTTCACCCCGCTGGCGCCGCCCTTAACCCGCGCCGTATAAGAGGTTGAAAATTTAAGCGCAGAAATTGGCACCAGATTAACGGCGTGCGAAAAATTATCGGCAGAAATCGTGGCCGTAACCAGGTTGTTTGACGGATCACGCAATTCGACCGTAGTAGAGGTAACCGTCGTGGTAGACAATGCCTCGCTAAACCGCGCCTCAATTACTGAACCAATGTCAACGTTAGTAGCGCCCGCCGCCGGCGTAACACTCAGAACGGTAGGCGGAACGACATCTGTAGGATAAGTGGGATTGAAAATGACATCCACCCAAAAATTATCATTGCCAGAGGTGCCAGGATATCTATCGGGTGGTCCTGCCTGGAAATAACCAGCCTGGGATTGCGTATGAAGTGGAGAATTGTTTATAGGGGAGTTCAGGTCATTAGAGTCAGGAGAGGCTGTGCGTGCGAAATAGCCAATACTTGAGTAGTAAGAAGCAATGTAGTCTGTCCCCGCCACAATCGACACAGGCGTCTGAAAGTAAGCTGTCTGCCAACCGGAAGCCGTTTCAGCCTGAAAATTGGCAACCGCTACCAGCGTGCCACCTACTGTCCACAAATGTCCCCAATGGGTTGTCTGCGTATCGCTAATGGCCTTATAAAAGCGAAGTCCGGTCAAATAGCCATTTTGATCCGCAGAGAACCTGACGCCCAACTCTTGCGAATAACCCTGGGTTACATTCGTTTCCAGCGGAGCTGGAAGTGTATCCCAAATGCTGCATGGGCACGCCATAGGCGCTTGCACTGGCGCGGGAGCAACCGTAGCCTGCGCGGTAGAGGCAAAAGTGAATATCAGGACAAAGATCAAAATCACTTGAGCGATGCGTGTGTTGATGGCTGGATTCATAATCAATATTCTCCTTGGCAACCCTATAAACAACATCTTGATTGTAAGCGCCCGTAGTTTGCAAGCAGTGTGAGAAAAAGTGCGACACTTGGTTTCATGGTATATTTTTCGTCAAAAACCTTTGACGAGTACCTATCAGGCACTCAATTGTGGCAAATCGCGTTAGAGCAGGTTAGATTTTTTCATGCATCATCCCTCTCAAGCAGTCTGGTCCAGAATCCTTCTAAGTTCGACCACCTGCTGAATAACGTCCGAGAACGAATCGAAGACGCGTTTGACATTTTACAAAGAAGCCAGATTTACGGCAACTATTCCGGCGCACTTCCTCACCAGGAGCTAGACCAGCAAGTGCGTCAAAGAAATCTAACCCGCTCTAACGCAACCTGCGACACTCGCTGCGCCTGGATAAAAATCCTAACATGTTTTTTGACGAAAGCCATACACAACACTCGCTGAAACCGGGATTGCTTCAACCACTCACAAACCCGCCTGCACGATAATTCAATCGGTACAAACTACGCTAAGGCAGGAGTTGGGAATGGTAGCGAGTTCAATTGGAACAAAGGCATCGACGGCGACCACGCCGGCAGACACAACCGCCTACTCTTTATCCGTGGTGATCCCGGCATATAATGAAGAAGGTGGCATTGCCGAGATTCTCGATCGGGTGCTGAGCATCCAGGCAGATTTGCAAAGAATCGGCGTGGCCGGTCCGGAAGTGTTGGTGGTCGACGATGGCAGCAAGGATCGCACCGCCGAAATCATTCAGACGTACCCCCAGGTGCGGCTGATCAAACATCAGAAAAATCGCGGGTATGGCGGCGCGCTTAAGACCGGCTTCGCCAATGCCCAGGGCAACTTGCTCGCCTTTTTAGACGCCGATGGCACTTATCCGCCTGAATATTTTCCGCAACTCTGTGAAGCCATCATTCAAAATGGCGCTGAATTGGTCGTTGGGTCGCGTATGGCTGGCGCCAAGAGCGAAATGCCCAAGACCCGCCGTCTGGGCAATCTGATCTTTGCCCGATTGGTCAGCATCATCGGCAATCAAAAAGTCTCCGACAGCGCCAGCGGCCAACGTGTTTTTAAGCGCGAAGTGCTGGAACGTTTGTACCCCCTGCCCGATGGCTTGAACTTCACTCCCGTCATGAGTACCCGCGCTATTCACGAGGGCGTGAAAATGGTCGAAGTTCCCATTCCTTATAGCGAGCGTGTAGGACGATCCAAGCTCAGTGTCGTAAATGACGGTCTGCGCTTTTTGAACTCCATCGTATTGACGGCACTGTCTTATAACCCGGTCCGCATTCTGGGTTTGCTGGGGTTGAGCGGTGTTGGCTTCGCCGCGTTGGTCGCCGCGGTGCTGATAACGCTGCGCTTAAGCGGCGTCACCCAGTTGCAGACTCGGGGAGTCTTCGCAGTCTTCACCGCGTTGGTACTGGGCGTAGCAGGTGTCAGCTTGTTCACGCTGGGCGCGATGTTCAACTATCTGGTTGCCATCTTCCAGAAACGCGTCGTGCAGCGCGGCCTGTTTGGCAAGCGCCTATTCGATCCACCCCTGGAAACACATTTCGGCACGCTGGGCGCCCTATTGGTCAGCTTCGGGGTTGTTGCGTCCGTGGTATTATTTATCTTGACGCTGAATGGGTGGACGCTAGAGCAGTTATGGTTGTGGATGATCGCTGGCGCGATGGCGGCCCTGATCGGGGTGCAGCTGATCGTCTCACGCGTGATTATGAATGTGCTGGCCGACTTGAGCCAGCGTGAAATCAAACAAGGCGAGGATATGCGCGGGAATCCTATCAAGCCGGCTTAGCCAGTGTAACAAAAGAGAGATAGGGAGGATATAGTATGAGCGACAAAATTGAATTGCTTGATCCAGAAACACAATTGAAGTTAAATTTGGGAACGCACTCGGTCAAGGCGTTGCCCATGGCCAAATTTCCCGACGCCGATCTGGCGGTGCGCGCCAAAGGTATTCGCCGCCCGCCTTACAAAGTCGATATTTTACTGGTGAATCCACCCACACCCGATCAGGCGATCTGGATTCGCAGCCAACATCGGGTGGGCCGCCGCAGCCGCGAGAATATGATCTGGCCGCAGATGGAACTAGCGCAGATGGCGGCCATGCTCATGCCCGATTACACGGTAGAGATCATCGATGCGAATGCCTTGCGCATGAGCTGGCCGGAGTTCGAGGCAAAACTCAAAGAGCTGCGCCCGCGCTTTTATCTCACGCAAGTGACCGCCCCCACGCTGACCAACGACATGTATGGCGCGTTCCTGGCGCGCAGCCTGGGCGCCATCACCATCGCGTTCGGCACGCACGTGACGCCGATGCCGCGCGAAACGCTGGAGCAATTTCCCGCGCTCGATTTTGTGCTGCGCGGTGAACCCGAATTGACCCTGCGCGAATTGATGGATACCATCATGGCCGCCAACGGTCTATGGAAAGTGGCCGACGGCAAACTGCTGCGCGCCGATGGCAAGCCTGCCGACGAGAACGGCCATTTGGCTTACATGATGAAGGATGCCGATCCGATGTGGACTCCGGCGTGGGCGCTTGAGACCACCGATGCGCCGCTGCCCGACGAACGCATGCGGTTAACGCCCACCCGCCTGACCGCGATTCGCGGGTTGGCCTGGCGGCTCAACAGTGAAGTGAGGGTCAACTGGGATCGCCCGTTTATCCGTAACCTCGACGATCTACCGATTCCGGCGCATCACATGTTGCCCTTCGACAAGTACCGCATTCCAGGCATCAAAGGCGCTTACACGTTCATCGTCACCAGTCGCGGCTGCACGGCCGGCTGCAAGTATTGCATCAAACACGTCAGCTATCAATTTTCCATTCGCCTGCGCTCGCCAGAGAACATCATGGAAGAGCTGCGCGTATTGAAGAAGCTGGGCATCAAGCACGTACACATGTATGCTGATCTTTTCACCGTCAATCGCGAGCAGGTGATCAAGCTCTGCCAGTTGATGATTCAAGAAAACCTGGGCCTCAGCTGGACGTGCAACAGCCGCGTGGACTACGTGGACGAAGAAATGCTCAAGCTCATGAGCCGATCGGGCTGCACCTACATTTCATGGGGCATCGAAAGCGCCAACGAACAAATTCTCAAGAAAGCGGCCAAAGGCTATCGGCTGGAGCAAGCTCCGCGCGCTTTGAAATGGGCGCACCAGGCCGGCATCAAAAACTGGGGCTACTTCATCATCGGCCTGCCCGGTGAAACGCTCGAAACTATTCAGCAGACCATCAAGTTTTCCAAAGCCCTGCCGCTGGACATCGCCCTGTTCCACGTCGCCGCGCCCTATCCCGGCACACCCTTCTTCTTTGAAGTTCTGGAGAATAATTGGTTCAGGCCGGGCACGCAGTGGGAACAGGTGGATATGGACAAATCCACTGTATTGGACTACCAGGGCTTGACGGCCGAGCAGTTGGAGTACTGGCAAAAGAAAGCCTTTCGCGAATGGGCGTTTCGGCCAGGCCCGGTGTGGTTTTTCATCAAGACGATTAACGGCCCACGGGTCTTCAAGTCGGCCGTTGAGATTGCGTTGGGGACGTTGGGCTGGGTGAAGTAATCGCTCGACCCGCACCGGGCAACATCGACTTGACCTTCATCCCAGGCCGTTGACGAAGCATCGGCCGGATTAACGGCCTGGGATCACGTTATGCGACCGATGACACGACGCCGCTTCGTTTTTGACTGGCAAATCTGGCTGTTGCTGATCGCCGCCCTGCTGAGCGGATCGCTAGCTTACAACACCCGGCTGGCGATATTTCAACTCAGCCTCATCACGTTGGGTGTGGCCGTGTATCTGGTCATGGCGAATCTCCCCGATCCATTACAGCGGGGTCAGGCCGCATCCCGATCGGTTTTAGCTGGCATCCTGGCGCTGCTGCCTGCTATCATCGCCGTGTATTTTTTTCTAACCAATGACTGGTCGTACTGGATCGGCAAACTTAGCTTCTTCGATCCGGTGTTGCGCGTTCTGACCGCGTGGCCACTGAGCTCGAGCGGGCTGGGTGTCAACCCGAATGTAATCGGCGGCGTCATCGCGGCGCTGTTGCCGCTGCAAATCTATGCTTTGCGGCACGCGCGTCGCGGCATTGCCGCCTTGTTGATAGGCGTGTCGAGCGCGGCTCTGGTGTTCAGCGAAACACGCGGCGCGTGGCTCGCGCTGATCTTGATCACGGGCATATGGCTGCTGTGGCGCGCGATCGCTCGGCGACAAACCAATCAGCGACGCGCGCGCTGGCAGTGGTTGATCATCGTGGTCGTGCTTGGCCTAGCGGGCGCGACGTTGCTGATCGTCACACCACTAGGCAGCTGGCTGCTGGGCCTGGGCGGTGATCGGACACAAATCTGGCACAACAGTCTCGATTTGATCGGCGACTATCCTGTAACAGGATTCGGGCTGGGCGACTTTGAAATGACGTATTCGACCTATGTCCTGCTGATCCATGTCGGCCACACCATGCATGCGCACAATCTGTGGCTGGATGTCTGGTTGAACCTGGGGCTGTTGGGTCTGTTGGCGCTGGTGGGATTGGTGGTGAATGCCGTTTGGCCCAAGCCATCACCTTCGCCGTGGCGCATGGCGGCGCTGATGACATTGGGGGTCATACTCCTGCACACGCTGGTCGATGATTCGATCTTCGGCTATGGCGGTGCTGCTCTCCCGATCATTTTCATTCCGTTGGGGCTGCTGGCTCGATCGGGTACGGAACCAGCGCCGGCGCGCTGGCAACCGGCCAGGGTCAGCTGGGGTGTGGCGGCAATCGGACTAATCATCGGACTGATCATCCCGCCGGGTCGTGCGCTGCTAGCCGCGAATCTGGGCGCATTGCAACAGACGCGGCAAGAGCTGGCGGTTTATCACTGGCCGGAAGTACCCATTCAAGATATACTGCGCCAAACGACGGGGCTTGATCTGGCAGGAGCGGTGCAGCAGTATCAAACGGCGCTGGCGCTAGACGCGAATAATGTCACGGCGCTGCGCCGTCTGGCGCAAATCGAACTGGCGCGTCAGGAATACGATCAGGCTTGCACACATCTGGCAGCCGCTTTTGCCGTGAACCCCGGACAACGCGCCACGCGCCAGTTGCTGGGCGAATGTGCCGCCTTAGCCGGGCAAACCGATCGGGCGGTGATGCTGTGGAGCAGTCTCGATGTGGGCCAGGCGCAGTTATCCAATCGGCAGTATTGGTATGCCGATTATTTGCACGACCAAACGCGGGGTGACTTGCTGAAGCAAGCCATCGATACTTTACCGAGTAACTAATCTTGATTCGTCCAAAACCTTTCCTGATTTTTTGCGGCCTGCTACTGGGCGCCCTCGCGCTCACAATGCGCGTCACGGCTCAGGCCGACACGACACCCTGGCTTCCTCCGATCAATGTCTCGCGGTCGGGCGCGGCTACGCAGCCCATCAACGCCGTAACACCCGATGGTGTGCAACATGTGGTGTGGTGGGATGAAACCGTCGGGGCACTCTATGCGCACAATACCGCCAGCCTCACCGCGACAACCTGGTCGCCGCCCACGGTCATCGGTGAAATATTCGGCGATCGCCAGATCGATTTGCAGACCAAGCAGGTCATCGCGCAAACGGCGCCCAGAGATTGGCGGCTGGCGGCAACCACCACTGGCCATGTTTCGGTGTTTTGGATCAACGACAAGAAAAGCTTTTTGACCGGACAAGTGCAGGGTCAGACGTTTGGCAAGATCGAAGAGTTGGCCACTATGGCCAGCGCGCTGGAAGTCGAGCCTGATGCCGCCGGTGGGTTGCAGTTGATCTACGTGGATAACACCGACAGCGTCACTCGGCCGGCGGGAATCTACTATCGACACCAAACAGAAGCCGGCTGGAGCCAGCCCACGTTGATCTACGCCTCGCCCTACTTCCGCGCGCTCAAGCCGCAGAACATTTATATCAGCATCGCAGGCGATGGCGACAAAGCCGCGCTGGCTTCCTGGGACGATCCGCAACTCGGGCGAAGTGTCTTCGCCCGATCGGCCGATGGCGGCTTAACGTGGAGTGCACCTCAGGTCGTCGGCGCGACCACCAGCAACACAGCCGGCCGCGCCCAACACGCATATCAGATTGCCGTGCCCGCGCAGCGCGGCTCATTCCTGCAGCTGTGGCAGAATCCCACCACGGGTGGTTGCGGCTTTGTGCAAAGTCAATCGACCGATGGCGGCCAGAGCTGGAATGCGCCGCAGAAAGTGCTGTCCGGTTATCAACGCTGTCTGGAAAAATTATCCTTTTCGCCCGGTGATAAGGGTGAGGTGTGGCTCACCGGACGCTTACCCGTGCAAGATGCCAATACGCGCATCAACGCTGTGACACTGGCAAGCTGGACCGATGGGCGCTGGTCAACGCCGATCGAGATGAGTTTGAATTTCTACGATCAAGCCACCAGTCGCACCGTCAATCTCAGCTGTCTTAATGTCGCCTTCAACGGCCCGGCGGCCGGCATCGCTGGCTGTGATGCGCAGAATGACATCTGGGTGGCGCGCAACGCCGTGCCCCTGAATGAGATTGGCAGCTCTACCCATTCAGCATGGGATGACAAACAGCAACTGTCAGACGGCATGGGTGGAGTCGCAGTAGAAGGTGTCCCGGCACTGGCGGTCGATTCGGCGGGCAAGTTCTATGCGTTGTGGAGTCAATCGCCCACTGACACCCAGGCTAACTCATTGCTCTATGCCGCGGTGTATGATAGCAATCGATGGGGGCGCACGGTCGCCGTGCTGCGCTCGCCAGAGCGACCGGGGGACATTCCCAGCGCGGCCATTAAACCCGCCCTGGCGATCGATCCACAAGACAAAATCCACCTGGTGTGGAACAACGGCACGAATGGCCAAGTGCTATACAGCTGGGCCTACGCGCACGATTTTGCCAGCTCGGCGGGTTGGGCGGAACCGATCGGGTTGCCGACCCCCACCGGTCTGATTGGCTGGCCGGACATCGTGGCCGATCCACATGGGCAGCGACTCTACGTCGCCTATGCCGTTCCCTATAACGAACAGCGCGGCATCTATCTGACCCGATCAAATGACGGCGGATCAACGTGGCTGACGCCAACGCTAGTCTTCGACGGCGCGTCAGCCTCGCACCAGGTACCCAGCGTGGATAAGGTGCGTCTGGCTTTTGACGCCGCCGCCGATGTATTGCACGCGGTGTGGGTGCGTCCAAATTTGCCGGGTGCGCTCGGCCCGCAAGCGATTTACTATGCGCGTTCGGTCGATGGCGGGCAGACCTGGAGTGAGCCCTTCAAGGTGGTTGAAGGCGCGGTCGATTGGCCACGCGTGGCCGTGCCAGGTGCAGGCCAGGTCTACATCGCCTGGAATCAAGAATCGGCGACCGCGGCCGTAGTATCCACTGTGCCGTATAGTGCCTGGGGGATGTTCTCGCCAGAGATGGGTTCACGCTGGGGGACAGCCAGCACTATCTCTGGTTTTGAAAAGGTGAGCGGCCCGTTAAGCCTGACCAGCGACGGTTCAGGACAGTTACACGTCACCGCCGTCAGTCAGGTCGGGGGCCAGGAGAGCGCGCTGTATCACGCGCAATGGAATGGGCAAGGTTGGGGCGAACGCGAGATCATAGGGCTAGGACAGGAAGCAACTGCGGGCAATACCGTCGTCGCGGCGCTGGCACCTCAAGTCGGACGATTGCAAGCGGTGCTGCGACTGTTGACCTGGAATCAAGCAGGCGACGGCCAGTTTGAAGCATTTGGCACCGGGCGCAGTGTGACGCCCGTAGCGCTGACGCCGTTGCCGACGTTTACACCGCAGCCCACCCCCACCCTCAAACCGACGAGCACACCGGAACCCACGGCCACGCCGCGGCCGCAGATCAAGAACTCGGATCAACAGACCGGTAGCAGCGGCCCGAATGGACTGGGGCTCGGAGCGTTACTGGCGGCTGTGGTGGTCGTGCTAGTTTTTGCCATGACGATCTGGCGGCAGAGGCGTTAACTTTCAAGGATGATCGATGACGATTTATCTGGTTACGGGCGGAGCCGGCTTCATTGGATCTCATATTGTAGCAACGCTAGTGCAGCAGGGCGCAACAGTACGAGTGCTGGATAATTTCTCGACCGGCAAACGCAGCAATCTGGCGCACCGCTCCGGCGCAGAAGTGATCGAAGGTGATGTACGCGAACGAGACACCGTGCGCGCCGCGATGCGCCAGGTGGATTATGTGCTGCATCTGGCGGCGCAAATCAGTGTGCCGCGTTCGATGGACGATCCGGCTTTGAATCACGCGGTGAACGTCGATGGCACGTTGAATGTGCTGGAAGCGGCCCGCGAATGGTCGGTGAAGCGCGTGGTGCTGTCCAGTTCGTGCGCGGTCTATGGCGACAACACCGATCTGCCGCTGACCGAGGCATCATCACTCAAGCCGTTATCGCCGTATGCGGCCTCAAAGTTGATTGGCGAGGTATACTGTCAAACATATGCGCGCGCCTTCGGTGTGCCAGCAGTGTGTCTGCGCTATTTCAATATCTACGGGCCGCGTCAGGATCCGGCCAGCGAATATGCCGCGGTGATTCCCAAATTCATCCAGCGCATGCAAAACGGGCAAGCCCCTGTGGTTTATGGCGATGGCACACAGAGCCGCGATTTTGTCTACGTGGGTGATGTGGTGCGCGCGAATCTCCGGGCCTGTGAGCGAACAGAAGCGATCGGGCAGGTATATAACATCGCAACCGGGCGCGGCCTGTCACTCCTGGAACTGATCGCCGCGCTCAACGAACTGCTGCACACGAACTATGTGCCCGATTTTCAGGCGCCGCGCGCGGGTGACATCAAGCACAGCCGGGGTAGCGGAGAATTGATCGCTGCCGAATTGGGGTTCCGTCCGGCCGTGCAAATCGGCGACGGTTTACAGCACATCTTAGCGTTCCAACGGATCGCCGTTTGAACGTGTGACACGAGGATAACATGGATCAAAAGTTTTTTGCCCATCCCACCGCCGATGTTTCACCTCAAGCGGCGATCGGTGAAGGCACCAAAATCTGGCAGCACTGCCAGGTGCGCGAAGGTGTCGTGCTGGGTCGCAATTGCATCCTGAGCAAAGGCGTCTACATCGATTCTGATGTGCACATCGGCGACAATGTCAAAATTCAGAACGGCATTTCAGTCTATCATGGCGTCACACTGGAAGACGGCGTGTTTTGCGGACCGCACTGCGTCTTCACCAACGATCGTCAGCCGCGCGCCATCAACCCGGACGGCTCACTGAAAAGCGCCGACGATTGGGTGGTGAGCGAGACGCTGGTGAGGACCGGCGCGTCGATCGGCGCGCATGCCACCATCGTGTGTGGTACCACGATCGGGCGCTGGGCCATGATCGGCGCAGGCGCGGTCGTCACACGCGATGTGCCCGATTACGGCCTGGTCTATGGCAATCCGGCGCGGCTGCACGGCTTTGTCTGCGCGTGCGGCGAGAAATTGCCTGTACCCGCTCAGACCCCATCCGATCCCGTCCCACCAAAAGATGGGGATTATTCCATGAAACTGACCTGCGCCAAATGCGGCGCACTGATCGACATTCCAGCGATCGTATTTGCTCAGCTGGTTTAAGCGCAAGTTCGAGCCATTCCCACCAAAAGATGGGGATTATCTCATAAACTCGTATCCCATTTTTAAGGAGCTATCATGATTCCTGTTTCTAAGCCGTACATTGGTGAAGCCGAAAAGCAAGCGGTGATGGAAGTGCTGGACAGTGGCATGCTCGCGGCCGGTCCGCGCACCGCCAAATTTGAAGAACGTTTCGCGCAGGTCTGCGGCGTCAAGCACGCCATTGCGACCTCGTCGGGTACTACGGCGCTGCACCTGGCGCTGCTGGCCCATGGCCTAGGCGCAGGCGACGAAGTGATCACCACGCCGTTTACTTTCATCGCTTCAGCCAACAGCATCTTATTCACGGGCGCAAAGCCGGTCTTTGTGGACATCGATCCAGAGACCTTCAACATCGATCCGCGGCAAGTTGAAAAGGCGATCACACCGCGCACCAAAGCCATCATGCCGGTGCACCTGTACGGCTACGTGTGCGACATGGACGCGCTGCAAGCCATTGCCGATCGGCACGGGCTGTCCATCGTGGAAGATGCCTGCCAGGCAGTCGGCGCCGCCTACCACGGCCAGCAGGCCGGCAGTTTTGGGACGGGCTGCTTCAGCCTGTACGCCACCAAGAACGTGATGTCGGGTGAAGGCGGCATGATCACCACCAACAATGAGGCCATCAACGAGAAGTGCCGGATGCTGCGCAATCACGGTATGAAGCGCCGCTACTATCACGATATGCTAGGCTTCAATTTCCGCATGACGGACCTCTGCGCCGCGATCGGGTTGGTGCAACTCGATCGGCTAGAGGAGTTCACCGCCAGACGCCGCGCCAATGCCGCCTACTTCAACGCCCACATCGAAAGCGTCATCACGCCCAAAGTCAAGGCGGGCTACGATCACGTTTGGCACCAGTACACCATTCGGGTTGATGGCAAGCGCGATCGCGATGCGGCACTGAAGCAGTTGAGTGAGGCGGGCATCGGCACGGGCATCTTCTATCCGGTGCCGGCGCATCAACAAGAGTACATGCGCGAGATCGTGGGCGAGGTCAGTCTACCCGTGGCCGAGCAGTTAGCGCAGGAAGTCATTTCACTGCCGGTGCATCCGCAGTTGAGTCAGGACGATCTGGAAACCATTGTGCGTGAAGTGAATAAATTGTAGATGGAAGAATCCCCGTCTATTGGTGGGATATGAGAGCCAACTTACTCGAACTCTATCAAGCCCGCGAATTGCTGTACATGTGGACCCGCCGCGAAGTGCTGGCGCGTTACAAACAGTCGATGCTAGGCGCCGGCTGGGCGATTCTGCAACCATTAGCCATGATGCTGGTCTACGTGGTGGTGTTCACCACCATCGTCAAAGTGGACACCGGCGGCATTCCGTATCCCATCTTTGCCTACACCGCGCTGGTGCCGTGGACGTTCTTTTCATCGGCCATCAGCACCGGCGTGCCCAGTCTGGTGACCAATATGGGGCTGGTCACTAAAATCTACTTTCCGCGCGAAGTGCTGCCCATGGCCAACATCGGGGCGCGGTTGGTCGATTTTCTCTGGGCCTCGCTTTTGCTGGTGGCCATGTTGATTCTGTACCACGCCCCCCTCACTTTGAATCTGCTCTGGTTGCCGCTGCTGCTGCTGATTCAGATCGTGCTGACCGTGGGCGTGGTGTTGTTCGCAGCCGCGCTCAATGTGTCCTATCGCGACGTCGGGCAATTGATTCCGCTCATCGTGCAAATCTGGCTATACGCTTCACCGGTGATCTACTCGGTCGAGTCGGTGCCGGTACAGTATCAAACGCTGTACTATCTCAATCCGATGGCAGGCCTCATTGGCGGTTATCGCTCGGTGCTGCTGCTGGGCCAACCGCCGGATGCCACCGGTCTGGTGCTGGCAACCATCGTCTCGCTGATCGCCTGTGTGATCGGGTACGTGTATTTCAAAAAGGTCGAGTCTACTTTCGCGGATATTATCTGATCCTACCAGTAGATGGGGATTATTTCATGCAACCAGCCATTCGTTTTGATCACGTTTCTAAACGCTACCAGCTTGGCGAGCAGCGCCGCAGTCTGCGCGATGTTGCCTCGGGTCTGGGGCGGCGGTTGCGCGGTGGTCCGCGCGAAGACCCCAGCGCCAAGTTCTTGTGGGCTGTGCGCGATCTGAGTTTCGAAGTGAATCCCGGCGAGGTGCTGGGCATCATCGGGCCGAACGGGTCCGGCAAGACCACGTCGCTGAAGCTGTTGTCGCGCATCACCTATCCCACCGAAGGCCGCGTCACCATTCAGGGCCGGGTGGCGTCGCTCATTGAGTTGGGGGCGGGCTTTCACGCCGAGCTCACCGGGCGCGAAAATGTCTACCTCAACGGCACAATCCTCGGGCTGAGCCGCAAAGAGATCGCGGCGCGCTTCGACGACATTGTCGGCTTTGCAGAACTGGAGAAGTTCATCGATACGCCCGTCAAGCGCTATTCGTCGGGCATGTACGCGCGACTGGGCTTCAGCGTAGCGGTTCACGTCAGCCCCGACGTGCTGCTGGTGGACGAGGTCCTGGCCGTGGGCGATCAGGCTTTTCAGAATCGCTGCTTCGAGCGGATGCGGCAGATGCGCTCTTCCGAGCGAGCGCTGGTATTCATCTCGCACAATATGTTTGCGGTGCGAGCACTGTGTACCAAGGTGCTGTTCCTGAAGAACGGAAAACCGATCGCGCAGGGGACACCTGACGAGGCGATTCGCGCCTATCAGAATTTTTCTGCACAGGAAGAAACTCACGCCGAGCAGACGCCCGACAGCACCCTGGCGCAAGAAGAAAAAATGGACAGCACACCCATCCGCATTACGGGCGCGGCTTTCCTGAACACCGCGCATCAGTCGGTGGAGGTGTTTGAGTTTGGCGCAAAGATGATCGTGCGGCTGCGTTATCGAGCGACGCAGCCCGTGGAGAATCCCACGTTTTCCTTCGTGTTCTTCCGGGGTGATGGCGCAGTGTGCGAAGGCTCTTCGACCATTCTGTGCGAGCGATCGGCGGGCCTGGTCACAGGCGACGGCTATGTGGAGTTTGAGATTCCGCAGCTGACGTTGATTCCCGGGATGTACACCATGGAAGTGGCCATCACCAATCAGCACGTGGTAGTGTATGACTTCGATCACCGGCCTGAGCAGTTCATGGTGGAAAGCAAGAGGGCGCTGCACTTCCCGCGCTTCATAGCGATGTATCCGGGCGAATGGCGCATCGTGCAGGGCAATGCCGAGCCGTTCGTGTTAGGCAATTTCGATACGCCCGTGGGGCCGCCCCAACCGATCGGGTTGGCTGACACCCGATGACTGTCTTGCAACGCACTCATTTGAGCACGTTTTTCCGAGAAGATCGATCCCACCAAAAGATGGGATTATTTCATCCCACCAAAAGATGGGGATTATTTCATCCCACCAAAAGATGGGGATTATTTCATGACTGACTCTGCTTCTTCCTCCAACTTAGCGACCACGCTGCACAAGATTCCGGGCTACCGGCCGGTGCGCTCGGCGATCTGGTATTTGACGCAATATCTGCGCAACTACGCAGCCTGGCCACCGCTGTATCTGTTGTGGGTCTTGCCACGCACGTTATACCGGCTCCTGCGCGATGTCGTTTTTGTGAAAGATGATCCCGCTGATCCGATCATGGCTTATGCCTACAACACTGCATCCAACCTCACCTGGTATGCGCGCTTAGCGGCCGACATCCGTTACTTCGGGCCGAACGGCTATGCCTACAACGATGCCTTGGGGACGGCGGCGGGTGATCGGTTCTTTCAACACACGCTGTCATACGGTTGGCTGTTTGGAAAACTTGGTCCGCGCCGCTATTCAATTTTATCCGGTGCGATCTGGCTGGCGTCGATTGTGTTGATGGGCGTCCTGACCGGGCAAGTCGGGTTAAGCCTGATCGTCGTGTTGTTGGCGGCAGCCTGTCCGGCCTTCGTCGTCTCACTGTGCCATGTCAACAAGCCCGAAATTTTAGGCTGGGCGTTTTTACCGATGGCGCTGTACTTCATCGCGCAGGGCAATGTGCTGTGGGCGGCCAGCATGTTGTTTGTGTTGTCGATCACCAGCATCACCATGGTCATTCCGGCGGCCGGCTTTGCGGGCCTGTTGTGGATCACGGGCTGGCTGCCGTTTTGGTCAATGGTGCTGATCGGGTTGCCGACGGCCATCAAGGTGGGCGTTCAATTCTTGCGTTTCATGCTGCGCGTAGGGCTGCGGCAATACACCGAGGTCATCGGCGGCAGCGGCAAGAGCAAGACGCTCACTAATCCGCAGGTGATCAAATACATGCGCACCATCGTGCACGGGCAGAAGGCGTGGATGCTGTTGCACACACTGTCTGCGCTGGCGCTGTGGCTGGCCGGTGTGCCGTTTGGTTTTGCGCTGGCGTTGCTGACGCCCGTCATCGTTTTGTTCATCAACTATCGCGGGTTTCGCTGGGCCGATCAGCCCACGTTTGGCCGCCTGTTTGTGGCCTTTGGCGCGCCGTATGTGCTGCTGTTTCCCGGTTGGGTCAGCCTCATCGGCTTCATCATCGTCTTCTTAGCTGTGCATCCGCGCATGGCGGTCGAAGCGGGCGGCATCGATATGTCGCACTTGATCGGCGGCGACCGTCTGTCCAACTATCCTTACACCACGCCCATTCACCTGGGGAAGCCCACCGCCGATCGGGTGCGGCAGTTCTTCTCGACCGTAGCGAACGGCGAGCGTGTGGCCTGGGAAGCAGCCGATCCTTTCAGCGCTTCACTGGGCGGTTATCGCCATGTCAGTTTTTTCCTGGAATGGGCGGTCAACGATCGGCACATCGAGATCATCCCGGGCGAATGGCTGCGCGCCACGCAGACCGACTGGTATCTCGATCGCTGGTCAAAAATCAACGACGACATCGCTCCGGCCGAATGCGTCGAGGCGTGCCGCGAGGGCGGCGTGCAATATCTGTTGACCAGTCTGCCCGGTCTCACTCAGAATTTGATCGCGGGCGGCTTCCAGTTGATCGATCAACTCAGCGCGGACACGCTGCGCCAATCCTGTCTGGGCAGCCTCATGACGCCCGATCGGACCCTGCATCTTTTGAGAGTCCCAGAGCCGATCAGTCTGCTGGACCCCGGCGCCAACCCGGCGCGTCAGGCCAACCAGCTGACATTTGAAGGCCGCGCCAACACGCCCTATTTCCTCAAGTACAATTTTCATCCGGGCTGGTCGGGTGCTGTCAGCGGGCAACCACTTAAAATCGTTAAGAGCCGCCGGGGCGCATTGACCGGCATGGAAATCACCACGCCGGTTGACGGCACGGTTATGCTGCGCTTTCACGGCGGGGGCTTGTTGTAAAAATTTCAAGGAGAAAAGTTCATGGGAGAAAAAGTCTTAGTCACGGGCGGCGCCGGCTTCATCGGATCGCATCTGGTGGATGCGCTGCTGCAAGCGGGCCACACGGTGCGCGTCTTCGATAGCCTGGAGCCGCAAGTGCATGGCGGCCTGCGCGAGTTGGGCCGTTGGCCCGATTATCTGAGCAGCGAATGCGAGCGCGTGCTGGGGGATGTGCGCGATCGAGCCGCATTGCAGAAAGCCATCGACAGCATGGATGTAATCTTTCACGAAGCCGCCGCGGTGGGCGTGGGCCAATCGATGTACGAAGTGCATCGCTATGTGGACATCAACACGCTGGGCACGGCCAACCTGCTGGATATCCTGGCAAACGATAAGCACAGCGTCCGCAAGTTGATGGTGGCGTCATCCATGTCGATCTATGGCGAAGGGGCGTATCACTGCGCGACGCACGGCAAGGTCTATCCACGACTGCGCCCGGCTGCGCAATTGGCCCAACGCGACTGGGAGATGCACTGTCCGATGTGCGAGGCCAGCGTCGCAACCCTGTCTACCGACGAAGAAAAATCGCTGTTTTCCACCAGCATTTACGCCATCTCCAAGAAAGATCAAGAAGAGATGTGCCTGTGCGTCGGTCGCGCCTATAACCTGCCCACGGTGGCGCTGCGCTATTTCAATGTCTATGGCCCGCGCCAGTCGTTGTCTAATCCGTACACGGGTGTGGCCGCCATCTTCTCATCACGGTTGTTGAACAACAACTCGCCCATCGTGTACGAAGATGGCCTGCAAAGCCGCGACTTCATCCACGTCAGCGACATCGTGCAAGCCAATCTGCTGGCCATGACGGCCGCAACCGCAGTGAACGATTATTTCAATGTGGGCACGGGCCGCACGACCACCGTGTTGGATGTCGCCAGGGTAATGGGGCGGGCGTTGGGCAAAGACATCGAACCGACCATTGTCAACAAATTCCGCGAGGGCGATATTCGCCATTGCGTGTCGGACATTTCCAAGGCGCAGCGTGTGCTGGGCTATCAGCCGCGCGTTCAATTTGAAGCTGGCATGCAGGAATTGGCCGAGTGGGTCAGTCACCAGCAAGCTGTTGATCTGGTGGAAAAAGCGCGGCAAGAACTTGAGAAGCGCAAGTTGGTCCAGTAGACTTTAGCGGAAGTAGAGCCAGGGCATGTCCCGTTCCAGATTGCCGGCACGTTCAATCGGTGGGTGGCTGGCCGTGGGGGTGATACTCGCCGCCACGGCTATCTTGACGCGTCCCTTGACCAGCGTGCGCGCTCAGGCTAACACCGTAAAGTGGGATCAGCCCGTCAAGATTTCCAACGATACCGGCCAGACCTTCTATCCGACGATTGTGGTTGATCTGGACGGTAATGTGCACATTTTCTGGGCGCAGGGCGGCATCGGGGCCAGCTACGCTGATTCGATCTATCATTCGATGTATGACGGGCAATCCTGGTCGGAACCGCGTGATCTGTTTATCGCGCAAGAAGGCGAATCGTTCAATTTTCCCAGCGCGGCCATCTCCGCCGATGGGAACATTCAGCTGGTCTGGGCGAGCAGTGGCGGGACGTATTACGCTTCAGCGCCGGCCGTGCAAGCCGGCAACGTCAGGGCGTGGAGTCCAGCGCAGATCATCGCCCCAGCCGGGGTGGTCAGTCAGCCACGCATCGTCGTCGATCCGGTCAACAACGTCTTTCACGTTTTATTTACGCAGCGCATCCCAGGCACTAATGTCTCCTATCTCAAATCGACCGATGGCGGCCAGTCCTGGAGTGATCCGATCGCTGTGTCGCAGCTGGTTCCCGGCGATCCGCAAATTCCCGAGGCGGTGCGCGCGGCGCTCGATAGTAAAGGTCGCCTGCACGTCGTCTGGTCTGAAAATTACCCGCCCCTATTCGTTAGCCGTCACGTCTACTATGTCCGCTCGGACGATCTGGGCGAGACGTGGAGTACGCCAACTGATCTATCCGATCTGACGCGTGACGACGATTGGGACGCCGCCATTCACGTGGTGGTCGACAATGAGGACAACGTCGATGTGGTATGGACATGCGGCGTGAACCCGGGCCGCTGCTATCGCCGTAGCGGCGATCATGGCAATTCATGGTCCAGCGCGCAGCATTTGTTTGAAGGGCTGGTGGGCATCTCGGGTTGGGACAGCATGGCGGCTGATAAGACGGGCAATGTCTTCTGGCTGGGCGCGCTGCGATATCCGCAAGCGCAATACTCCAGCATCCTGAACAACAATCGCTGGCAGGAACCGCCGCAAGCCGTCATCACCGAGCAGGATTCTGAAACACTGGCGAACGGGCACTTTCCGCAAATGGTCATTAATCGCGGCAATCAGATTCATATCGCGTTTGTCGAACTGGATCACGGCCCCATCTGGTATCTGCACGGCACCACATCGGAAGCGGCGCAGCCCTTGCCGCCCACGCCCACGCCTGTGCCTACCGCCACACCCATCAGACAACCGACCGAGATACGGCCCACTACCACCCCGGAGCCGACCAAGCGTCCGCTGGTTTCTAAAGATTTAGTGAATCCCGATCCCGGCCTGCGTCCGATCTTGTGGGCGGCGGGGCCTGTCATCCTAATTGTGCTGGGCGCCATTGGCTGGACGCTGTGGCGCAATCGGCATTGAGTGCCATCATGCCAACCATCAGTGTCGTCATTCCTGCCTACAATTCCGGCGCAACGATCGCCGCCACGATCAACAGCGTACTGCAGCAGACTTACACCGATTTCGAGATCATCGTCATCGACGACGGCTCTACCGATGATACGCGTGCCAAGGTCGAAACCTTTGGCACACGCACTCGCTATGCTTATCAACGCAACAGCGAGCGATCGGCAGCGCGTAATCACGGCATTCGCCTCGCGCAGGGCAAGTACATCGCCTTCCTTGACGCCGACGATCAATGGTTGCCCGCTAAACTGGCGAAGCAAGTCGCCTTACTGGAGCGCAAGCCAGAACTGGCGTTGGTTTATTGCTGGGCCAATTTAATCGATCCCGTGGGGAACACGCGCGGCTTCATCGGACAGGATTTTCCGATCGAGCAGGCCGAGAACTGCCACGCATTTGAAGGGCTAGTGCTGGGCCGATCGATCCCCACATTGACTACGGTGATCCGCACGGCGTGCCTGCCGACCACTGGCGTTTTTGACGAGTCGATCTGCTACATCGAAGACTGGGATTTGTGGTTGCGCTTCGCGCTGCGCTACCCGATCGGCTTTGTGCCCGAAGCGCTGGCAAACTATCAACTGCACGGCTCGTTTTTGCCGGGGAGCATGCTGCGCTGCCGTGCGCCTGAAACACGACCGCAGGTGATTGAGAAAATATTTGATCAGGCCCAACGCGCGTCAATCGCTCTACCATCCGACCTGAAACAGCAGGCCCTGGCGCATGCCTGGTGGCGATCGAGTTTGATGCTGTATGCGGTGCAGCACAACGAAGAGGCCCAGGTTAGTTTGACGCAGGCATTTGCCAGCGATCGGGATTTCTTTCTGAACCGCCAGTTCGACTGGATTGAAGACCTGATCGCGTTCGCGATTTTTCTGTACGACACCAGCGCGCCGCCGCCCGAAGCCGAAGCGTTTGTGGCGCGCGTGTTCGATCAGCTGCCCGCTGTGGCGCAACCCTTGAGTCGCTATCGCCGCCAGGTGTTAGGACAGCTCAAGGCCGGCTACGCCTTTCAAGCCCTGGCCCTGAGCCAGCCAGCTCAGGCGCGCGATTTGATGCGCAGCGCAGTGGCCTATTATCCTTTGCTCGCGCGCAACTTAGGCGTCTTATCGATCTGTCTGCGCGGCACCTGGCTCGATCGGCTGCGACGGCGTGAGGCGTCGACCGCGCCATGAATTTTTGTTTCGTGACCATCACGTATCCCACGCATCACGCGCGTGAAGGCGCGGGGCTGGACACCCAACAGCTGGCGCGCGGCGTGGCGCAGCGAGGTCACACAGCCCACGTCGTGTGCGTTAGCGCCGACGGCTACGTGGCGCATGAAAATGACGAGGGCGTGTCGGTATCCTATGTGCCGCCCAGAAAAATTCCGGTCCGCCCTGCCCTGAGAATATTGGCTGCGCTGCCAGGCTTGCACGATCTGAAAGAAGCGTGGTGCGGCTGGGGCCTGATCGAAACGGCGTATGGTGCGTGGCGCGCAGTGAAGCGGCTGCACCGCCAACAGTCATTTGACGTGGTACAAGTCATCGACACTGGCGGGCTGGCACTGTTCTGCGGGCGGTCGTGGAAGCAGCATGTACCGATCATCATTCGCGGACACGGCTTCGTCGATCCGGCGCTGCCCGGCAGCCAGTGGTGCGGCGCGATCTTTCAGCAGCGACTTGAGCGAGCGGCGCTGCAGCGCGCTGATTTTGTGGCGGCGAATTCCGGTTATTTGCGCGATATCTACTGCGCGCACTATGGCGTATTGCCCGATCGCGCCGGCGTGTTGTACAATGGATTTGAACTACCGGCGCGCTCCGCCACCCGCTGGGATATACGGCAACTCATTGGCTGGGGGGCAGATGATCCGATCGTGTTGTACGTGGGCCGCCTGGAATTCATGAAAGGGTGCGATGTGTTGTTCACCGCTATGCAGCAGGCGCGGCAGGTTCAATCAAACTTGCGACTGGTGCTGTTGGGCGAAACGCAGCCTGCCTTTCAAGACGAATACGCTGCCTTCATGCGCGCTCACGGCGCGTGGGCGTGGCATCCCGGCAATGTGCCACCTGCCGAAGTCTCACGTGCACTGCGCGAAGCGACGGTGCTGGCACATCCCTCGCGCAAAGAAACGTTCGGGCGCACGCTGGTCGAAGCGCAGCTGCACGGGGTGCCCGTCATCGGCACGAAGGTGGGCGGTGTGCCAGAGATTGTGTTGGACGGCGAGACGGGTTTGCTGGTCGAAGCGGGTCAAGATCGACCGTTGGCGCAAGCGCTGTTGCGTCTGGTGCAAGACCGAGAATTCGCCACACACATGGGGCAGCGCGCCCAAGCACGCGCCGAACAACTCTTTGGATTACCCGGCGTCATCGATCGGGAGATCGCGCTGGCCCAGACGTTAAAGTCAAGTTAGTCGCGTTGGACTGAATACCATGCGGATTGCGATCTTCGGACATTTCTATCCACCCACTCCCTGCGGCGGCGCGGGCTATTACACGGCCGCTCTGGCAGAAGGCTTGCAGCTCAGCGGACAGACCGTGGAGGTGTTGTGCGCCGATCGGTGGGGCGAAGGGCCAAAGTATTTCAACGGGTTCATCGACGAAAACATCAATCAGGTTCAGGTGCGCCGCCTCCACGTCAACTGGCTCAAAGCGCCGCGCCCGCTCGATTGGTTGTATGATAGTCCGGTGCTGGGCGAACAGGCGCAGCACTTTCTGGCGGAATTCAAGCCCGATGTCGTGCATGTGTCATCTTGCTACACGTTGTCAGCGCGGCCTGTGTTGGTAGCGCGCGAAATGCGGTTGCCCATCGTGATGCACCTGCACGATTACTGGCACATCTGCGCGCGGCACACTTTACTGCACAAAGATGATACAGTGTGCAGCGGGCCGGAGAGTACGCGCAAGTGTCAACAGTGCGTGTTGGCCGGGACCAAAGCGGAGACGCTGACTGGCAAAGTGCTGAACGCTTCACAGCAAGCGGCCCTGTTTGAAAATTTGAGCAAGGTAGAAGTGTTGACGCGGGTACCCTCGCTGCGTGGAATGCTGGGGGATTTTGCGCGCCGTCGTGAAATAACACTGACGGCCTGCGCCGCGGCCGACGTATTGATCACGCCCACCCGCTTTGCGCGCGACCTTCTCGTGGCCAATGGTGTCCCGGCCGAGCGATTGCAGGTCATGAACTGCGGCAACCGTGTGGAGTGGGCGGCGGACGTGCAGCGCACTTCAGCCGATCGGCTACGCGTGGGCTTTCTGGGGAATGTGATCAACATCAAAGGGGTGCACGTCCTGATCGATGCTTATCGCCAGCTGTCCGATCGAGCGCGCGTGCAACTTCAAATCTGGGGCAACACTGAAGTCGAACCGGCGTATTACGCAGCGCAGCGCGCCTCGGCCCCAGCTGATGTGATCTGGGGTGGACGTTACACTCACGCCGATCTGGCGCGCATCCTGAGCAATCTCGATGTGCTGGTCGTCCCGTCGATCTGGTACGAGATGCAAGGCTTGATCATTCAGGAGGCGTTTGCGGCGGGCGTGCCCGCCATCGTCAGCGATCAGACCAGCCTGACGGAGACGGTGACGCCGGAGCAAAACGGGCTGTACTTCCAGCGCGGCTCCGCACCCGATCTGGCCCGCCAGTTGCAGCGGCTGCTGGCTGAGCCCGATTTGCTGCCGCATTTGCGATCGAACATCCTGCCGGTGCGCACGCTCGATCAGGATGTGCAGCGGTTGACGGCGCTCTATGCCGAATTAACAAACAGGATACATCCAGCATGACCGACCGTAGAACCAGCGCTTCAACTCAAGGCAAAACGTGGCCATTCACTTCGATCATTCTGCTCACGTGGAATCAGTGCCAGCTGACGACCGATTGTCTGGATTCACTGGCCGATCTGGATTATCCCAAAGATCGCCTGCAAATCATCGTGTGTGACAATGGATCGCGGGACAACACCCCGGCCATTATTCGTGAGCGATATCCGCACGTCGTCATGATCGAAAACGGCGATAATGTGGGCTTCGCGGCAGGCAACAATTCCGGTGTGCACCATGCGCTGCAAGGGTCTGCCGACTACATCATGCTGCTGAACAACGATACGGTGGTGGCGCCCGACATGCTGACGCGCCTGATTGAAGCGGCCGAGCGCGACCCGCAGATAGGCATTGTGACCCCCAAGATCTATTACTTTGACGAACCTCAGCGCATCTGGTGCGCGGGCGCCGCCATCGACTGGCGCAACGGCGAGACCCGGCGCTTGCAGGCTGAAGAGATCGACACAGGGCAGTCAGAGTCCAATCATGGGGTAGGCTTTGCCAGCGGCTGCGCCATGTGCGTGCGCCGTTCCCTCGTCGATCAGAAGGGGCTGCTGGATGAACGTTTCTTCATTTATTACGAAGAAACGGAATGGTGTGTGCGCCTGTTGAGCGATGGTTTAGGCTGCCTGTATGTGCCCGGCAGCAAAGTGTGGCATAAAATCTCGTCGGCCATGCAGGCCGGATCGCCGCGTTCGGCCTACTACATGACCCGCAATCGACTGCTCTTCTTGCGGAAGACACAACACGGCTGGCGCGGACTGGTAGCATTAAGCAGGGCGTTGGGCCGAGAAATCATATACATCACCGTGATGACCCTGCGCCCCAGGCACCGCGCACGCCGCGTCGAGCGCAATACCCGCGCGCATGGTGTACTCGATTTTCTGCGCGGACGCTTTGGCAAAATGCCGGAGTCCTATGTATCAACAGCCAAAAGTTAGCGGCGTCAATCCGCTCAAAAAATTACCCGCGCCTATCAAACGGCTGATCAGCAGGCTATACTGGCTGTCGCATGACGCTGCCGATTATTTTGCCGAGCTGACGGGCCTCATCCCGTCGCACACGCTGCGGTGCTGGATTTACCGTTATCTGTTCAGAGTTAAGATCGGGCAGAAGACTAGCCTTCATCGTGGCTGCCGCTTTTATCACCCGTCTGGAGTCCGGCTAGGGAATCATTCGGTGATCAATCGCAATGTGCTACTGGACGGGCGCATGGGCATTACCATCGGGGACAATGTCAGCATTTCCGAAGGCACGTTCATCTTGACCTTGCAGCACGATCTTAACGACGCGATAAACTTTGACAACACGGGCGCGCCGATCGTGATCGAGGATTACGTGTTCATCGGCAGCAAAGCCATGCTGATGCCCGGTGTGACGATCGGGCGCGGGGCCGCAGTGGGCGCGGGCGCGATCGTGACGAAGAGCGTCGAAGCGTTTACCATCGTCGCCGGAGTGCCTGCCAAACCAATCGGCACCCGGCGACAAGATTTGACTTATCAATTAGACTATCAGAAGTTCCTGGGCTAATGCGCATCCTTTATCTTTCACCCTGGTTTCCTTATCCGTTGGATACCGGCTTTCGCATCCGGGTCTATCACATGCTGTCGGTCCTGGCGCAGCAGCATCGCGTGACGCTGCTGACGCTCGATCCGCAGGGTTGGGCGCCGGCACAGATCGAGCCGGTGAAGCCGCTGTGCGAGCACGTTGAGATTGTAGAGGCCGATCCGTTCAATCGGCCCAGGGCGCAACAGGCCACGCGCTTTTTGTCCTTCGGCCCGATCGTGGCGGCGCCCTTTGCCGAGATGAGCGCGCGGGTGCAACAACTCCACCGGCAGCAACCCTTCGACGTGGTCATTGCATCCAGCGTGATGATGGCGGCCTATACGTTGGATTTGCCCCAGGTGACGCGCATCCTGGAAGAGCACAATTCCAATACCCGCTGGATGTACGATCGTTATCGGGCGCAGAGAACTGCCATGCAAAAATTGCGCTGTTGGGCCAGCTGGCGCAAATCGGCTCTGTACGAGGCCCGCCTGTTCCCGCACTTCGATCTGGTGACGATGGTGTCCGAGCAAGACGCGGCGGCCACGCGTAAACTGTTACACGGCAAGTCGCGCGTGGAAGTCTCACCGAATGGCGTCGATGCCGCACACTTCATCCCCGGTCTGGCCGAACCACAACCGGACACCTTGATCTTTGGCGGCGCGTTGACGTATGAAGCAAATTTTGAGGCGATGCACTATTTTCTGAAAGACGTGTATCCACTCATCAAGCAACAGCGGCCCGACGTCACACTGCGCATCACGGGCTCAACCGGCAAAGCGCACCTGAGCGGACTGGCGCTGGACAAGAGCGTCATCCTGACCGGCTTCGTCGACGATGTGCGCCCAGTGGTGGCCGGCGCGTGGGTGTCCATCGCGCCGATTTTATCTGGCGGCGGCACCCGCCTGAAGATTCTGGAGTCGATGGCGCTAGGCACACCCGTGGTGTCCACCTCGAAAGGCGCGGAAGGTATCGAGGTGACGGACGGACAACATTTGCTCATCGCGGACGATGCCGCATCATTTGCGCGGCGCGTGGTCGAGTTGTTAGCCGATCGGGCGCTGCGAGAACGATTGACCCACACCGCACGGCATCTGGTGGTCAGCCAGTATGATTGGACGGCCATTGCCCAGCGTTTTCTAAGCTGGATGGAGCAGGTAAAAGCGCAGGGAGCAAAGCCGTCCCACCAAAAGATGGGGATTATTCCATGATCACTCATTCCGTGCAGCGCGTCTTTGAAGATAAACGCTGGCGCACGGCGTTGATCATTCTTGGCGTGCTGGTGGTGGCGTTTGCATTGGGCCATCGTCCGTCACCGCTGTACCTGGCGTTGCCGGTGGCGCTGGCAGGCGCCTTGATCTTGCTGCGCTATCCAATCCTGGGACTGCCTCTTATGATCGTCGCAGCCCTGCTCGTCCCCATCGAGCTGAGCACCGGCACGGACGTGTCGCTGAATCCGGTGGCACTGCTGGTTCCAGTGCTGTTTGGCATTTGGGTGCTGACGCGCATGCACCATCAGGATTTGCGCCTGGCGCCATCCCTCACGACCAAACCGTTAATCTTTTTCCTGCTATCAGCCTTACTATCGTTCTTTATCGGTACACTCATTTGGGATCCGAATGTGCCTAAATCCGATCGCTTCCCGATCGTGCAAATGGCGCAGTGGGCGTTGTTCGTTTTTTCGGCGCTCGCTTTCTGGCTGGTCGGTAATCTGATCAAAAGCGAGCTCAATCTGAAACGACTGACGGCTTTCTTCTTGATCGTCGCAGGAACATTATCGATCTTGCGAATGGTACCGCCTATCTGGAACATGGTGGAACACTTCACGACCTTTGCGTTGCTGCGGGCCCCTTTCTGGATGGCACTGGTGGCTTTAGCGCTGGGTCAATTGATTTTCAATACCGCACTCTCGCGCCGCTGGCAAATTTTCCTGGCGCTGGCCGTCGTCGGGGTGTTTATCTATTCGTTCGTGGGCCAAGCTGAACGCACCTCCAATTGGGTGTCTGTCGGCGTAATTGTCTACACGCTGGCCTGGCTGCGCTTCCCGCGATTCCGCACGTTGTTTATCGTCGCGGCGATTCTGGGAGCAACCGTGTTTTTCCCCATCATCTATCAATTTGGTGGTGGCGATGCGAAATGGGATGAAAGTGGAGCATCTCGATTGGTGCTCAGTGGCCGCGTGATGGAAGTCTCCCTGCGGAATCCCATCACGGGTCTTGGCCCGGCAGCTTATCGGCCCTATGCCAATACCCGGCCACTGCAATATGGGTTGGCTTATTGGATTAATCCGCAAATCAATTCACACAACAACTACGTGGATCTATTCTCGCAGACCGGCATCGTCGGTTTGATTTTTTACTTCTGGTTCATCGTTTCCCTGTTCCGGGTGGGATTCCGCTTGCGCAAGACTTATCGCACCGGCTTTGCGGCGGGCTACGTCAACGCGATGGTTGCCGCATTGGCAGGAGTATGCGTGGTCATGCTCCTGCTCGACTGGTTTCTGCCCTTTGTCTATAATGTCGGCTTTCCGGGCTTTCAGGCCAGTGTGTTGTTGTGGATGTTTCTGGGCGGATTAGTGTCGCTGGAAAATATTGCCCGGCAGAGAAATTCAGCAAAGGTGGATGCTTCGCATGTCGCCTGATCTTACCATCTCGATTATTGCCGATAACGTAAAACTCGTGATCCCGTGCCTTCAGTCGGTATACGACCACACCCATCACCTCAGTGTAGAAGTGTTTCTGGTCGATAATGCCTCCGGCGACAACACGGGCAGCGCGGTCAAAGCCGCTTTTCCGCAGGTGGAGATTATTCGGAATGAAACGCGGCTGGGCTTTTCCACCAACAACAACCTCGCGTTGCAGCGCGGCACGGGCCGCTACCTGATGCTGCTCAACGACGATACCATTGTCAAAGACGGCGCGCTGGATCGGCTGATCGAGTTTCTGGATGCTCATCCCGAAACCGGATCGGCGGGTAGTTATCTGCTCAACCCCGATGGAACCTTTCAGGCAGCCTTTGCGCGCTTCCCTAATCCCATTATCGAGGGCCTCTGGCCGGCAACTTTGTGGTCACATGAAGCGCCCCTGGACAGCGCGCCGTATGAAGTGGACAGCGTGTGCGGCGCGGCGATGGTGGTCCGGCGGGAGGCCGCCGATCAAGTCGGGTTGTTAGACACCCATTTCGATCCGATCTATTCGGAGGAAGTGGATTGGTGCTATCGTATCAAGCGGGCCGGCTGGAAAATCTACACGCTGCCACAGGCACAGGTGATTCACTACGGCAGTGTGACCATGAACCGCGCTGTGCCACGCCGCTATGAACTACTGCTCTCTCATAAAGTACTGTACTTCCGCAAGAATATCGGCGGGTTGGCGGCCAATACTTATCGGGTGTTGTTGATGAGCAGCACGCTGATCAAAGTCATCACGTGGTCAGTTAAGAACATCTTGCAGCCTAACGAGCAAGCGCGTGAGAAACGCGATCTGCACCGCTACATTTTGACACGTATTCCTTCGTGGTAAGGTTTCTGGAACAAGGGAACGCGCCGGAGTCAGTTGCTGACTCCGGCGCGTTTGGCTGACTGGCGTTAAATAATCTCTGGTGCCAATCGAAAGTTGCCCCTATAGGGTCAAAGAATCTAACCCTTCTAACCGCAACAAAACAAAAGGGCAAATCGGCTTGGCTTTTTCAAGCACATTTTGACGAAAGATTTACAGTATGAACCTGTGACACCCAGATCGTTAAACACTACGCAAACCTACTCCCGGTAAAATAAGAGTGGGGTTACAGGGATCGATTCGCGACGATCGAGGGGATAGATAGAAGTGCGCGTTACTTACGTCGTTCTTTCACCAACTTTCGGCATGCATCAGTACGCAGCCGATCTGGCCAATCGCTTTGCCGACCCTGAGAGTTATGGTGAGCCGCTAGCGCACGCCACAGTCATTACACCTCGTCAGGTTCCAGCCGATCGGTATGCGCCCACCGTGGATGTACAGTCCATCGCCACGGTAACCGGCACGGGGTTAAAAAGAAGCAACCTCAATCCGGCGACCTTCCAACAAGTGTATCGTGCGATCTTGGCCTCGCAACCGGATGTCGTTCATTTTACGGGTCCGCACCTCTGGAATCCGATTTTATTGTATCGCCTGCGCAGCCGGGGCATTCCAACGATACATACCATCCACGATGTGGATCCACATAGCGGCACAGGCTACGGACGCTTGTTATATGTGTGGAACAATTCAATCGTCCGCTGGGCCGGGCAGATTCTGGTTCATGGCCAAATGTATCGTGATCGATTGATCGCACAGGGCATCTCACCCGATCGGGTTGTCTACACCCCGTTGCTCCATTTGTTCACCAGCTATGAAATGGAACAACGGTTGCGGTCTGCCGCACCGGAGATTAGCGATCAAAGGTATGCTTTGTTTTTCGCCCGACTTGAAGCCTATAAAGGCGTTGATGTACTCCTTGAGGCAATGCAGCAGCTAGCGCGCAGTGCCTCAACCGCACGCGTCATTATCGCGGGCAAGGGAGATTTAAGCCTGGTCGCACCGCAGGCTACCTTGCCTGCAGCGGTCGAACTACGCAATCACCTGATCGGCGATACCGAAGCCATCGACCTGTTCAGGCAGTGCAGTGTGGTTGTGTTGCCTTATCGTGACGCAACGCAGTCGGCGCTGATTGCCGCCGCTTTCTTCTTTCAGAAGCCTGTTATCGTAACACGCGCCGGAGCGCTGCCAGAATACGTGCGCGATGGCGAAACCGGCTGGATCATTCCTCCAAACGACACAGCTGCACTGTCCGACTGTCTGCGGGCCGCCTTTGCTGATCCGGCACGTCTAAGCCAGATGGGTCAGGCCGGACGCGCCTGGCTCGAACTGCAAAGTCGCGAGGAAAATCAGGTATTGAGGCGAATGTATGAGCAAGCCGGGAGTCACCAAGCGCTGGCCGCCCCGACGCACCAGCAAGCCAAGAAAGGCGATTACGCCCATGATTGAAAATGCGTCGCGCGATGGTGATGCGTGGCCAAATCTCGCATCATCCCATAAAGGGGAAAGTTTGACCGGCATACCGAATACCACTAACAGAACTAGTCCTGCCGCGTCTGGAAACGTACCGCCAATGATGGCGCCGGCACGACCCGCAGCGGCCACGCCAGACACTGCGTCTTCACATGCCTCCGCGCCAGTCAGCCGCGCGCGAGCACGCTATTTCAACTTGCGCAATTCTGAACGCTATCTGGTCCTGGGCTTCCTCGATTTGCTGCTAGTCAACGTTGCACTTGTAGTGGCGCTGGCGTTGGCGGGAGAGTTTACACTTACCCTGGGCAATATCTGGGCCAACAACAAATGGTTCATTACGCTGGCGATCGTCTGGCTGGGTTGCGCCAATTTCTTTGACTGCTACAGTCTGGCGCGAGCCGCGAGTACGACAGCAAGTATGCGTAACACACTCCTGGCTGTCATCGCAACCATCATCGTGTACACCCTCATTCCGTATTTGACACCGCCTCCCACGTCGCGCGGGACTGTCTTCTACTTTGCAGCGCTGGCGATCATCCTCCTCCTGGGTTGGCGCATCCTGTATGCCCAATTGTTTGTGCAGCCGTGGTTCCAGCAACGTGCGCTGGTGGTCGGAGCTGGGGCGGCCGGCCTAGCGCTCATCACGGCCATGCGCGCGGCGCGTCGTGACGACGCCAACCCTTATCGCGGCACAGGCTATGAAATCGTAGGCTTTATCGACGATAATACACGCTTGCGACACGAAGGCGTGGAAGGCGTTCCGGTCCTTGGCGATAATCAGCTCATGGCCGAGATGGCTCAGAAGTTGAGTGTCAATGAAATCATTCTGGCGATTACCAATGCGCAGACGATTTCCGACGAGATGATGAATGCGCTCCTTAACTGCCGAGAATTGGGCCTGCGCGTCGTGACCATGGCAACCGTTTATGAACGCCTTACCGGGCGTGTCCCCATTGATTATGTGGGGCGCGATTTGCAGCTTGTCCTCCCCATGGACGATAATGCCATGGAGCGCGCCTTCAAGATTATCAAGCGTTTCATCGATTTTGTAACAGCTCTGTTGGGCATCGCGGCCATGGGAGTGGCGCTTGTGCCGATCTGGATCATCAACCGCTTCACCAGCCCCGGTCCGTTGTTCTACAAGCAACGCCGGGTAGGACAGGGTGGTAAAATATTCGCCATGTACAAGTTCCGCTCCATGCGGCCTGATGCTGAACGCGGCACCGGTGCGGTGTGGGCAAAGCATGGCGACGATCGCATCACGCCGGCGGGCAAGTTTATGCGCAAGACACGGGTCGATGAGCTGCCCCAATTCATCAACGTCCTGAAAGGGGAAATGAGCCTGATTGGCCCACGCCCCGAGCGGCCCGAATTCGTCAACGCCTTGGCCTTGATGGTGCCCTACTATCGCGCGCGGCATGCCGTTAAGCCAGGCATCACCGGCTGGGCTCAGGTCAAATTTGGCTATGGCAGCACGCATCAGGATACACGCATCAAATTGGAGTACGACCTCTATTACGTGAAACATGCCAGTCCCCTGCTCGACACCTTGATCACCCTGCAAACACCGCTGATCATGCTTCTGGGACGAGGCACGTAACTGTGGCTCGCGTGCTTTACCTGACTCAGGTTTTGCCCTATCCCCTCAACACTGGCGCGCGAGTCCGGCAGTATTACGTGCTGCGCTATCTGTGTCAGCATCATACTGTCACGCTTGTGTCATTTGTGCGTGACGATGATCGGCCGGAACACATCGAACATCTGAAATCCATCTGCGCCGCGGTATATCTGGTGCCCATGCTGCGCTCGCGCTGGCGCGATCTGCGGGCGGTGGCGAAAAGCTTGCTGACCCGGCTTCCCATTATTATCGCGCGAGACGAAATCGAATCAATGAGCGCTTTACTCGCTCGCCTGGCAGCCGAAGAGCCATTTGATGTCATTCATGCCGATCAGGTTTCGATGTCTGAATATGGCCTGGCGGGAGGCCGGGCACGACGCGTGCTCGATCTGCATAATGCCATGTACGTGGTCACCGAACGTCTGGCTGCCAATGAACCGAATCTCTTGAAGCGCATTGTGCTGCGGCGTGAAGCCCAGGCCCTGAGCCGCTATGAAGCCAGGTTGTGCGCTCAGTACGATCGGGTAACCTTTGTCACCGCTGAAGATCGCGAGTTGATCCAAAGTCAAATCGATCGGCAGCGAATGCAGCTGCCCGCCGATCGGTTTACGACCATTCCGATCTGCATCGATCCTAGCGAGAAACAGCCGATCGTTCCGGTCGCGCATCCCCATCGTATCCTGTCGTTGGGTGTCATGTTCTGGCCGCCCAATGCCGAAGGCGCGCTGTGGTTTGCACGGGAAATGTGGCCGCGTATCCGGATGCAACATCCTGAACTGACCTATACGATTGTCGGAAAGAACCCGCCTGAGGAGCTGCAACAACTGCATGGTCAAAACAATATCGAAGTCCTGGGATATGTGCCCGACTTGAATCAAGTTCTGGCTGAAACAGCAGCCTTCATCGTACCGCTGCGTGCTGGCGGCGGCATGCGCGTAAAGATTCTAGATACCTGGTGCTGGGGATTGCCCGTGGTCTCGACCCGTATCGGCGCAGAGGGTATTCAGGTGCGCACCGGTGAAAACATCCTGCTGGCCGACGAGGCAGACGCCTTTGCCAGTGCAGTTCTGCAGCTGGTCGAAGACACTAACTTGAATCGCCAGCTGCGTGAGCGCGGCCGCCGCTGGGTAGAAGAAAACTACGACTGGCGGCGTATCTACACCGCCTGGGATGAAGTTTATTCTGGATTAACACAAGCATGACACTCAAAACACGTCGTTACCTCTTGATCATTCTATTTGTCTCCGTTGCCTTGCGTGTGCTGGTGGCTTTGTATCTGGGCAATGAAGTCGATGCGCCCCCACTGTTGACGGATCAGCGTTCATATGACGCGCTGGGTGAGCGGCTCATTACGGGCCATGGCTTCAGTTTCGATCGGGGATGGTACCCGTTCACAGAGGCCAACACCCCCACGGCGCACTGGTCGTTCTTATATTCGCTCTGGGTTGCGGCAGTGTACGGCATCTTTGGCCCGAACCCGCTAGCGGTGCGCGTGATACAGGCAATCATTGGCGGTATTGTGTTGCCGCTCATCGTGTATTACTTCAGCACGACACTGTTTCAATCCTCGGCGTTTCAACCGCGCCTCACGAAGCGCGGTTTCACGACCGAACGGCTGGCGCTCCTGGCGGCGGGCATCAGCGCCGTTTATTTTTACTTTGTCTTGTATGCTGCAACATTAATGACGGAGACTTTTTATCTGATCGCGCTGTTGTGGTCGCTACTGCTGATGATGCGGTTGGCCGAGCGGCCAACGCTTAGGCACGGTTTGTGGCTGGGCCTGATCCTGGGACTGACGACCTTGTTGCGCCAATCAGTCCTGCCATGGCTGATCGTTGCCGTCTTATGGCTGCTGCTGGTCGCTTACCGCGCGAAGGTGATGCGACGAATGGCTGGTGCACTGCTAGTCACCGGTATGGTGATGGCAGTGATGATCGCGCCCTTCACCATTCGCAATTATTTAGCCTATGGCCAGTTCTTGCTGCTCAACTCTAACGCCGGTTACGCCATGTATTCCGCCCAACACCCGATGCAGGGCACCAACTTTCAGGAGTTTACTGGCGCACCCATGCCTGCGGACCTACAGGGCATGAACGAAGCGCAGATGGATCGGGAATTGATGCGGCGTGGGATTGGCTTCGTGACAGACGATCCGGGCCGCTATGTGCTGCTGTCGTTGAGCCGCATTCCCGATTACTTCGAGTTCTGGCCAACTGCGGATACATCCCTCATCAATAATATCGGACGTGTTGGCTCGTTCGGGCTATTGTTGCCGTTTTTCATCTACGGTCTGGTACTGGCGTTGCGCTGGGCCGGTCCAGCGGCCCAGGGTGGCTGGGGGCGCTTTCTTACTTCGTCGCTAGCTTTGCTGCTATTGTTCATGCTATGCTATTCTGCGTTGCATATTCTAACCTGGGCGATGCCGCGTTACCGCTTGCCAGTGGATTCTGTGGCCTTGTCATTCGCCGCATTGGCGGTGTATGATCTCTTTAACAGGGTGCTGGGGCGCGTGAGGCACCAGCGTACGCTGGAAGTTGCTTCAGAGTAAGTCGAAGGATATAATAGATTCAACCTGGTTTGATCCATTTGGATGGTAGACGGGATTGGAATAATCTATGGAACTACGGCAGTACTTCAATGTTGTGCTTAAATGGTGGTGGCTGATCGTCATCAGCGTCGTGGTGGCGGCGGGATCTAGTTTTCTGGGTGTGCGTTCTGCGCCCCGGAGTTACCTGTCTCGCACCACGTTGATGGTGGGGCAGCCGCCCGGTGCAGGCAACGCCTATGATGCGCAACAGATGGCTTCGTTTCTGAGCGATATGGCGCGGCGTGAACCGGTGCTACGTGCTGCGCTTGAAGCCCTGAACCTGACCTGGGACTGGGGAGTGTTGCAAGCCAGCGTCACCAGTCGTGTGGTCCCAGGCACTCAAATGCTGGAAATTGCGGTATTGGACACGGAACCCGATCGTTCGCAAGCGCTGACGGAAGAGATTGCTCATCAATTGATCCTGATGAGTGCCAATACCACAAATCCCGAGATCATCAACGAGCAGCAGTACATTCAGCAACAGATCAAGGATTTGCGCGCCAATATTGACACGGCCAAAACAGAAATCCAGACCTTAGACAACACGATCGCCCAGGCCGCTACAGTGCGTCAGATCCAGGAGGCGCGCACGCGGCAAGATTCCCTGCGTGCTCAGGTATCGACCTGGCAAGCGACCTATGCTCAGTTATCAACTACTTTACAAAGCAGCGCGATTAACAACTTGAGCATTGTCGAGCCGGCGCGCTATGGTATCCAGGTTGGCTCCAGTACCACGATGAATGTGTTGATGGCGGCCGCGATCGGATTAGTGTTGTCCGTTGGCGCGGCCTTCCTGCTGGAATACCTGGATGATTCCTTGAAATCTTCGGAGGATGTCAATCGCGCATTGGGGCTGCCCACATTAGGACGAGTAGGATCGATTGAAGGTGATGACTATCCTGACAAGCTGATCACGATTCATCAGCCGCGCTCTCCAACCGCCGAAGCCTATCGCATGCTGCGCACGAATCTGCAATTCAGTAGTGTCGATCAATCATTGCAAACGCTTACTGTGACCAGTGCCAGCCCGGGGGAAGGGAAAAGCCTCACGGCGGCCAATTTAGCCATCGTGATAGCACAGTCTGGCGTGCGCGTCTTGCTAGTTGATGCTGACTTGCGTCGCCCGGCTCAGCACGAAATCTTCGGAATAGAAAATAACGGGGGCCTGACAGCACTGCTGGTAAAGAATCCGCCCTCACTATCCGAGGTGTTGCAAAGCTCAGCTCTCGAACAGCTGAAGATATTGACAACGGGAGCAATCCCGCCTAATCCGTCTGAGCTGCTTGGCTCGAAGCGCATGTTGAATGTGCTGGAAGCTGCCAAGCAAGAGTTTGAAATGATCATCTTTGACAGCCCGCCGATTCTGGCTGTGACGGATGCGAGCATACTGGCGACACGAACCGATGTGACGCTGATGGTTGTCGATGCCGGGCATACACGCCGCGGGGCGGGGCAACATGCCAAAGAAACTTTGACGACGGTGGGAATCAATATCGCGGGAGTGGTCTTAAACCGGGTGGCACAGCGTAACAGCAGGTATGCTTACGACTATACCGATGGCAAACGTAAGAAACGCCGCGACGCTTCATCACGCGATACGTTGCGCGCGTTATTCGGCGCCATAGGACGGTTTCCGCCGCGGCCCCGAAACAAAATATCCTGATCGAGCGTCCGTATCAACTGACCACCAGCCAGAGCAAACTGTTCACTAATGGCAGGACCGCGAGACAAGCCCGCGATTTCTTACCTTCTCAAAACAGGCAGCCAGACCAGGGCCGCATTTGCGATGAAAGCGGCTGACGCGGTCGATGTGCCGGCGATCGTATCGGTTAGTACCGCCTCGTTAACAATCGCTCCAGATACACCCAGCAAATTCGTTACAGGAAACGTTAGTGTAATCGGCTGACCAGCCGCAATGGTGCCGATCCATGTTATCTGGCGTTTCGCAGCGTTATAGAATGCTGTGCCGCCTGTCGCGCTGATTTGTCCGGGCTGGCTCACATTTGCGGGAAGATCATCGGTCAAGGTCATGGCCTGTCCCGTACCAAGCAGCGCCAAGGTATACGTCACCCGATCGTTTTGAGTGACAGTTACAGGCCAGACACTTTTCTTGAGGCTCCCGATCGGATCTCCCCACGTGACAACCAACGTTGGGCGCACGGCCGCGTCCGTGAAATCCGAAGAGTAAAAATAACGCCCGCTATGCATATCGCTATCGGCAGAATAAAATGCCAGCCGGACAGGTGCGCCTGCCGCATAAGATTCGGCAACTGCACGGCTAACGTCCCAGATGCGCGGCACGCCCGGATAACCGGGATTCGTGAGCGGATCGACTTCCAACTCACCAAGGTTTTCCCTGGCCAGCGGCGCATTATTCCACGTTAGCGTGTTTTCGCTCCAGTCATCGTTTACCGAAAGTACCTGGATAAACGAAGGCGTCGGCCCAGGATCCCATCCTTCACCCGCGTTGCCAAACTGGCGGAGAGTAACCGTAGCCGAGATAATCACTTTGCCGGCAGGCACGCTTCCAAGTGGAAATGTCACGTAGTATTTTGCAAAGCAGGGCCAATCGGCCAGTTTCGTCTGGTTCTGCACGTTGAAGATCGTGCCGCCCGCATAATTGATCGATCCCCAACCGGCAAAGTAATCGGCTACATTTTGACCGCAGTTTGTCCAACCACCAACCTGCGCGTCAGGAACGCTGGCACCGTTCAGTCCCTGGCGGACCATTGTCTGTCCGCGCGAGACGGCAGGTTGATCAGGCGCATACGTCGGCAGACCAAAACGTAGCTGCCCCCACGACACAGGCTGTGTTCCATTCAAAGCAACCGGCCACGCTTTATCGGCCCGCGGAGGTCCAGCAGCTGAATCCCGATCATGCACCGCTACGCCCAGGCCCCATATCGTACCCTGAGGTGGGACCGATATCCCGAGGCTGCTGAACGGCACACGAAACTCGATGCTCCACCCTCGATTGTTCTGATCGACATTTAGACCACCTTCAGTGGTGCTTTCCCATGCGAAATCCGTGGCTGTCGTAAACGACATTGGAGTAGTGACCCATTGACCGCTATTTCCACGGTAGGCTGCTTGCCAGCTGGAACGCGACTCCCACCAGTTCAATTGCCCATCAAAGCGATAGGCATTAGCCGTTAACGCGCTACCGGTGTTGCCGTCTTTGTTCAAATAGATGGTTACCGCATCCCAGTTGGTGAGATCGGCTGGCGAGGGTGATGTGTCATACCACAAACGCCGATCGAACGTGGCAACGTGAATGAAGATCTCTGAGTTATCGTAGCCTACACGCACATCGGAGTAATTCTCATCAGGTGTAACCTGGCCCAGCCAGGCCACCGCCGTATGACGATAATAAATCCCGTCTGGCAGATAGGGGGCATTGATGCGGTCCAACGTTGTAAGCGGCGCGGTGGCGCCGCTTACAACGTTGGAAGGATAAATGGCGACGAGGATCATCGTCCATAGTATCAGATATCGTACACTGCGCATGAATGACTCCTCCTATTTATGTGCCTACTGCGCCTCTAGCACCGCGAGCAAATTCTGGATATAGAACAGATCGCCGCGCGCGAATGCGGGTACGTCCAGATACTTGATCAATTCAGCACGCGATTGTTTGAGGATCAACGCTTTGGCCTGGAACAGGGCATTCACCTCATACAAAGGTTGAACAACACCCTCCCGCCCGTGTTCGCCTGCTTTAGATATGAACCAATGCGGCGTAATCGTGTTGTAATAACTCACGGCCTCTTGCACTGTAGTTAAAGCATTGTCGTGTAGATATTGACCCAGTTCCGGTGTAAGATACATGAAGTTCCGAGCCGACGCCAGTACAATGCCGTAACTATCAACAAAGAGATCCCGTGCCGTGTTATCCTTGTTAAAGGTCGCTGACCGCAGCGAGAGCAAGTGATTCAGAATCGTGCGGATGCTTGGCGTTTCAGAATAGCCAGCCAGTTTTTGCAATTCCAAATATCCCCAATATCCGGCGATGAAAGCATTATGCGCTTCAGGATATAACTGCAACGTGGCATCCGCCGGAGGTGGCTGCAGGTTATTCTTGTAAGTGTTGAACAGGGTTTGCGCCCCGCCAAAGACCTGCGCGTATTTCCAGAGTGCGTAGAAAGCCTGGGGCGCACAGTAGGACTGATTGTTTAGCCAATAGGTCCAACCAGCATAGTTGCTGCTCCCGGAAGAACTGGCTCCAAACTGGCTACGTATTGCTTCGACTTCTGGCGGCAAGTCAAAGGCCTCGCGGGAGGCACCCGCCGCAAAGCCAATGGTGCCAATACCACAGGCCGGATAAGCTGCAAACTCCGCTTGAAGATACTGTTTGACTTGTTGCTGCAAGGTCGTATCTAAGAAAGGCAAGGCGCGGATGAGAGTCACATACGTGTCGCCAGGATTATGGAAGTAATCCTGCAACTTGTCGCCAACAACGGTGTTGGCTTGCAGATCGAACAGCCCAGAACTAAAGTATCCGGCCCGCAAATGGCCGGCGCTGAGGATCTTTTGCACCTCTGCCAGTAATTGTTGCTTCAATTCGTCAGTAGTAGGTACCGACACACCGGCATTCGTGATCTGGACGGTGGCAGCAACCGGCAAGACGGCCGGAGTACCAGTAAAGTTCCCTATGGCGATGATGCCATTATCACGGTGGACATAGAGCCGGCCCTTGTAAGGGATGGGGGCATTCTGATCACCGTGAGCTGAGTATTCGCCGTTATTCCCGCCGTAGGTCCACCATTCGCCGGGAAAGCCCGGAATAATCGTGTTCAAGTTGTAGTCCCAATACACCCACTCGCGGCTGGTGTTGCGATCGGGAAAACTGGCATTGGGAACGGTATAATCAAAGGCCCCGGCCGATCGGGATAACGTGTGATTCCAGTAGATGAGCTTGCCCCCCGCCGAGTAAGCGATCGGCTCATCGGCCGCTGTCCAACGTGAGCTGGGTAGGCTGACATACGGCGTGCCGACTTTCCAGCCCGTAATATGCCCACCGGCGATATAGGGCGCAGACATATAGACGTTGGCCATGTACATCACATTGTCAGCGCCAATAACCGGTGGATACCGATTGCCTTCTCCCTTTGTACCCAACCACAGGAAAGGTGCATACTCAGCTGTACCGTTTCCGTTGAAGTCAAACGTATATTCCTGACCGGTGCTCCGGCTGAGGATGAATGTCGTACGACGCCAAGGCTTGCTCTCGAAATATTGTGTGACCCGTGAATCGTCAACGGTCACTGTCCCGGCAGCCCAACTTCCGACCTGTTGCCCGCGCGCACCGACCAGCGTACCACGGGGATCTGTCTGGTTATTGGGAAAGACGGCGTTAATGTCAAGCGTTTGGATGGGTCCATAGAATGGGTCAACAAGTGATCGATAGTTGTTACTGCCCGCGAAGATCACCTTATCTTGATAAATCACCGGCCACCACGACTGAAAACCTGCGCCCGGTAGCTTAGCCGATTTCCAAACCTGTTGACCCGTTTCCGCATTGACGGCGTAGGCATAGGAGTCGTCTGAGGCGAAGTACACCACACCATCGGCATAAGCCGCCGAGAAGTGAATCGGACCGTCAGTTTTGAATTTCCACGCCAGCTGCCCACGTTGCGCATCTTCGTTGGAACGAATTGCGTAAAGATAGCCATCCCGGTTGCCCAGGTAAACCTTGTTATTGATCACCAGCGGATTAGTGTCAAAGCCACTCGAGGCTTCGTAAGTCCACAATTTCTGCCCTGTCAGGGCGTTAATCGCATGCAGCTTATGATCGTACCCGCCCACATAAGCCACCCCGTTAGAAATGGTGGGAGAGTTGCCCAGCGGCATTTCTGTTGGATAGACCCACTGCACCGCACCGGTAGCTGCATTCAACGCATACAACCCGCGCGCTGTTGACACGTACAATAAATCGTTAACAGCAATAATCTGTACTTTCTGGGATATATAAGGCTCGATCGGTTTGTACCAGATCGGGCGGAGGTTGCCCCGCACTTCCTCAGCTGTCCACGAGGTACGCTGTGGATTCGCACCAGCCATAGGCCAGCCAACCGATGAACCTGGAATTGGTGTAGAGGTCGGCATTGGGGTCGGCGTTGGTGATGCTTGCGGAGTCGGCGTCAATGTGGGAACGACTATTTTGGGATTAGCTAATACTGGCAGGAGGATCCGATGCGAAAGCGTAACAACAGCCGTTTGTTTTATCAGTTCTGGCTGATGCTGCTCGAAAGGCGCAAGAGACGCAACGTCGCCCAGAGGGCTCAACCAGGTACTGCGGGCAATAGTAATTGATCCGGACTGACCCAAGATCAGTGAAATAACCGTGCCCACGCACATTAACCAAGCCATCAGTTTGTAAGTGTTTTTTAGGTTTCTCATTAATTCCATCCTTTATCGCTTATAGTATTCAAACGGCCCGCAAACCATCATACCAACACGCCGCAAACCTGTCAGTAGTACACATGCCCTAAAACCATTCGCAGGGCTAGGTACTTTTGTACTTTTGCGGACTTTATGTGTTTGCTCATACCCATTTCAAACAAACAGAGTGATCACCCACATCAGGTAATCGCTCATTCTCGGCTACATCCGCTTGGCTCCAGGCAAGTCGCCGGATAGTTTAGACAGGCGGCTCCACTCGCTTCTTTTCAAATTCATCCAATGATTCCCACATCGCGCGCAAGGCCGTTACTTGCTCATCGATCTCGGCCTGCACGCGCTGTGCCCGTATGCCATCGATGTCTTTCGCCTTGATCAACAGCACCTGTGAATACAGCTCGCCCAAGGCGGCCACGGTTTCTTCGCCGCGCAAGTCGACGCGCCGCATCATTCGGTCGAGTTCGTGCAGGGCCTGCAGTTGCCGCTGCCGCGCTGCCAAGGTCTGCCGCGCCGCATCTTGCACCTGCGTATCGTCATCCCAGTCAGCCGCTAAACGGGTTTCAAGCTGATCGACCGCACGCGGTACGGTACTGCGATCCCGCCGGATCACCGGATCGCGCTCAAAGTCCTCCAAGCGCTGCGTCAGCCGATCGAGGTAGCCGATCCATTCGTCCAGGCGCGCGATGGAGCGATTCAGCCGATCGCGCAGCGCCCCATCACGGGCACGAGCGACGGTCTCGCAAATGCGGCGTTGCGACAGATGAGCATTGAGCAAGCGCGCCTGTCGAACTTGCGAGGCAGTCGTCAACCGTGAATCGGAAGATTCCAAGGGTGCCGCGGCTGCCGTGATCTGAGAATAGATGTACCACACGGCTAAACCCAATCCCAACACCGCCCCACTGAATACGACCCCGGCCAACAACATGGCCCGTACCCAGGTGTACTCGGGGTTACGCCCCACCAGTTCGCTGATGAGCCACACGACCGCGCCACCACCGACGATCACGATGAAGGTATTGATTAGTGCGTTGCGGGTCTGGCGAATTTCTTGCGGTTGCGGACGCCGTCGGCGGCGCGGCACAGCCGATCGGAGAGCCGAGGCCCGCACGTGTCGTCTTTCACGCACGTAGGAGACAACTCCCGCGCTCAACATGAGCAAGCCAGGGATCATGAACGGCCAGATGCTGCCCAACGTGTTGATTCCGAAAGGGTCGCTCAACATGGAGAACGGCTGCATGGCCAACGCGCCGCCCATGGCGATCAACATGATGCCGCGCAGAAAATTCATAGTGAGTGGGTGTGATCGATCGCGGATGGCGAACAATGCACTGGTAGCGAAACACACGAGGCCGAGGCCAAGCGCCATGCTACGATTACCGTCGTCCCTTAAAGACAAACCGTAGAGAATGAGACCTACGCCGGCCAGGGAAAACAACACCATGACGGTAACCTCCAGCGCGGCCTGCGAAGCCGTCTGCGCCACCATCCCCTGCGGAAAGGTGGAATTGTAAGCATCTTGCAGCGCGGTGACGAAATCCTCAGCCAGATCGTAGCGGTTCTGAATTTTCCAGTTGGCCGAGCAGGTGATGACAGTCATGATGGGCGGCGGCAATTTGTTGGCAGCCATAGAACGCGTGAGAATGTTTTGCTCGCCGAAGCGTTTGCCGCTGAGCAATTCGTAGAGAATGACGCCGAGCGAGAAGATGTCGGTGCGGCCGTCGATCGGTTTGCCGTCGCGCCGTTCGGGAGCGATATAGCCGCGCGTACCTGCCGAATCGTCGGTCGTGTTCGGCGCAGCAGCAATGCCAAAATCGGCCAACAAAACGCCGCCTGTAGCGGTAAGGAGAATGTTGGAAGGTTTGACATCGCGATGGATGACGCCACGGGAGTGAGCGTAAGCCAACGCATCGCCCACTTGCGAAACGATGCGGACCACTTCGGCCAACGGCTGTGGCCGCCCCAGACTGTCGGCTAAGGTGCCGCCGCGAACATACTGCATCACTAGATAGGGGCGGCCATCGGGGGTATAACCGCTATCATACAGCGGCAGGATGTTAGGGTGTTCGAGCCGCGCCAGCGTTTTAGCCTCACGTTCAAACTGCTGCACAAAGACCGGATTCTGGCCCAGATCGGTGTTTAACACTTTGAGCGCGACGTAGCGATCGAGGTCCGGCTGATAGGCTTTGTAGACTTGCGCCATACCGCCCGTGCCGAGACGTTCGACTACACGATACTTGCCCAGCTGCGCGCCGAGGAGATCAGAATCAACAGGGGTTGCGCTGCTCATGCCGCCTCGCGGAGTTTCTCCCATTCAGGACGTGTGTCTTTTACATCGAGCTGCTGGCGCAAGTCAAAGATCTGATCGCGCAGCAGGGCGGCCTTTTCAAATTCCAGATCTTTCGCCGCCTGCTTCATGTCCTTCTCCAATTCCTTGATCAACCGCGCCAATTCGTCCTTGGGCATCTTGCCCGCCACGGTATAGGATTCGCGCGGCTCGGCCACCGCGTGCTCTTCCTTGCTGATCAACGCCCGCACCGCTTTGACTACGCTCGCTGGAACAATACCATGCTCTTCATTATATTGCACCTGAATCTTGCGGCGGCGATTGGTCTCGTCGATGGCGCGCTGCATCGAAGCGGTGACCTTGTCGGCGTACATGATGACCTTGCCCTGCACGTGGCGCGCCGCACGCCCGATGGTCTGAATCAGCGAAGTTTCACTCCGCAGAAAACCTTCCTTGTCGGCGTCGAGGATCGCCACCAACGAAACCTCCGGCAAGTCCAGCCCTTCGCGCAGTAGGTTGATGCCGACGACGACATCATAGTAACCCAGGCGCAGATCGCGCAGAATCTCAATGCGCTCGAACGTTTCTACTTCGCTATGCAAATAGTGCACCTTGATGCCAATCTCTTTCAAGTAATCGGCCAGGTCCTCCGCCATGCGCTTGGTCAACGTTGTGACGAGCACCCGTTCGCCACGCCCGGTGCGCTCACGAATCTGCCCGATGAGATCATCTACCTGTCCCTTGACGGGCTTCACTTCCACTTCGGGATCGATCAGGCCGGTCGGGCGGATGATCTGCTGGACGATGCTGGCCGAATGTTCCAACTCGTACGGGCCGGGCGTCGCAGTCGTGAAGATAGCCTGATTGATTCGCGCTTCGAACTCTTCAAACTTCAGTGGCCGATTATCCACGGCGCTGGGCAAGCGGAACCCGTACTTGACCAGTTCCTCCTTGCGGCTCCGATCGCCGAGATGCATGCCGCGAATTTGCGGCAGCGTCATGTGACTCTCGTCGGCAACCAACAGGAAATCATCCGGGAAGTAATCGACCAACGTCCACGGCGGTTCACCAGCCGATCGGCCGTCGAAGTGCCGCGAATAATTCTCGATGCCGGAACAATACCCCACCTCGCGCAGCATTTCGAGATCGTACTTGGTGCGCTGCTCGATGCGCTGCGCTTCCAGGAACATATCGTTGTCCTTGAAGTATTTAAGGCGTTCCTGCAATTCTGCCTCAATCGACGCTTGCGCCTGCTGCAATTTTTCTTCCGACGTGATGAACTGCTTGGCCGGATAAATCTCCACACTCGCCTGCTCGGCCAGAATCTCGCCCGTCAACGGATGAATCTCGGTGAGGCGTTCCACGGTGTCACCCCAGAACTCGACGCGGTAGGCGGTCTCGGCGTAGGCGGGCTGCACTTCCAGCGTGTCGCCGCGCACGCGGAATTTGCCACGTCCAAAGGCAATGTCGTTGCGCTCGTATTGCAGATCGACGAGATGGCGCAGCAGCACATCCCGGCGGCGATTTTCACCTACCGCCAACTTGATCATCACCTTGCCCCAATCCTGCGGATTGCCGATGCCGTAGATGCACGACACCGAGGCTACGATGATCACATCGCGCCGCGCAAACAGCGAAGACGTCGCGGCCAGGCGCAGCCGATCGAGTTCTTCGTTGATCGCGGTATCTTTCTCGATGTAGGTGTCCGTCCGCGCGATGTAAGCTTCCGGCTGGTAGTAGTCGTAGTACGAAACGAAGTAGTTGACGGCGTTCTTCGGAAAGAACTCCTTGAACTCAGAATACAGCTGCGCCGCCAGTGTTTTATTGTGCGCCATGATGAGCGCGGGCCGCTGGGTGCGTTCGATAATTTGCGCGACGGTGTACGTTTTGCCCGTGCCTGTGGCGCCCAGCAAGGTTTGATAGCGCTGTCCCCGCTTCAAGCCATCGACCAATTCTTCAATCGCCTGAGGCTGATCGCCCATCGGCTGGAAGTCGGAGACCAGTTCGAATTTCTGAGACATGTGAAAGTCCTTCCTGTTGAAATCAATCCAGCGTGAAGATTATACCCGATTGCCGGCCGGGTTTTGGAATGCAATCCCGCACCATGCCACACACACCCAGCCCGCCGCTTGTCGCTCCACCACGATCGTTCCCGTATTGGGAATAGGCCGCCACTCGGCGAATACCGCCTCGGCGTTGGCCAGCATAACCGACAGCATGGTGATGAGCAACGCGCCGTGACTGATCAACAACAGTTGATCTGATGTGTCACCATGTTCAGCCAACAACCGATCGATGAACGGCACGAAACGCGCGCGCAGATCGTTGAAACTTTCGCCACCCTCGATGCGATAGTCGTAGCGCTGCTCTTCCAGCCAGGCGATCCAGGCCTGCCGATGTTCCGCCCAGGCTGCCTCATCCGATCGGCCTTCCGCCATCCCACAGTCAGGTTCGCGTAACACGTCGGTGATTTCTACCGGCAGACTCAGCGCTGCTGCAACGATCTCGGCCGTTTGCCGCGCGCGCAGCAACGGACTGGAATAAATTCTCGTGATCGGGATGGACATCAATGACTGCGCCAACTGCGCGGCCTGTTGTCGCCCCAATTCCGTGAGCGGATGAACCAGGCCGCGATTAGAGATCACTTTAAGGACGTTGGCTTCACTCTCACCATGCCGCACAAAGTAAAGCTTCATCGATCACCTCACCGGATTTTGATAGACCACCACATCACCGGCCCGAAATGCCACCGGCCATGCTTCAATATCTTGCAACATCTCTGCCACACCGGCGACATCGGGTAGTGCCCAGTTATGCCACAGATTATCGACGACGACAAAGCGTGCTTGCCGATAAGCAGGATCGAACGCCCAGCGCTCTGCCGGCACATCGGCGGGAAGATGCTCGGTCCGAAATCCGTTGCGCACTTGATCGATCAACGTCAGCCGCGAGGGCGATCCCGCGCAACCGCGCAGGCCGCAGCACCACCAATCCGATCAGGCCCAGCCACATCCACGCATCCTGCCTCGTCAGAACGATCACGTTCTGCGCCAGGGTCGCCAGTTGTCGATCGAGCGGAAGTTGGTTCAGTCGGGACAGAACAAAACGCGCATCGAACCAGAAGGCCGACGGCGCGATAATCAGCATGATTGTCGTGTATAGGCCAAAGGGCAGCACAGCCAACGGAATGCACCACAAGAGATCAGGCCAATGACGGATGAGCACGATCAACACGAATGGTGCAAGCATGACAAACATCCACAGATCACCGAGGGTGCCCAGCCCAATCGAGATGGAAGCAACCGCCAGCCAGGGCTTTGATCGAGATGATGTGAATTCCCACATCGCCAGCAGCACGATCAACACGAGTGGCGCGAGCAAGTTGTAACTGAAGCCAAAGCGGCTGTACAACACGGCCGGCGGATAGATCGCCAATAGCAGCGCGGCCAACAAAGGGAGCCAACGCTCTCGCCCCGGCTGAATGCGCCGCAGCACGCCATACAAGATCGCTACGGTAACGACGCCGAGGCTTCCCGTCAATAAACGCAGTGTCTCCATGCTTACACCGTTGAGGCGCGTCAACACAGCGAGCAGCACTTCAAACAAGGGCAGACGCGACAACAGCAGCCACGACTGATTGATGGCAAGATATTGCACCCGCCCCTGCAGCAGCTGGCGAGCGATGTCGAGGTGCGTGCCTTCATCGGTGTACCCAGGCGGGATTGGTGGCGACATTCGCCAAGCGGAGATAGGCCGCGAGACTCAAAATGAGAAACAGTGCCGCGAGTTCAAAGAGGCGTTGCCGGATTAGCATCAAGCCCGATTAAACCACGAAACATCCGCAGGCAGTGTGCCAGGGTGCTCATCACTTGTCCCAGACGGCCTTGATCAATTCCGGTAAAATCTCACCCGCCGCGCCACGCAGCAAGAACGTAGCGGAGATTGTCAACGGGGTGATGGTGGCATTCACTTCCACCACTTTCGCGCCGTGCTGCAATGCCCTACGTGCCAGCGAAGCCGCAGGCTCGACGAGGCCCGATGTGCCGATCGAGAAAAAGACGTCGCACTCTGTCGCGGCCTGCGCCGCAGTTTCTAAAGCGCCGCGCGGCAGAACTTCGCCAAACCACACCACGTCGGGCCGCAGATAAGCGCCACAGCGCGGACAACGCGGCGGAGTTTCGCCCGTGTCTCCCCAGCGATCGACGACTTCATCCTCACGCGAACATTTCACGCGCGCGAGATTGCCGTGCAGTTCGATCACGTTAGTGCTGCCCGCCAATTGATGAAAGCCGTCGACGTTTTGGGTGATCAACGTGAAACGTGGAACGTGGTGCTGCAACTGCGCCAGCGCATAATGACCAGGGTTAGGCTGCGAACGATCGACCAGCTCGCGTCGCCACGCGTACCAATCCCACACCAATTTCGGATTACGCTCAAACGCTTCCGATGTTGCCAGGTCTTCCGGTCGATACTGCGCCCACAGGCCCGTCTGCGCGTCACGAAAAGTAGGGATACCACTCTCCGCCGAGACACCTGCACCTGTCAGGACCGCTACGTGCTGCGCCACATGCAAAGAGTTGATGAGGTCTGGTGAAAAATCATTCATCCAGTACTCCTGACCTGGCCCAGTTGAATTGCATCAGCTATTTTTCTAGCTACCCATCTTTTGATGTCAAGTGAGGCGGCTCATATCGTGCTGTGCGTGCTGACAAAGCAAGCCTAACCACATTTTCAAGCAGTAATATGACCGGCTTGTCAGACTCGGAAAATTGCTCAGCAACCAGCCTAGCGATATCTAACTTGCTGAATCGGAGGTGAAAACGATTGGCAACTTCTTCTATAGATTTGATCGCAGTCTTTCCCCAGAAATCATGTCGCTCTCGGACTTTTCCCTTGAGTTTCTCACTGTCCACAACTTGATTAGTTTGGGATGCGTCAATTAGCTTAATCCAAGAATCAAGCAACTCATCAAAAGTAAAATTGGCATCTTCAAAGCACGGCTTCCACAAAATAGCACCAATAGCGAGTTTATCTTGTTGACCTAAATCAGATACTTCGAATATCTTCTCAAGCAGGCCTTCGTGCACCAAATCTCGCAAACTCTCTACCGAATCCTGCTCGTCATCTACGGACAAAACAGTGCACGCACCATCATTCAGCGCATCACGCAAATACTGACGCACTCGAAAATTCTTTAAACCACCAACTCCGTCAAGGGGCACAAGCCGAATGCTTAGAAAGCCAAAATCAACGTCTCTCTTTTCGCACCATTTTTCAATGAACGCAACCTCAGAATCTCCCTCGACAATAAACAATACCTTTACACGTGGATCGAGACCGAAGTGACGTAGCACAGCTGGGAGTACATTGCCTTGGTCATAATCGATTTGGTCAGCTGCGACGCCATATAACCGCTTCTTCCAATTTACATTTCCAAGAGCAACGAGATCATCAACCAACGGTTGATATTCTCCTGTCAAATCTTTCAGGAATCGGCCTAGCATTTCTACGACTTCATAATAATCCCAAGCCAACAAAGCTTCTTTTTTTAGTTTCTGCCGCTGTTCGCGTGTCGCATGTCGAATAAGCAGAAACCAATCTGAATTCGGATCAATAAATTGATATCCCTGAATAGCGAAATCTTGTCGAATCTTTTTGATCTCTTCGATGGTATAGCCACTTTCATGATAGGCCCATTCTGGATCGAACGTATCAGCCCATTCATACCAATCTTTAAAATGATCTGTCCTTAATCCAGGATTTGGGTAAGTAATGTATTCACGCAAATCTGGAAGATACCGATCCTCGATTAGCAAAAATAAAATCATGATCTTCAGATAGGCGTCATCATTCTGGTGTAAGTGCGCTAAGCTACGCTCAAGCAATTCCGCAGTAAATCTAAAGTGTTCATTCCAGTCTTCTTCAGATACTGAATAGCTAGTCAATCTAAAGGAGAGAAGGCTTTGATGGTAGACTTCCCGTAAACGAAAAATCTGATATGGATGATACAACAGATCCACAGTTGGCAAGTAATTATCCTGCAAGCTTGACCAACGTTGGAAAGTATCAGCCGAGGGATAAATCAACGCTTGGTCTCTATTCGCTCGTAATTCATCTGACCATAAATTCCAAGCCCCATAGAGTCTGACAACATCTTCATTATCAGAGAGATCCCCTTCCAAGGGCTGCGGATCGTAACGTAGAACACCATCAGGCAGTCGTTCAGTGATCAAGTGATAAGAGGAGGGACGGCGTAGCTTAATCATCGGCGACAAAATCTCAAGACGATCCCATGTTTCAAAGTCGTCATTTCCAATAGAAACATCGATTCCACGTTTTCGGGCGAAGCTATTGAAGTTTGACGGATTGAGCAGAGACTGTTGAGGGTATTCTTTGGCAAGCAAAGCCTCAACGAGGCGATTGTACATGTCAATGCGACTCATTCATTTTACCCTTCAAAAGAAAAACGGAGCCTCCGAAGATTTTC
>PMCF01000133.1 GCA_003154115.1 Anaerolineae bacterium
CCCGATCGACAACCGTCAAAACTGACGCCTAACTTCGGCAGCTGGGCGGGGCGGCTGCACGCCGTTGTTAGCGCGCTCTTGAATTGACTATTGCTTTGGCGTAGGACAATTCTCGACACTATCACAGATTGAGATGTCAATCTGAGCACCCATTGGGTGTCCGGTGAAGAACCATGTGCGTCTATCCTTCAATGGTAGGCTGCACGTTCGGTCGAACTTAGGGCAGATCATGCCAGATCCACTGCCTACTGTACAGAGCTTGTTCCAAGAACTTGCATCAAAGATACTATATACATATGCATTCTCAGAATGTGATCCTACGCAAGTTGTCACTGCTACATATTGACCATCTGGCGACCAAAACGCACTGCCGAACCAAGAAGAGGGTAGGCGATAAAGTATAGTTCCATCAATACTGTAGACACTGAGATCAATGGAATCCATTTCTGCACATCCACTGCCGAGAATGAATTGTGTCTGATTAGGCGACCAGTCAATCTTCGTGCATCGCCGATACAGATAATCCCGTTGGGCAAGCAGCTCAGCCATTCCCTGCCGAATCGTATGGAAACTGAGTAGACCTGCTATCACCAATACAGCAACGATTGTAACCACAACAGGGTGCCGCCTTATCCAGCGGAAGAATGAGGATTGCCTCACTGAAATTCCTTTTGTGTTTTGTCAGGGCTTCTGAGAGTACAAGTGAAGCGCGCTAACGGCTGGGCGTCAGCCGCCCGNNTCAAAACGGATGCTCAACTTTGGCAGCTGGGCGAGTCGGCGACACGCCGTGTTGGGCGCTGCCTGCGGAACAAGTGCTTTGCCTGCTGATCTTCACCCGAATCTATAAAACATCAGCCGGTGCGGCATCCGTTTATCCGCTGTCTATTCGTTGACTGCCTGTATCCGGCAGCACGCCCGGTTGGGCGCGTTAGTCCCGTTTTTCAATCCAAACCCCATAAGTCCCAAAGGGTAGTGTCCCAGTAAAACCGTCCATTGATTTGGAAGGCGAAATCGATCTCATCTTTATCATCCGGATTATATTTAATCATGAGCGTGTCACCGCGCCGTGGAATGGGAGTACTCTGCTTATCGACCTCCGCATGATTCTTGAACTTGCCACCAGCCGCCTTGGTTCCGCTCCAATAGATGACCACCGTTTCGCCCTTATCTTTTATAGAATCGACCTTGGCCGTGGCATCCGCGCCGTTCTGGATTAGCCATTGCAGATGATGGGGACCGAAAGGATCCTTACCATCGCTAAATATCTCATCCGTTTGTGCCTCCGTGTCTTGATCGCGCAGGTCCTCCGGCACAATCACCGTGCTGCTGCAGAACGCACACTTGACCTGCTTGGCCGGGCCGTTCGGCATGAGCGCAGACCCGCAGTTGGGACAATTGAAACTTTTCGCCTCGGACATCTTAGTTCTCCTTTCCCAAATGGGTAACAGCTAATCAGTGCAGTATGTTTTCAAGGGATCACTCGGCTTCCACCATCAACACTTCTTTTCGAGAAAAAACACCCAGAAAGCGCACGCCACAAAGAAACAGTGCGATCCCCAGACCACTATAGAAAAAGGCAATCATCCAATTGGGGACAACGTGACCCATCCGTATCCACATGCCGCCAGCCATCATAATCACCATGACAATGTACGACGCCTTATCGAAGAAACTCCAGAGCGGTAATCGGGGTTCTGGACGCCTGCGAATCCGCTCGGTATGTTTGACGACCAGTTTCGAGAAAATCAGGAAGTAGAAGAGCAGAAAAATAATCAAGGCTAAGGGATACAACCCCAACTGTGCGACCCCCAGATTCCAAAGCAAAGGCAGGCCAATGCTGCATACCATTCCACCAGCCAGACACCATACGATGCCAGCAATGAACATGAGTCTATTCTTGGGGACAGCCATAAAATCGGACATGCGGGTATAACTCCTTCAGAAGTTGAAAATTATGGGTACAGCCTCGTTGTTGTCGATAGTTTCGGGGTTGTTAGATGCATTACCCGCCACCGACCCGATCGACAACCGTCAAAACTGATGCCTAACTTCGGCAGCTGGGCGGCCTGCCCTCGGAACGAAGTGTAGAGGGGTCGGCTGCAATCACCCCCGTCGCGCGCGCCATTCCCTCACCGAAGCAACTGGCGAGCGCCGCATCCCGCACCGCCGTACCGTCTCCAAGGATTATACTTCCTACAAGCCCCTGTAAGCAAATAACGCGCACATTCGCGTTGCAGCAGCCATGCAGTACGCTATAATCAATGACGATGAAACGCCTACTCACCCTTCTCCCCCTCGCCTTTCTCGCCATCCTCTTCTTCTACCCGTTGGCGAGCATCACCGCGCGCGGACTCGCGCCAGAGGGCGTGATCGATCTGTCGGCGTTCGGGAGGATCGTCGGGAGTGAGTTCTATCGCGAGACGTTGTGGTTCACGTTCTGGCAGGCGGCGGTCTCGACCATCCTGACGTTGTTGGCCGCTTTTCCCGCCGCTTACATGATGGCGCGTTACGCTTTTCGCGGCAAGTCGTTGATCAGCGCGTTGACGCTGGTGCCCTTCGTCATGCCCACGGTGATCGTCGCCGCGGGCTTGATGGCCTTGATCGGCCCGCGCGGCTGGGTGAACGACATCCTGAAATCGTTGCTCAATGTCGATTACGCCCCGCTGGACATTCAGAACACCATCTGGATCATTCTGCTGGCGCACGTGTTTTACAACTTCGCCGTGGCACTGCGCCTCATCAGCGGCTTCTGGGCCAATCTCGATCCGCAGGTGACGCAGGCCGCGCGGGTGCTGGGAGCCGGCCGCTGGCGCGCCTTCCGCGAAGTGACCCTGCCGCTGCTGCGACCGGCGATCCTGGCCGCGGCGCTGCTGGTCTTCATCTTCGACTTCACCTCGTTCGGCGTGATTCTGATCTTGGGCGGCCCGCAATTCAACACGATCGAGACCGCCATCTATCGCAAGACGTTGATCAGTTTCGACTTGCCGACGGCCACGGCTTTAGCCTTGGTGCAGTTAGCGTGCACCTTTGCGATGATCGTCATCTACACGCGGCTGCAAAATCGCGCCGTGGTACCGCTCGATCTGCGTCCGCGCGGAGTGACGCAGCAGCGACCGTCCACGCGCCGCGCTAAGTGGCTGCTGTTGATCGTGACGATCTCCATGCTGAGTTTGCTACTGCTGCCGCTGCTAGCTTTGGTCGTGCGATCGTTTGTGGTGAACAACGCGGTCTCCCTCGACAACTACTTGAACCTGGCAACCAACCCACGCGGATCAGTGCTATTCGTGCCGCCCTTGACGGCGCTGGGCAATTCGCTGCTGTTTGCCGGCATCACGACCCTCATCGCGTTGATCATCGGCACGTTGGCCGCGTATGCGTCTGCCAGCACCAGCCGCTGGTCGCGCCTCAGCGAACCGATCTGGGCGCTGCCCCTGGGAGCCTCGGCCGTCACGCTGGGTTTTGGATTTCTCATCGGGTTTCCGACGCTGCGCTCCTCATGGATGCTGATCCCGTTGGCGCATTCGCTGGTCGCCTTTCCGTTCGTCGTGCGCACGATCACACCGGCGCTGCGCAGCATCCGATCGAGTTTGCGGGAAGCGGCGGAGGTCATGGGGGCCAATCCTGCGCGCGTGTGGCGCGAGATCGATCTGCCCATCCTGGGGCGCGCCCTGCTCATCGGCGGCGCGTTTGCCTTTGCCATCTCGCTGGGCGAGTTCGGCGCCACGGCCATGATCGCCCGGGCCGATCTGCCCACCCTGCCCTACGCGATCTTCCGTTATCTTAGCCAGCCCGGCTCGCTGAACTACGGCCAGGCGATGGCGATGAGCACCGTGTTGATGCTCGTCGTCGCCGTCAGTCTCGTCGCGATCGATCGTTTTCGCATCGGCGAGATTGGCGAGTTTTGAAGTGAGCTGACTGCGGAAATAGCCTGAGGTGCTTCCCGATTTTGACGTAGACTCGTGTGAGTGTTATACTCCTTTCAAAGGTAAACGAGATGGCGCTACAACCTGTTACTCTTCAATTGCCCGATGATCTGATCAAGCGTGCGCAGGCCGCTGGTTTGTTTGCCCCCGAACGCGCCGAGGACCTTTTCCGTCGCGAGTTAGAGCGGCAAGGGAAGGTCGCTCGCTTTTTCGAGATCGCGGATCGTTTGGTTCAGCTGAATCAAACTGACCCGCTTACTCCCGAAGAGATCGAAGCGGAAATTCAAGCCGCACGCGCCGAAAGACGACAGCGACGTGAAAGCGCTGCTGGACACTAACACCGTGGTTTCAGGGGTGCTGTGGGGCGGCTCGCCACGCCAGATCCTCGATTTAGCCAGAGCGGGTCATCTTCGCCTATTCACTTCTACCACACTATTGTTGGAATTGGCAGACGTCCTCGGTCGCAGCAAATTTGCCGCACGGGTATCACAGCACGGCGACGTTCAATTCCTGCTTGATGGTTACGTGGCCCTAGCCGAAGTGCTCGATCCTGACCACACTCCATCAGTTGTCAGCGCTGACCCCGATGACGATCACGTCCTCGCTTGTGCCGTAGTAGCTGCCGTGGATTACATTATTTCTGGCGATCGGCATTTGCTCGATCTCGGCGTCTATGAAGGAATGCCCATTTTGAACGCAGCCGATTTTCTGGCGGCTTATACGAAATCGCTCACCCCTTAACGTATGCCCCTGCTCCAGGTCTCACATCTCACCAAGTCATTCGCTGACAAGCCCACTCTCGCCGACGTTTCATTCGAAGTCGAAGCGGGTGAGATCGTCTGCCTGCTGGGTCCGTCGGGCTGCGGCAAGACGACGTTATTACGCATCATTGCCGGCCTGGAAACAGCGGATAGTGGCACAGTACGATTTGAAGGACATGATCTGCAAAGCATCCCCGTGCATCAACGCCACTTCGGCTTGATGTTCCAAGACTTCGCGTTGTTTCCGCATAAGAATGTGTGGGATAATGTAATCTTCGGGTTGCGCATGCAGCACTTGCCCGACGGTCAGATTCAACAATTAGGCCACGCAGCGTTGGACATGGTGGGCCTGAGCGGCTTTGCGCAGCGCAACGTGCATCAACTCTCTGGCGGCGAACGGCAGCGGGTGGCGCTGGCGCGCAGCCTGGCCCCTCAACCCAAGTTGTTGATGTTGGATGAACCGCTGGGCGCGCTCGATCGACAGTTACGTGAGGAGTTGATGATCGAACTGCGCCGCATCTTGAAAGCCGCGCGCCTCACGTCGATCTACGTCACGCACGATCAGGCCGAAGCCTTCGCCGTCGCCGATCGAGTGGCGGTGCTGAACGCGGGCCGTATCGAGCAGTTGGATACGCCCGCGGCCGTCTATGCGCAGCCCGCCTCAGAATTCGTGGCGCGCTTCCTGGGCATGCCGAATTTGATCGGCGGCACCGTCTTGAGCTGTGCGGCGCAGGTCGCGGTGGTCAACACGCCGATCGGGTTGCTGCACGTCACGACCGATCGATCGCTGCAACCCGATCAGCTCGTGACGCTGCTCATTCGATCGGACGCCGCCACAATCGAGCCTGAGCCGTTTGCGGCCGGCGAGGGGTTTGCCGAAACGCCTCAGGCCAATCGTTGGCACGGCATCCTGCTCGCCGTTTCTTTTCGGGGACGCACACAGCGCGCAGTGATCCGTTGGAACGACCTCGATTTTGAATTCGAAGTAGATGCCCTGGCGGCATTGCCAGCGCTTGGACAAGCTGTTCAAGTTTCTTTCCCAGCCGATGCCATTCATGTGATATGATTGCCGTGACCTTTTACTCATTGATCCTCACTTTGAAATCAACGATCATGTAGGTGCTGATGGAGACCATGACGGACTTACTCACTGTGAAGAAACTCAACCTCAACCATGAATTGGTTACTGCCTATGATGGCAACGTGCTGGAACGCACCCCCCACACCATCGTGCTGGAGGCGCATTTCGACCGTGAGACGGTGGATCTGGGTTATACCGTGCTCGAACGTCACGATCGTTTTGTGGAACACATCTACGCCGATCGCTGGTACAACATCTTCGAGGTTCACTCCGTCCACGACGATCACCTCAAGGGCTGGTACTGCAACATCGCTGAACCGGCCGTCTTCGGTACCGACACCATCGAGCAGGTCGATCTCGCACTCGACGTGTGGATCAATCCCGACGGCTCGTATCGCGTGCTCGATCGCGAGGAATTCGACGCCCTGCCGCTCGAGCGGGCGACGCGCCATCACGCACAGCGCGCCGTGGGCGAATTGATCTACCTGCTATATCATCACGCCGCGCCCTTCACCACCATCGATCAACCCCGCGCATTGTAGGGCTGGAGACCTGGCACCCAATTTTTGCGCAAATTAGGCTACATTTCATCGGATATTGACATATTATAGTCCCTGTCCGCTTATGGCTTTCTGGTGGGAAGATCAGAGTCACTACATCAGTGATCTTCACACCAGGAGGACCAGAGCATGGAACCCATTAGTCTATTCACGCCGCGAGCCAGTTTGGCGGCCTTGGGTCTTCGCCTTCGGGCGCAGGGCCTGTGGGATGTGATTCGCCAACAGCTTCAGATCAAACAAAAAAGTCGTAAACACCAACCGCTGGATAAGCTCTTGGACTGTTTTATCAACATCTTAGCCGGGGGCGCAGGGTTAGTCGAGATCAATCTATTAGNNCAATCCACGATCAGCCAGACGCTGAACGCGTGTACGCCGGAGAATGTTCAACAGTTGCGCGTGGTCGTTCAAAGCATTTTGCAACAGCAGGGTCAAACCTTTCACCATGATTATGCGCGGGCGTGGCAGGTATTCGATATCGACACCACCGGCTTACCCGCCGGCCGGCTGGGCCAGGGGGTGAGCAAAGGGTATTTTGCTGGCCGCAAGAATTGCCGCGGGCGTCAACTGGGCCGCGTGGTGGCCGCGGCCTATGATGAGATCATCGTCGACCAGCTCTATGCTGGCCAACGCCAACTGGAAAGCAGTCTGCCGCAATTAGTCGAAATGGCCGAAAAGGCCTTAAATTC
>PMCF01000308.1 GCA_003154115.1 Anaerolineae bacterium
GCCGCATCGCGGATGACTCGGGTCGGTGCACTCAGCAACAAAGGCGTCTTCATCCGTTACCTCCTGAGTGCTCGAGGATAACACATAATCAATCAAACTTGCTCATCTCTCCCACCAATCTGAGGAGAACCGCTTAATGTTGGTGACGGGGTTGTTGTTAGGACAGGGCGCGCAGATCCGTTTAGATCAGGTTAGTCTTCTTTCGCTCGTTGCGTTAGGCTATCTCGTGATCTTCGGATCGTTGATCGGGTTCACGGCCTACGTCTGGCTGCTGAAAGTGACTACCCCGGCGCGTGTCTCGACCTATGCGTTTGTCAATCCCGTCGTGGCCGTGTTTCTGGGATGGGCGTTCGCCGGTGAGCAGCTGAGCGTGCGAGTAATGGTTGCCGCAGCGATCATCATTCTGGCCGTGGTGTTAATCACGTTCAATCAGGCTGCCGCGCGCTCCCGGTCGACTGTCTCGCTGCCCGCGCTCGAAGTGGTGGAACCATCATTAGCCGAAGGGGCTTAGAGCGAATAAGTTCGTTGACAGACCTTTCAAAACCGGTTACAATTTTTCCCGTCGAAGGGCATTCATATGTCTCAATCAACGATCGCCGTGGTTTGCATGTGTCGGTGCTCCTGTCAAACGCGGAGGCGGTGGGATTCGCCTGCGGCAGGAGTTGCTGCCTGCTAGTCGATCGATCGACAAGCCCCACCGTTTTCCGCGTTATACATTGAACCGGAAATCGCAGGGGCGACGTCGAACACAGTAAACTGTGTCGCTAACGCAGCGCCAATGGATTTTCCGTTGGCGCTGTTTTGTTTGTTGGCCTTATCAAGGCTAAACCATACTCATCAAGGAGACTATCTATCATGAGAATTGCCAATGACATTACCGAGTTGATTGGCAACACCCCGTTGGTCAAACTGCGTCGCGTCACTGAAGGCGCTGTCGCCGAAGTGGTGGCGAAGTTGGAATTCTTCAATCCCGCGCACAGCGTGAAAGATCGTATCGGCGCATCGATGATCGATGCGGCGGAGCAAGCCGGCTTGATCAAACCCGACACGATCATCGTGGAGCCGACGAGCGGCAATACCGGCATCGCGCTGGCGATGGTGTGCGCGGCCCGCGGCTACAAGTTAGTGATCACTATGCCGGAGACGATGAGCAAGGAACGCCGCATGTTGCTGCGGGCCTATGGCGCGGAGTTGATTCTGACGCCCGGCCCCGATGGGATGGGGGGCGCGATCCGGAAAGCCGAAGAACTCGCGGCTGCTGATCCGCGCTATTTCATTCCGCAGCAATTCAAGAACCCGGCGAATCCCGAGATTCATCGCACGACCACCGCTGAAGAAATCTGGCGTGACACCGATGGGCAGGTTGACTTCCTGGTGTCGGGCATCGGCACGGGCGGCACAATTACGGGCGTGGGCGAAGTGATCAAAGCGCGCAAGCCATCGTTCAAGGCGATCGCCGTCGAGCCGGATGCGTCGCCGGTGTTGTCGGGTGGACAAAAGGGGCCGCATCCCATTCAAGGTATCGGTGCGGGTTTTGTGCCCGCTGTCCTCAATACGCACATCTACGATGAAATCATTCGCGTCAAGAATAATGATGCGTTTGATATCGCGCGACGCCTGGCGAAGGAAGAGGGCCTGCTGGTCGGCATTTCATCCGGTGCGGCGACGTGGGCGGCGCTGCAAGTGGCGCGGCGATCGGAGAATGCCGGCAAGTTGATCGTCGTCATCATCCCGTCGTTTGGCGAGCGTTATCTGAGCACGGCGTTGTTTGCCAATTTAGCGGACTAAAGCGTAAAAAGGTGTGTCACGTTTTACGCTTTACGTTTTTCGCGTCTGTCGACAAAGGAGTGCCATGTTGAAAACTCTTCGGCGTGATGTTCAATCCGTTTTCGATCGCGACCCGGCGGCGCGCAGCGTATGGGAAGTGCTGCTCTGCTACCCAGGCTTATATGCCGTGTGGGGCCATCGGCTCAGCCGCTGGTTGTGGACACATCATCTGAAATTGCTGGGGCGCTACGTCTCGCAAATCATGCGCTTTTTCACCGGCATCGAGATTCATCCGGGCGCAAAGATCGGGCGGGGCTTGTTCATCGATCACGGCATGGGGGTGGTGATTGGCGAAACGGCCGAATTGGGCGAGGAAGTGACGCTGTATCACACGGTCACGTTGGGCGGCACCAGCCTGCAAAAAGGCAAGCGCCATCCGACGTTGGGCGATCGGGTGACGGTGGGCGCGGGGGCCAAGGTCCTTGGCCCGATCGAGATCGGCTGCGACAGTCGCATCGGCGCGAACGCGGTCGTGGTCAAATCGGCGCCGTCGAATTCCGTCATCGTCGGTGTGCCGGGCCAGATCATCTCGCGCACCAGGCCGCACACGGCCAAGGACAGACCCGATCTGGAACACGCTTCGATGCCCGATCTCGTCGGCGTGACGCTGCAATCACTCATCGCGCGCGTCGATGAACTAGAGCGGCTCGTGGAAGGTCACGTCGAGCACCCTGACGTGCATCTGCCCATCAAGGGGGTGTGGCACGGCGAGGATTTTGTGATTTGATGTCGGCTGATGGTGCGCGTCCCTACTGGCTGCCGGTGCCGCCCAATTTTTCTCATCGGGTGCGAATTCCGAATTTCAAGATCACGCAGCCGCGTTCAGAGCTTGCTTGAGTTGCCCGCAGCCCGCGTGGATGTCGATGCCGCGCCGGACACGCAGCGAATTGGGTATATGCTGGTCATCAAGGATGGTCCGAAAAGCGGCAATGCGCTCGCGTGACGAGGCCGCGCCCGCGTAACCATAGGTGGGATTAAGCGGAATCAAATTGACATGACAGAGCAGGCCCTGCGCCAGGTTGGCCAGGGCGCGCGCCTGTTCGGGCGTGTCGTTGACGTTGTCGATCAGCGCCCATTCAAAACTGAGCCGCCGATGCGTGGCGCTGGCATAAGCGCGGCACGCCGGGATCAAAATTTCCAGCGGGTAGCGCTTATTGATCGGCAGCATCGAGGCACGCAAGTCGTTCGTCGCCGCGTGTAACGAGACGGCCAGATTGACTTGCAGATGTTCTTGGGTGAAGCGCTCAATCATTGGCACGAGGCCGACGGTGCTCACGGTAATGCGCCGCGCGCCAAAGTGATACCCGATCGGATCACTCAGCCGATGGAGCGTGTCGATGAGTTGATGGTAGTTGGCGAAGGGTTCGCCCATGCCCATGAGCACGATATTGGTTACCCGGTGTCCCATAACGGATTGATGATAGTTGATGGCTGATTGCTGATTTTTCCCTCTGTCGCCCTGTCTCTCATTCCCACCGTCTGCTCGTCGCAGTTCACGCTCAAAGAATAACACTTGCTCGACGATTTCGCCCGCCGATAAATTGCGTTGAAACCCACCCTGACCTGTGGCGCAGAACGTGCAGCCCATGGCACAGCCGGCTTGCGCCGAGACGCACACCGTGTTGCGTGTGTCGTATTCCATCAACACCGTTTCGATCTGGGCTTGATCGGGCAAGGTGAAGAGAATCTTGCGTGTCCAGCCGTCGGAGGACAGCCAATCGACTTTCGGGGTCAATCGCCCGAGCGGGTATTCGACGGCCAGCCGATCGCGCAGCGGTTTGGGCAGACTCGTCATGGCCTCGTAGGAATCGGCCAGCCGCACGTACAACCATTCCCAAATCTGTTTGGCGCGAAACGCGGCCTCACCCCAGCCCCGCAAGGCGGACTGGAGTTCGTCGAATTTCAGATCGTAGAGCGAGGTTTGCAATTTAGTCATTGGCCCAAGCGCTGGTGAGAGCCGAGATGTCTTCGAAGACCCAATCGGGTTGGTAATCACTCGCCGCCAGCTGCTCACGTGTCGTGACCCCGCTCAGCACCAACGCCGACTTTAGATTCAACCGCACGGCTCCCAGGATATCTGTCTCTAAGCGATCGCCCAGCACCAGCGTTTGTTCCGGCACGGCGTTCATGCTCTTGAGCGCCATCTGATACAACACCGGCTCGGGCTTGCCAATCACGATCGGTCTCACATCCGTGGCGGTTTCGATCGCCGCCAGCACGGCGCCGTTGCCGGGCACGATGCCTTCCGGGTTGGGGAAAGTGCGATCGCTGTTAGTGCCGATGAATTTGGCTCCCGCGCGAATGTTGAGCGCCGCGTGCTTCAGTTGATTATAGGTAAGGTTCCAATCAATGCCGACCACGACAGCGTCGACTTTGTCTTCGGCGAATTCAAAGCCCTTGTTGTGCAAGGGGACGCGCAACCCCTCCATGCCAATGACGTACAACCGCGCCCCGGCGGGCAGGATGGTTTCCAGGTAATCGGCCGTGGCCGATGACGAAGTGACAATTTCATCGGGCGTGACATCGGCACCCCAACCTTGCAAGCGCTCCGCCAGCTTCTCGGCCCGTGTGGAGGCATTATTCGTGGCGCACACAAACTGAATGTCACGCTGGCGCAAAAACTGGAAGAATTCCACCAGTCCCGGCATGGGTTCGTGACTGCGCCACAGCACGCCGTCCATATCGGTGATGAGATAGCGGAACGATTTCAAAGATATCATCGAGGCGGTTTCCTTACTCGATCAGTTTCTTGGCCTATTGTACCCTCCCGATGGATGCCTGTCTATGATCGTTATGGCTGTATTCTGTTCATTGTAGCGTGTGGTACCACAATGGGATTGACGATATACAGCGTGAAATGGTAACATGCGTGGCGCGCCAATACAACGCCAATCTTAACCCAATTGGGCGCTAACGATTTTCTCATCCAATTGTGCCATAATGTAGGTTCCGCGGTGGCCTATCCGTTTTTCACTTGCCGCGAATGTAGGGAGTAAGGTGTCGCAGCGTTTGATTCTTGTGATTGACGATGAAGTCGATACCATCGACCTGGTTGAGGCGGCTTTCCAACGGCGTGGCTACGAAGTCATCGGTGCGTGGAATGGCCATGCGGGTTTGCAGCTGGCACGCGAACGTCGCCCGGCGATTATTCTGATCGATTTGATGCTGCCGGAAATCAGCGGCTTTGAGGTCTGCCACCGGCTGCGCCACGATCCGGCTACGGCGCACATTCCGCGCGTGATCTTATCGGCGCGCGCTTCGTACATCGATCAAGCCGATGCCGTCGCGGCGGGCGCTGATCGTTACTTGATGAAACCGGTCGGCATTAAGGCCCTGGTGAGTGCGGTGGAGGATTTATTGCCATAGACTGCTTGTGCAGCTGGCGAGAAATAGAAACCAGCGAGGCTGGCAGATTCCATGACTCGGCGAAGCGCCCATCCCCTTCGCCGAGTTTTCTATGGGGTTACGGGTGTGTCTCAAGATACTGTTTGAAATCACGCCCGAGCGGCGTGAGTCGACGTGTCGCAGGATCCATGAGATTGCCGGTCGGGTAGTAAGTGTCCGCCAGGCTATACCAGCACCAGCGCTGCACCAAGTGGTTGCCATCGGCAGGGAGGCCCAGCGCCGGATCGGTGGCCGTGCGCATATACTCAAACGTGCCGAGCATAAAATCACGCACACGCGGATAATCGAAACCGTAATCGGCATACATCAGAATGCCGTATTCGGTGACCAGCAATTCCTTGTCACGATAGCCGTGTTGCGCCATCCAGCGTCGGAAATCGACCAGCTGCTGTTTGAAGATGTCGAGGCGGTCGTGATCGTCGATGGAAAACGACAGGCCGCGCGCCTCGTCAAACCCCGGTGGAATATCCACTCCCCACGAGCCGCGTTGCTCGGGCAAGATGAAATTGTGCACGTTCCACACATCGATGGGCATCTCCTGCCCATATTGATCGCGGTACGCTTTCAACACGCGTTCTAAATATCGTAGACGCAGCGGCGATGGTTCACTGATGCCGCCAATCGCCACCCGGCTGTTGGGATCAGCTTGCTTGAGGGTGGCATACACATCGTGATAAGCCGCGGCATATTGTTCCGGCGTGGCATTGTCCTGCCAAATCACATCCATTTCGTTGCCCACCAGCCACAACGAACCAGGGTTCTGCTGCGCGATCTTTCCAATCGTTTTTAGATCGGGGTCGGGCTTGCCTTGAGGCACGCGCACCATCTGTGCGTATGCGACGTTGTTTGGACGGGCCGGGTGTGCGGCAACTGTCCAATCCAGGTACCACCCTGGGCGCAGTTGAGTTATCCCGCTGGTGACCAGGTTTGGCAATGGCGCACTCACGCACATGCGTTGCTGTACATCAGTCTGTGGTTGTGGCGCAGCGCTGGGCGGCGAGGTAACCGTTGAAGCCGCTGCGGCTGGCGTGCTCGAACGTTTCGTCGCTGGCGTCCGCGTTCCTTGGCTGATCGGGGTGCGCGTGGCAGCCAGCGGCGTGCTCGAGCGCTTTGTCGCTGGCGCTGGCGCCAGCGTGGCCTTATCCATGGGCGCGGTTTGACCGATCGAGTCGGGCCTGATCGAAGAATCCGCCACAGCCAGCAGCGCTGTCGTTGGATCGCTCACTTGCAGCAATTGGGCTGGCGCAGTCTGGCCGATTGACGTCGGCACTAAGGGGCCGTAGTACCGCGGAGTCGGCGGCGCCGATCGGTTGTTCTGGCCGAAATAGATCACAGCCAGTAGCAGGCCCAACCCAATCAGGATTAGGCCCAAGATGCGACGCACGCCGATGGTACGCATGCTACTTCGAATCCTTCGTGCGCCGGCGACCAAACAGCAGCACGCCGCCAAAGACGACCAACGCTATAGCCAATACGATCAACCACACATTGGTCGAAGTCGTATCCGTTGACGGCGGATTGTCAGCCGGGGCAGCGGCATCCGCTGGTGAAGTAGAAGAGCTGTCCGGCGCACGAGCTTCGGATGTGCTGGCAGAAGCTGCGGGCGTCGTTTCTGCTGCCGTTACGGCCGCCACCGTTGCCGTCGCTGGCGTAGCGGTACTACTGAGAGTGACAGTGACTTCCGCTGTGCTTGTCACCGTGGCCGTCGTTGTGGCCGGGTTGGTCGTTGCTGTGGCCGTTGCTGTATTCGTCGCCGTGGCAGTGCTCGTCGCCGTACCCGGTCGCGCTGTTGCCGTGGCCGTGACCGTTGCCGATCGTGGCGTAGTCGTGCCGAGTTGACGCGTCGCCGTCGGCGCAACGGTCGATGGCGGAGGAGTGTCTGTCGGGTCTTTAGGCCCTTTGGTGGGCGGCACCGGGGTATTGGCCGGTTTGGGAGTACGCGTCGGCACGGTCGAAGACGCCGTTTGATCTTGTGCCCAGGCCGCCGGCCCGGCCATATTTGCGGCCAGAATAAAAGCCAACATGCTCAACAAACCAAAAATAGTCCAACGTCGCATCTTGTGTCTTCTCCTCACCTATTTTTAAGCGACACGCTCACTTCGCGATCCGTATCGAGACTGAATTGAAAGGTCGCCGTATGAGTCGTGGTTTCCACCGGCTGAGGCTGCGCCGTACTTAACTGCATGTTTTCCGGCCACATCAGCGTTATTGTGACCGGCCACGCCGCCGCTCCCGGTTGTTTCTGCCACACCAAATGATACAGCTGTTTCCCGTTATAGGCTTGAACGACTGAACCGGGCAGTGTGTAACTAAGATTGCTCTCCACACGTTGTCCACGCGGCACAATCAAGAACGTGCCGAACACGGTCTTGCCATCTTCTTCAGTCACGCGGGTAGCGCCATCGCTCAACAAGCCGGTGTTCAGTTCGCCCGGTCTGGTGGGATGGCGGGAGGCCGCGCTGAACTCCGTTCCCGGCGGGGTCAGCACTCGCCGATAGAGCCAGTAACATTGTTGAATCAACTCCTGGTAAGTTGTATTCAAATCGTAATCGGGCGGTTGATGAACACAGCCGGCCAGTGGTGGATTGGTGTTCGTATACACCCAGCTGAGCAGCACTTGCGGCGCACTGTCGCTGGAGAGCGTGACCGTATAGTGGATCGCTTGCTGCATGACCGAGCTGACCTTGTTGAAGCCCATGCTGGCATCCACCACCATCAAGTAATCGCCATCACTGGGACGCAGAGCGCCATCTAAGCGTGCCGTATGCAGCGGCGTATTCAAGGCGGGATCGGCGAAGGTGATCAGCAAATCGCGACTATGCAACATCCGATCGAGTGCCTGGCCCAACACCGGCCAATTAACCTGGCCGCCGCCGTTCATGATCCGTTCGAGCAGCGTTTGCATGACGCGCCCCATGAAATTTTTGCGCTGTGCCACCCACTCGGTTGCGCTAGTCTGAGTGGAAGGCGCCCACGCGGCGTGCATGTACGCGCGCATGTCCGCGGCCGTGTTGATCGTGTGCCCGTCGATGGTCAGCGGACTGAAACCATCGATCAGGGCACCGACGACATTTTGATTCAAAGCGATCACTCCGTCGATGTGGCCGCCGCGTGTTTGAGTATACAGTTGGCTGGCCTGCCGGGCCGCCGTAGGAAAATCGGGTGACCAGTTGCTGTCGCGGAAGACCCATAAATCGATCCCCATGAAATCACGCAGTGGGAGCGGCGGATCAGGGTAAGGCGTGGTGAAATCGTCGACGGCATACGAATCTTCGATGGTCAGCGAGATGATCTTACCGGCATCGAGCGTCACGCGCCCCGCCGCACTGATAAAGCCGCCGGTCGCGCGCAGTTCTTCTTCATTCTGCACCAGGATCAAATACGTGCGGGGTTGATCGGCTCCCAACAGCTGCGGAGCAACCTGCAGTAACGCCAAGCCACTGTCCATCAACGGATAGGCTTCGTCATAGCGTGCCAGCAAACTTTGGAAGCGCGGCGAAAGGTGTGTGCTGTCGATGCGTTCACGCGCGGTCTGGACTCGCTCGATCTGTTCGCGATAGACTTCGACGCTGGGTTGCAGCACCTGCGTCAGACGCGCCACGACCGGCAATGACAGGCGTCCATCCCCGGTTTGTGGCGGCCAAAACGGTGCGAGCGTGGCCGAGACACGGCGACCCAGGTCGGTGAACTCGAGCGCCATATCCAACACAGCGGGCGCGGCTTGCACATCACCGCCGACGTTGGGCAGCCAGCCAAACGCCGGCGTGATCGCCAGCAAGGGCGCGGCATGACTGCGCAGCGCTGCCAGGTTATCGTGCAGTGAAGCGAGGCGCGACTGCACGAAGTTCATATCGATGGCCGCCGGCGTCAACGGTTGGGGCAGGGTTGCCACGTAGTCTTGCAGACTTTGCACATCGGCGCGCAGGGCCAACCCATCGCGCACCAGCAAGCCGATCCACAACAACACGATCAGGCCAAGGCCCAGCACGACGAAAAATAGCCAGCGTTTGCGGCGTTGGCGTTGAGCCGTTATTGGAGTTGGTCCAGCTTCTGACATGATTTCAATCAGTCACACGTGAACTGCGCTGTTGTGTCAGCGACAATACAGAGCGCGCGTCCCGGGTTGAGCGTCGCCAGCCGCGCGAGCCAGCTGTCTGGTGGATCATACTCGGGCAGCTGCGGCGCAGACCCTTGTGTTTGCAGCATGACCGCATACCACTCATAGCCAGCCAAACGACGATCCACAATCGCCAGATCGGGACGCGACCCGGCGGCGACGCGATGATACCACAAAGCAAAAGTGTGTCCATCGCGGCCCGTGATGACGATAGCGCCCGGCGGGGCGGTAGTGAGTACCTGGTTGGCAAAATCAACTGCAGCATGATCGTCGCGCAGATTCATGGCCGGGTAATGCGTGATGATATTGAGCAGAGGACCAACCAGGAAAATGAGCAGCAACAAGACCCAAGAAGGGACGCGGCGCGCAGCGTCCATCCCACGCGCGATGGCCCACGCGCCGAACATCCATACCGGGATCAAATACAGGGCGCTGTCTGGAGTGTTATAGCTCAGTGCAAAGAGCAAATAGAGCAAGATTGTCAGAGCTAACCAGCGCCAGTTTCGATTGGACGTGATGAGCGCGTAATATGCCCCGATCGTACCCAGCCCCACGCCGAGCCAGCCATATTGCATCACCAGCAATTGCGCGAAAGCGACGATCCGTGTGAGGAGCTCCGGCGGTGCGGTGCTCAGTGCATAGCCGCGATACATTTCGGCGGAGATAAGCGCGAAGAATCGATCGAGCGTGGTGGCGTTGCCCCAGTTGATGGGCGGCTGTTGCGCTGCGCGCAATGGAATTAACAGGTAGACGCTGAGGCCGATCGCAAAGGTCAGAATCGGCAGCCACGTCATGCGCCGCGTGACGCGCCGTGACGCTGTCGATGTTCGTTTACGCCACCACGCCACGATCGTCAGCGGCGCTAAAGCCGCAACGGTCACGGAGTTACCGAAAGCCAGTCCCCACAGCCAGGCGGCGAAGGCCAAACGAAAGAGAGAAACAGGTGCGCGGCGAAAGACGATCGGGGTGACGAGATAAACGATAACGGCGACGAAGGCGGCGTTGAGCGCGTACACTTCGGCAATCGTCGCTTGCCCCCAGACCATCGGCGCGGCAGCGAAGAATAATCCGGCGAGGATAGCAATCAGTACTCTGCGTGATAAAGCCAGAATACTCAGCGTGGTGAAGCCCGCCGCCAGCGCCATGCTTACAGTGGACAACAACGTGAAGCGATAGGCCGCATCGCCGACGGGCAGACGTGCGACCAGCTGCCCGATCGTCACGTAAGTGGGATAGCCCGGCGGATGTGCTACGCCATTGGTGATGGCCGCACTGATCAAGTCGCCACCATCGGCCCCGGCGTGCGCCCACGTTAGCGACGGCGCGGCTGTGCTGAGATACAACACCAAGGCTGCGGCACTGACCGTGATGAAGGCGAGCCAGGTTTTCATTTTCAATGCCGGGTCGATACGGCGTTGGGGAGAGTGCGACGAAAGACGTCAAAGCGCAGCAGACCGTTGAGCATGCCCAGTCCCAACGCCAACGTGCGCACGCCGATCATGAGCGGTGCGACGAGCAACACGGGCGGATCGCGCCGTGCGATCTTGATCAACAGCGGGCCCATCGAGAGGAAGAAGGCCGCCCACAATCCGATCGGCCCACCTGGCCCGATCGGCAGCAGCAGCGTCACCAAGGTGATCGACAAGGCGGCGGCCAACAGTGCGATTTGCACTTTGATCATCTGCGGCGTGTGCGAATCGCGTAAGGCTTTGGCCGGATGCCGTCGCAGGATGTAGATTTTCCAGTACCCGATGTTGTACTTGCGGCGGAAGTAACTCCGGAGCGAAGTGTTGTGCCGATGATAGACCACGGCTTCCGGCACAAACACCAGGCGGTGTCCACGGGCGGCGAGGCGGAACGAGAATTCTTGATCTTCGACGGAGGCGGTAGGCAGCCCGATCGCATCAAACCCGCCCTGATCGATAAACACGGCGCGGCGATAAGCGGCCGCATGCGTGTCTACAAAATCGATCGGCGTCAGGCGCTGCAAGCGATCGTACCGTTCCTCGTATTCTTGCTGGACAAACCGTGCAATGAGTGAAGTCTGCCGCGTGCGATAGATGCCCTTAGCGCCGCTGATGGTGGAGTCGGTGAAGACGCTGCTCAGCTGTTCGATCCAATCGGGCCCAGGCGCGCAATCGGCGTCGGTGAACAACACGAGATTACTCTGCGCGGCCTGCACGCCCAAATTGCGCGCGTGCGCCGGTCCGCCATGAGTCGCGCGAATCACGTGCGCGGGTGACTGGTTCCGCAGCGCTTGTTCCGCTACGTCGGCGGTGTTGTCGGTGGAGCCATCGTCGACGACGATGATCTCATAGCGGGAGCGGTCGATCGATTGATGGCACAGCGCGTTCAAACACTGCGGCAACACGGCCGCGGCTTGATAGGCTGGAATGATGATCGAAAAATCCATGGGTCGAGCCAAGTTTTGTCAGATACTACAAGTCTACCCGCTACGATACGGCACGCTCACGTTTGACTATGGTCAGCCACGACCAGGCCGTGCCGGCGATAAGGGGTACAACGACTATGCCGTGCAGCGTTACGCCAATCGCCAGCGTGGTTTCTAGTGGGAGGCCGAAGGCCTGCAGGGTGAGCATGGTCAAGCCTTCGAACACGCCCAGACCCGCGATCGACGGCGGCAGGTTGACGCCGATCATCAATACGACTAACAAGGCGGCTGCGGCGATCCAATCTTCCACACCGTAGGCGCGCAGCACTGCGTAGTTGATGATCACGCTTAAACTCCAGATGATCAACGACCCACATGCTGCGCCAATGATCGCTTCTTGATGGCGTAACGCGCTGAGGCTGTCGAGCAAGCTCCGTGTGTTATTCAACACGAAAGTGTGCCAGCGCGGTGGCAGGCGTGCTAGTGCCCGATCGAACCACGCGACCCCGCGGGTGATCCAGGCTTCCGGCGTCAGCGCCACACCTAGAAATCCGATCAACACGAGTAGGGCCACCCATCCGATCGGGCGGGCAGGCAGCAGAAGCCAAGCGGGCAGGGGTGCGGCCCAGGTGATGATCACAATCAACAGACACAGCATCAGCCAGTCCCACGCTTTTTCGATCAGCACACTGCCGAAGACGCGCGCCAGGTTGCCGGTGGGTTCGCGGCCCACCAAGATCGAGCGGACCACATCGCCGCTGCGGATCGGCAGCAACAGGTTGAGCAATTGACCGGTGAGCAACGCCCGCCACAGGGCCGCGCGGCGAAAGGCAAGGGGGCGCAATAGAATGGCCCAGCGTTGTTCTCGGGCGACATACGTGGCGCAGATGACCGCTACGGCGACGAGCACCCAACGCCAATCGACCGTGCCGAGGCTGCGCGCAAAACGATTGGGATCGATCGTGCGCGCAATCAAGCCCACGCCCAGCGCGCTGATGATCACGCTCAGTGCGAGCAAGACAAAAAACCTGACAGGCTTCAATAACTTGTCAGGCTCAGACACGAGCTTCACCATTCAAACGCGTCTGCCTGCGCCAGCGGCTTGCCCTGCACGTCTTTGGCCGACAACACGGGCGGCTGATCGTCGATGAGCGGCCAGGTGATATTGAGCTGGGGATCGTTCCACAACAGGGTACGCTCCCATTCCGGGGCGTAGTAATCTGTGACTTTGTAGATGAAATCGGCGACTGCGCTGAGGACATAGAACCCGTGCGCAAAGCCCGGCGGGATCCACAACTGCCGCTTGTTGTCGGCGGACAAGAGCGCGCCGGTCCAGCGGCCAAACGTAGGCGAATGGCGGCGTAGATCGACGGCCGCGTCGAAAATTTCGCCGTTGACCACGCGCACCAGCTTACCCTGCGAGTGCTGAATTTGATAATGCAGACCGCGCAGCGTGCCTTGCTGCGAGCGCGAGTGATTATCCTGCACGAACTCGGCCGTAATGCCCAGCTCGGCAAGTTTGCGCGCGTGATAGGTTTCCATGAAGAAACCGCGTGCATCAGGAAACACCTGCGGCTCGATCAACAATACATCCGGGAGCTCAGTGGGAATAACTTTCATAGTGTCCGTTTGGAGCGCTGTGTGCACCAAAGTGAAATGAAGGCTGCGGCGCTGAGGCCCGCCAAGGCCAGCCAGAGTATCGTTTCGAGCAGGCTATTCGCCGTTAACCCCAATCCGAGACAGACCAGCACTGCGGCGCCACGGAGTAACAGTTGCAGCGTGACCTGACCCAGGGTGTCTCGCAATCGTTCGTTACGCAGGCTGGCCAGCCAACTGGCGTAACTGAACGTGGCTAAGGCTAGCGCCGCGCCGCTGATCCATACGGCATTAGCCAATACCTGCGGCCAGTCGATCATGCCGGCGACCGGAACTGCGCGATCACTTCATTGAGCGTTTGCTCTAGTGGAATGGTCGGCTGCCAGCCGATGGCCGCTTTGATCTTTTCGGTGCTGGGCACGCGCCGGCGCATGTCTTCAAAGCCGGCTTCGTAGGCCTGATCGTACGGGATGAGCTTGATCTCCGATCGGCTGTGCGCCTGCTGCACGATGCGCTGCGCCAGTTCCAGGATCGTGATTTCATCGCTGCTGCCTACATTGAAAATTTGTCCGACCGCACGCGGTTCCTGACTCAGCGTTACCACCGCGCGCACGGTGTCTTTGACGTTGCAGAAGCAGCGCGTTTGCAGGCCGTCACCATAGACAGTCAGGGGCAAGTCGTTGACCGCTTGTTTGACCAGGCGCGGAATAACCATGCCGTAGGTGCCAGTTTGACGCGGCCCCACGGTATTAAAGAAGCGGCAAATGACAATCGGGACGTTGAGCTGCTTGTGATAAGCCAGCGCCAGGAACTCATCCATGGCCTTGGATTCAGCGTAACTCCAGCGGCTCTTGGTGGTCGCGCCCATCACCCGATCGGACTCTTCCCGGAACGGCAGATCGTCGCTCTTGCCGTAAACTTCCGAGGTGGAAGCCAGCAGCACCTTGCGCTGATAACGCCGCGCCAGCCGCAGCACCACTTCGGTGCCAAGCAGGTTGGTTTCGATCGTGCGGACCGGGTCTTTGATGATTAGTTCTACGCCCACCGCCGCGGCCAGGTGATAGATGACATCGCATTCGCTGACGAGGCGATCCATCACGCTTTCCGTGTGAATCGTTTCGTTGACAAACTGAAAATTGGGTTGTCCGATGAGGGCCGCAATGTTCTCCAAGCGGCCGGTGGAGAGATCGTCGATGACGACCACGTGCTGCCCCTGAACGAGCAGGGTTTCGGCTAGATGACTTCCGATGAAGCCCGCCCCTCCGGTGATAAGTGTTCGTTGCATGGTGGTCCTCTTTGGGAGATTAGATCGCGGCCCATTATAACCGCCCTGCCACGGGTTGACCAGTGTGGAGCAACAACAGAGTATAACGCAAAAGTGTTGGTGACTTGTGGAATATGCTCCTGCTGGATGGCACATCCAGCGTAAGCATGGCCGGGGCAGCACGCACGCCCAACAGTTTTGCTGTATACCCGCAACAACACTCTGGGAGCAATAACAAAGCCCGACACAGCTGTGTCGGGCCTTGTCTTCAAATCAATGGCCGCGATTTACTTCTTGTTCCACCATACCGACAGCATCGAATCGTGGCCGAATTGATAGTATTCGACCGTCACGTTGTGCGGGCCGGCGCTGAGGTTGGCCGTACCGACTTCGGTGGTGCCGGCATGATTGGTCCAGGCGCTGATGACGGCGTTGCCGTCGACAAAGACGCGTACGCCATCGTCCACTTGGGCATTGAACTGATACAATCCATTGCTGGGCATGTACTGCACACTGGTACAGCGCATCGACCAGAGGTTCTTGGGCACACCTGGATACGGCGATGCTCCACCCCAATTCAGGAGCAGATCGGGCAGAATGACCATCGCAACGGGATTATCCAGGTCTTGATTGGCGAAGTAGGTGCACGTCCACGCGCTGCCTCCAGTACCCGGGCCAGGCGTCGGCGGGACGGGCGGCATGGGCGTGACATTGGGCCCCGGGCCGGCGACCCAGGCATAGGTCAGGTAGGCATAGGCATTCCCCGCGTCTTCGTAGTATTCCATCCGAACCACGTGATTGCCCGCGCCCAGCGACACATCGACCACGTAGGTTTGGCCTGAAGCCGTATGCCATTGATCAATGACGAGCACGTTATCGACGTACAAGCGCGCCCCGTCATCCGCCGTGACCGAGAAGCGATAGGTGCCTTCTTTCAGGTTAAGCGTTCGCGTCCAACGCACTGAGAAGTGATCGGCGGAAATCTTAGGATTGGGCCAGCCCCAGCCCCAGTTGAAGGCGATGATCGGATCGTTGCGCACGATCGAGGGCGCGCCGGCCAAATCTTGATTATTGAAATACTCGCCCTTCCACTGCAAGTAGCTGCCGCTATTGGGCGGCGGTGGGGGTTTAGGCGTGTTCCCGCAAGGGATGTACAAGATCATGCCAGCATAGATGTAATTGGGATTCCAAATATTGTTGGCCTGCATGATCGCTTGCACCGAGACACCATAGCGCCAAGCGATGTTGCTGAGCATATCGCCCCACTTGATGGTGTAATACGTTCCACACGGCGGGCGCGGCGCCGGCGCCGGGCCGGGGGTGTTGCCCGGAATGCACAACGTCTGTCCGGCGTACACCACATCGGGATTGGCGATGCCGTTCGCGCCCATCAGGGCAGCCATCGACATGTTATATTTCAGGCTGATGCGATACAGGTTGTCACCGGCCTGCACCGTGTAATAGGCCACGCAGCTATACCCTGCTTGCGGCGCATTTTGCGGCGCGCCCAGCGGCGCGGCGACGGCCACATTGGCCAGCGCGGCCAGCAGCAGCGCGACGGCGACGAGAATCACTACAAGACGGCGAGTTGTCATTTTCGGCTCCTTATCTACTCTGTACAGCGGATCGACTACTCTCAAACGTGTTTCTAAAATACCACATTCGAGCTTGCAAGGCAAATGCCATGCGGCCGCTTCCCTAGCCTCCCTGCATTGCCGTGGATAGGCTGATCTCAGACGGCGAACAGGGAATTCTTTTCCCATACGCCATTATGAGACCATAGAACGGGTGCGCTATAATTTAGCAGGCGACATTGAACTAATCCATCAATGTTCGGAGCATCCTGAGAGATCAAGGAGACACCAAATGAATCGGCCCCGATTGTTGCGACGGAACAAAGTTGTGTTGTCTATTGTTCTCTTACTGCTTGTAGCACTCCTTGTAACCACGGCTTTGGGTGTTGCATGGTTCGACGAATTGCAGAAGATTCCAATTCTGTTAAATTATTGTCCTCACAGTCTCTGCAATTTGTCCAATGGCATTTAGCTCTTTACTACTTTCTTCAAGCTGACTTCAAACGGCGGATACGCGATACCGTTCTCCGTCACGATGCCAGTGACATATTTGTGCGGGGTCACATCGAAAGCGGGATTGCCCACCTTCACGCCGATCGGCGCGATGCGCACCCCGTCGATCTCCGTGACTTCGCGTTCGTCGCGTTCCTCGATCGGGATGAGATCGCCGTGGGCCAGACTCAGGTCAATCGTCGAAGTGGGCACAACCGGATAAAAAGGGATGCCGTTTTCTTTCGCCAGCACGGCCACCTGGTAAGTGCCGATCTTGTTTGCCACGTCGCCGTTGGCCGTAGTGCGATCCGATCCGACGAAGCAGATGTTGATCGCGCCCTTACGCATGTAGTGCCCCGCCGCATTGTCCGCAATCAACGTCACGTCGATGCCCCAGCGCATCAACTCCCACGCGGTCAGGCGCGCGCCCTGCAAGCGCGGACGAGTCTCATCGGCGAAAACTTTGATGCGCTTGCCTTGCTCGTGCGCGCGACGAATCACACCCAGCGCCGTGCCGTAATCGACGACGGCCAGTGCGCCTGTATTACAGTGCGTGAGGATCGTATCGCCGTCTTGGATCAATGCCGCGCCGTGCTCGGCCATGCGCCGATTGATCGCCACATCCTCATCGGCGATTTTTTGCGCTTCATGGATTAATGCAGCGCGAACATCATCGACTGACCACAAATCATCACGTGCCGCCGCAAGTAGCATGCGGCCAATTGCCCAGGATAAGTTGACCGCCGTTGGTCGAGACTTTCGTAATACATCTGCGGCCTTCACAAGCTCAAGCCTCAGTTCAGTTGAGTTCCGAGCTTTGCTCTGCAAGCCTGCTAACGCCATGCCAAAGCCCGCCGCCGCACCGATCGCCGGAGCGCCGCGGATCACCATCGTGTGGATGGCCTCTGCCACGCCCTGATAGGTGGTGTAAGTTTTGATCTCATAGTGCAGGGGCAGCACGCGCTGATCGATCATCATCACGGTGCCGTCATGCCATTCAATCGTGCGTTCCAGTTCGTTCATGTTAGCCTGGCCCCTTGTGCACCGTCATTCCCGCATGTTGTAAGCGGGAATCCAGAAGTCTTTCCAACGGCGGATCTGGATGCCCGACAGAAGCACGCTACGCGGGGCATGACGGATGAATAGTAATCTTTCGTCAGTGTAGCAGACGGGCAGGGGCATGTCAACCAGGGGAGCGGGTTTGACATGCCGTGCGGCCTCCACGATAATCGCGCACATGAAATCTCTCTTTCTCTCTGTCGCTCTATCCCTCGTTCTCCTAAGTGCTTGCACGTCACAACCTGCGCCCGTGATCAGTGCCACCCACACGCCAACCACGCCGGCGCCTTCGGCCACCCCGACGGTTCCACCCAGCCCGACGGCGACTGCGACACCATCGCCCACACCCACCTTCACGCCGACGCCGCGACCGGAGCAGGCGCTGCAAGAAGCGGCGCAAGCCATGCGGGATGGCGACTTCAGCACGGCGATTCAGAAGTATCAAGCCGTGATCGATGGATCGGGCACGCCCGATCAGATCGAAGTGGCCCAACTGGGCCTGGCGGTGGGCACCGCCCGATCGGGTGATCCGCAGGGCGCGATCGATTTGTTCACGCAGTTCATCAAGCAGCATCCCAAATCCGATCGCGTGGCAGACGCGTGGTTTCAGCTGGGCGAGATTCATTCCAATCGATCGGCGTGGCAAGAGGCTATCAAGGCTTATCAAAACTATCTGAAGTTACGCAGCGATCTCATCGCCGACACTGTGTCTGAACAAATAGGCGATGCCTATGTGCAGTTGAGTGACGCGGCCAATGCGGCTAAATTCTACGAAGCCGCGCTCGCCGCCGCCAGCGGTACCTCCGACGTCGCGAATCTGCGCGAGAAACTGGCGTTAGCTTATCGGCAGGGGAACCAATCTGATAAGGCCCTCGCGCAATACGATGCGATTTTGTCCTTGCAGCAGCCTGGCTATCGCGCCTCGATCATGCTGCAAGCGGGACAGACTTTGTTGGATGCGGGTGAAACTCAAAAGGGCCTGGATCGCTTCATGGAATTAGTGAACACATATCCCGAGCGCAACGAGGCATATCAAGCGTTAATTGCGTTGGTCAATGCGCAAGTGCCCGTGTACGAATTTCAGCGTGGCCTGGTCGATTACTATGCCAAACAATACGATGCGGCCATCGCGGCTTTCGAACGCTTCATCGCGGCAAATGCCGATCACGGCAATGCCCATTACTACAGCGGCCTGTCGTATAAAGACGCGGGCAACATCGGCGCGGCGTTGAAGGCCTTCGACGAGATCATCACACAGCATCCCGAGGCTTCGCGTTGGGGCGACGCGTGGATCGAGAAGGCGAACACGCAGGCCGTGGGCGGCGATGTGGCTGGCGCGGTGGAGACGTTGGCGGCGTTCGTCAAGAAAAACCCGACCGCCCCTCAAGCCCCGGCAGCAATCTGGAATGCCGCCGGTTTTCTGGAGCGCAGCGGCGACTTCAAGCGCGCGATCGATTTGAATCTGCAATTACAGACGGATTATCCCAACGACACCCATGCATCCGAAGCACTGTTCGATGCCGGGCTGGATGCGTATCGCAGCAACGATCGCGCCACAGCGATCACCGCGTGGCGCACGTTGAGCAACACGTATCCGTTGAGCGACCTCCACGCGGCCTCGTTGTTGTGGCAAGGCAAAGTCGCCAATGATCGCGCGCTGTTGGCACAGGTTGCTGCGGCTGGCGGTTACTACGGCCTGCGCGCCAGTGATATCCTCAGTGGTACGGCGATGCTGCCATTTGTGCCGGGCAAGTTCGATGTCGATCCCGACGAGGGCCGTGTCGAAGCCGAGCAATGGTTAGCCAATTGGCTGCAAGTGAAGCCGGAGTCGCTGCGCCAACTGCCCGCGGCGGTGATCAACGATGCGCGCTTCAAACGCGGCAACGAGTTGTGGCGCTTGGGCAAGCTCAGCGAGGGCAAAGCGGAGTTCCAGGCGCTGCGCGACGCCTACAGCGATAACGCCGCGATACTGTATCCTTTGGCGATTTACTATCGCGACATTGGTCTGTATTACCCGGCGATTGTGGCCGCTAATCAAGTGATTCGTCTCTCGCCCGCCGGATCGATCGAGAACGCGCCGAAGTTCTTGCAGCGGTTGGTCTACCCCATCTACTACGCCAATCTCATCGTCCCTGAGGCGCAGGCCAACAACATCGATCCGATGATCATCTTCTCGCTGATGCGGGCCGAGAGTTTGTTCGACGGGGCCGTGACTTCATCGGCGGCGGCAGGCGGCCTGATGCAGATCATTCCCGATACGGGCGCACAGATCGCAGGCGATTTGCGCTGGCAGAACTATCAGCAGAGCGATCTCTATCGGCCCATCGTCAACGTGAAGTTCGGTACGTACTACCTGCGGCGCTACGGCCTCGATTTTCTGGACGGCGATATGTATGCGGCGTGGGCGGCCTACAACGGCGGGCCGGGCAACGCGCAACACTGGAAGGAAGCGTCGAACGGCGACATCGATCTGTTCGTGGAGAATATCTCGCTGGGCGAGACGAGGTTGTACATTGATAGATTGAGGGAAAATTTGGCGTGGTATCAGCGGTTGTATGGGAAGTAATGAGTAACGAGTAATGCGTAACAAAAGGCGGGCGATCATAGAGGAAGGAGATCGCCCGCGAAGTGCGTATCAATTTATGCCATACTTTCTAAAAAGCGTTTGCAAATCATTGCCGTCAATTAATTCCAATTGCTTATCTTCAGCAAACTGACGTGCACTAGCCGTAATTTGACCAGAAGTTATTAGTAAGCCTTTGTTCGCTCTCTCGGCCATAACTACTCCAAAAAGATCGCGAATTGCGGGCTCGCCCACTGAACCAGTATAATCCTTACATTGAATAACATATTTGCCTGAAAAAACCGGACTTCTGCTATAGGCAATGATGTCAATACCACCATCGCGGGTGGTTTTTGTAGTAGCTGCATCCAGCCCCATCGCTAACAATAGTCGCTTGGTTCTCCTCAGATTGGTGGGAGAGATGAGCAAGTTTGATTGATTATGTGTTATCCTCGAGCACTCAGGAGGTAACGGATGAAGACGCCTTTGTTGCTGAGTGCACCGACCCGAGTCATCCGCGATGCGGC
>PMCF01000026.1 GCA_003154115.1 Anaerolineae bacterium
GGCTGACCTGCATGATACAACCGGCGTCCGGCGCTGTCAGCCGTGCTTTTACCCGTTTTCGCCCGCCCTTTGTCACTACTCTGTCAAAAATATAAAGGAATGCAGGACTGGCCCTGGTCCGCGACCGCCACGCCGCTGACGCGCGCCCCGGCCTGGTCCATTGGCTGCCGCGCACTTTAGCCCACCACACCCGCCGGTCGTCAGTCAGCGTGCCGGTGCCGATCTGGCCCAGGCGATACACCTTCGACAGGTTTTCGACGCTAATGACAGTCGGCATAGGGTTAAAGGATAACCACGGTCATGATTCGTCAAGCCACTCTTCACGCGTCACGTCGGCCTGTCGCAGGAGGCGTGTCAAAAATCCTACGCCAATTTCACCTTCGTGAGGATTGGGAATAATGACGGTGACATTGCCGCGGCGCATTTGCGGGTGTCGTCCGCCGGCATACGGCCCCTCAAAGCCTAATTCACGCATACGCTGCACAAATTCGCGCCAGGATACTGGTTTCAGTCGAGTCATGAAAACCTCAGACGGGTTGAGTCAACTGGCTCAGGTCAATATCTGCCAGAATGGGGATAGGCAATCCCAGGTGTAGTCTCAGCGCGAGCCAGTCGCTCAAGGCCTCCCGGAGTTCGCGCCGACAGCCTTCCAGCGTCGTGTGCCGCGCCCATACGCCCTGCAGACCGGGAATTTCCCCCCAGTAAATACCCTCGGCCTTGATAATCTCATAAACCGCCTGTTCCATCGCCCTGTCAATGTAATTCGCCAGCATAGTTCACCTCGTTTTCATCAGAATGCTTCGCAGGTCATAAGCGCGCGTGTCGATCATTTCACACTCTTCTGCCAGCGGATTTTACACCTAATCACCACGTTGCTCATACAGTGTCCATGAACGTCGTTTCCACCCGATTGAACAGCACCGTTCCCACCAGGATGGTTCACACGCCAGGCGAAAAGACGCACGAGCAAGTTGGCCGCTGCCACATTGGCCACGCAGATAAAATCCCGTGACGGTGTGCCATCGCCATAAATCGTGGGCGCTTCACCCGCTGCAGCGCAGCGCTGTCTCAGGCGGCCTGTAACACGCGCTTGTTCATCTTGAATGATGCTGGCTGACCCGGGTGTTGGCAGAGGGACGATCAACGCCCGTTCTCGCCAGAGCGCCAGGTGTTCCTCGATCCCCCCGGTTGCTTGGCGGAGTGGCCGTCCTCGCTGGAATGGCCGCTTCCGAAAAGCCGGCCCGCTCAGGCGCGTCACTGCGCCGAACGCGCTCACCGGTCACGCTGGCTGGTAAATCCGCCGCAACTCATCCAACGTCGTGACGGTCTTGAGTCCGGCTTGAATCGCCTTGAGCACATCGGTGTCTTGTATCTTGCGAATCTCAGCCAGCCGGCTTAATCCCTCCGCGCCAAACTTGAGTTCCAAGCCCAACTCGATACCCTCGAGCATTCCCTGTTGCATCCCTTGTTGCATTCCCTGTTGCATCCCTTGTTGCAGGCCCTGTTGCAGGCCCTGCTCAACCCACTTGTCTGCAATCGTCGACATGATCCCACCTCCCACTTGCGGAAAAGCCGCTTCCACCGCTTGCCGCAGGTCCGCTTCACTCACCCGGCCCGTCGCCGTCGCCAAATACCGCCAGATCGTCTCCAGGTACTCCAGCCCGGTTCGCTGTTTCGCCAGGTCTTGCCACAACTGCGCCATCGCCGGCAGTCGCTCGGACAAATCATCGCTAAAAATATGCTTCAGCGTCAGCAGCGCCACCTGCAGCGCCACCTCCCCCTTCAAGTCCGCGTCCTCATACCGCGACAGATCACACAGCCAGTACCGGTATTCGGGCACAAATGCCTGCAGCGCCGCTGGCACATCCAGCGCCGCCTGCAAATTCAGCGGTACCCGCCAGGTGGCTTGCCCGTGATATACCACCACCGGAAAAATCGGCCATAGCCGCGCCCGCCGCCGCAGCGCATAATCCCACACCCGCACCATATAGCGCAACACTTGAAACGCGATCAGCGGTTCGGGGTAACTCTTGTGCTCGAACAGCACCACCACATACGCCCCGCCTCCCGCCCGCAAACTCACCTCGCACAACAAATCCGAGAAATGCTCCTGCAACTCGCCATCCACAAACGAATCCTTGACCAACTCGGCCGAAGACACGTCCAGCAATTCGGCAATCGCCGGCGGCAAATAATACTGCAAGAAATCCCGCCTCGCGGCGGGCCGCGACAAGGCGTCCTTGAAGAATCGATCGTGTGGGTTGGTCAACTCGGCCATCGGGTTGTGTCTCCCTCTCGAGTCTCGGCGCGCGTCTGCTCGCCGCGCCGCAGCACTTCGTCGACGATGTGCGAGCTGATGAACCCGGCTCCGCCTGTCACTAGACCCATCATAACTCCATAAATTCGCTGACGCCCACCCCCGCTTCGCGGATGATGGCCGCCCACGCTACTGCGCGCCCATGTCCTTGCGAATTGTTTTTCCTCGGTGATGAGGCACTGGCACAACCCGCCCATCGCTATCCCGCATCCACAGTTCGTGGGAACCCTTGCCGTGCCGATAAAAGCGGAAGCCCAACTGCCGTAAGCGGCGAGTAACGTCTTTGTAGGTTAACTCCCGCAGCTCAGGCATATCAACCCACTCCGATAGGCATCGCCACTGTCATACGCGTCGCCGTTGTGAATTTGACCTCGTTAAAGCCCAATGACTCACCTCGCTCGGCGCGGTAGGCGGCGATCAACTTGACCACATCCACACAATTAAAAACCGCTTCCTCCACCGTATCTCCCTCGGCCACGGCTCCCTGTAAGCCGGGTACCGCTGCCAGATAACCGTCGCCATTGTGCTCGACCACCAGCGAAACAAATACGGTACGTGTATCGCTCATACCAACCTCCCCTTTCATCAATCTTCGCTATGCTCGGCGCGGCAACCTTTTAGACAACGTCAGCCGCATGCTTCATCCAACAAGTCGCGGCGCAGGTCGTCGACTGTTCCGTACTGCGCCCCCGCGCTACTGCGCGCCCCCGCGCTACTGCGCGCTCCCTCCCGAAAGGCTTGCCGCGCCTCCCGGGCATTCAGGGCCATCTCAGCCCGGCGTTGCTCCAGCAGTCTTTGCCGAATAATCTCGACAAGCGCCGACTGATCCGAGACCGGCAAGCGCTCCACCGCCTCCAGCGCCTGTTCAAACGGGGTAGACAGTGTGATCATTCTCTAGTCTCCTCTCAACGACTCCCCGATTTTTCAGGCAGCGACCGTTGGGCCAAACGCCCAGGTCGGCAGGGGTATCTCTACCGTCGTGATGACGACCGTCGTCATCACCGCCTCCGCTTCAAACGGAACCTCGGTCTCCAGCATGTCTTGCGCTCCGCTGCGCAGCGACTCCATCAGCCGCTCGCGCGTGCGCTCCTGCGCGTTGACGCCGGGCAGATCCACCAGCCACCCGATCCACCACTCGCCGCTCTGCTTGATCATCGCTCGGTATTTCATCGTTTACCTCACAAAGGGAATATTCAAATCCTTGCAGATTTTGCGCGCCAACTCGTCTACGATTTCGCGCTGTCTGGGCACCTGCGTCTTCAAGTGTTCTTTCTGATATACTGCGCGCGGGCATAAACTGCGCTTTTTTGTCCACGAATTCTCGCGAATCTTCATGAATAATTCGCGGCGATTCGTGTGATTCGCGGATCAGATCCTTCCGCAATTTGCGACCGTTGGCAGTATAGATGCTATGCCGGCTGCCCTCGCGCAACAAGACAGCGCCATGCGCTTGGAGATGTTTGATAAGTTGGGTTCGCTTCATTCCATGACTCCCACGTCAGCGCCACGCTCCACGGTGAAACTGACCTCGCGCAGGGCATACAACTCTTCGCCCGCTCGGTTGCCGTGATCGGTCTGCCCGATCTTCAGCAGCGGGTTGGGCCTGCCGCGCACCTTGGTAGTCCACCATACCCGCAGGTCGTTAGTCAGTGTGCCCGTCCCAATCTGGCCCAGGCGATAGACCTTGGATAGGTTTTCGACGCTAATAACAATGGGCATAAGGGATAAGGATAACGACGGTTATGACTGCGTCAAAAGAATTCTTGGCTGCTTTGCGTCTTGGCGTGAGACTTGGGACTTTTTCAACAGCCCTCGCGCACGCCGCGCAACAAGACCCAGTTGCGCAGGCTTAGCGCAGTGCCTGAAGCATTTCCTTGTTTTTGCGGATGATTTCATTCACGACGGTTTGCGCGTCAATTTTTTTCTGCTGGGCGTATTTCTGCACGAATTCGGCCACGTCATCGTCCAGATAAACCGGCAGGTTGAGTCGAACATTCGCGCGATAGAACTTGCCCCGCGCGCCTTGCGAAAAATCGTATTCCTGTTTCATAGTCATCAGATGTTCTTCGTCTTCAATCGACAGCATGTAGGCATCCAGGAAAACTTCAGCCGCACGCTCGAAACTGACCTTATGCTTGCGAAGATTTACTTTCGCTTTCGATGGATCCCATTCAAAATTGCTGACTCTAACGGATTCTGT
>PMCF01000310.1 GCA_003154115.1 Anaerolineae bacterium
AATTTATGCCCGTTTGAAGTATAGTGCCGCGTGCGATGCACTTCCAACTTGAAGCCCATCGCTTGAACCTGTTGATATACCGCATGCAGATCGCGTGTGCGGGTGTGCGCCCACTCCCACAGTTCGGGAATGTAAGAGAAGAGCCAGTGCGCGGGCATCTCAGCGGGCAACACATCCGCCAAGTACCACACTCCGCCTTTGGATAGCACCGCGTGAATCTGCTGGATCAACTGCTCGCTGTCACGTGGAACAGCGGTGTTGATGACGTGATCCCAGAACAGCAGGGAAGTCGCCAGCACATCGACACTTTCCGTAGGACGGTTGAGAATGTCATCCAACGGCAGCGCGTCCGCAACGGCCAGCGGCCACTTGCGCAGATCGGCGGGCAGCGCAGGCCGATCAAGCGACGCGACTTGCACCACCCTCTCCGGCGTCAGGCCCACCTCACAGCATTTGATCAACGCCTGACTCAAGGCCGGAGCGATGCGAACCGCTGGATCGATCGCACGGGGATCATCGATCACAAACGGCAGCGCCACCCCCCGATCGATTGGCAGCGCGATCGGGCACGGTGGATCGATCGAGAGGACTTCAGCCGCCACCGCCGGCGGCCAGATCGGCACGAATACGCCAAACTCGCGCTCGGCCAACATCGGCACTTGCCGGAACAACGGAATGAACACGGCTTGCGGTGACAGGGACACGATACGCCCCAGCGCCACATCCACGCGCACATCGCGCAGCATGATCCGCAGCAGATCGCGTTGATCGGTCGGATCGGACTCCGGCCAAACGTCATGCAGCGAGCGGATCGTGTCGCTGGCCGCGCCCAGATTTTCCAGTTGATCGATCGTGGGCAGACTGTCCAACTCGCGCCGCACTCGCCCCAACTCGGATTGATAGAATTCGACATCCTCGACAAAATCGCCGCGCAGATACATCTCTTTCAAGCGGCGGCGCTCGGCCTCCAGACTCTGGCGCTGGCGCTGGAGTTGAACCACCTCTTCATCATCGCCTAGCTGTGCAGTCAATTCTTGCTGCCAGTCGGCGGGCAGTTCAATCGCGTTGACGATGGCGTGAATCTGCTTATCGACAATCTCCGTGCGCACCCCCAGACTGTGATGCGGGCAGTCGGTATAGCCGCGCTCGTACGACATCTCCCGATAGTATTGCGGCCCTTTCTGGCTGGCCTGCGAGCGCAACTTGCGCCCGCAAATGTCGCAGTACGCCAGATTGGACAGCAGGTACACGCGATAGGGTTTTTGGACCGCGCGCGAAGCCGATCGGCGCGAGGCGCGCACGCGCTGACAGCGTTCCCAGAGCTCCTCAGACACGATCGGCTCATGCAGTCCGTCAAAGACTTCTTCGATCTTACCGTGATCGCCGCGATAGACAATCTTGCCCATGTAGAAGGGATTGCTCAGCATGTCGGCCAACGTGTCTTTGGGAAAGGGCTTACCATTGCGATTACGATAGCCGGTATCAAACAACAACTGCATGAGCGCCAGATGCGAGTAGTGGCCGGTCGCATATTTCTCAAAGGCAAAGCGCATCACTTTGGCCTCATCAGGCACGATGACGGGCGGCTGTTGCGGATTGCCGCTCAGGACGTAGCCATACGGCGTAATCGAGGCATTGTACAGGCCGCTGCGAGCGCGCTGCCGTTTGGCCTTGCTGGTGTGCATGCGCAGCAGGCCGATGTAGTATTCATTGATGGCCGCGAGAATGATCAAGAAGACGCGCCGCATCGGATCCGCAAAATCAAAATCGGGATCTTTGACCGACGCGAAGCCGATGTCCTGCTTGCCCAGGATGTCGAAGATGTCGAGGGTGTGATAGACCGATCGGGACAGGCGCGAGAGTTCGTGCACGAGCAGAATGTCGAAACTGCGGCTGCGGGCCAACGCCAGAATCGATTCGAGTTGCGGCCGATCGCGGCGCGTGCCGCTGGCCGTTTCGACAAATTCGCCGACGATCGTCCAGCCCTTGTTGGCTGCGTACTCACGCATCTCATTCAGTTGCGCCTCCAGCGAATGGTGCTCCTGGGTGCCCTGCTCTTCCGTCGAGACGCGTGCATACAGTACCACGCGCGCTGCGCTTACATCCTTACTTTTTTTAGCCATGGTATTTCCTTGTAGGGGGCGCGGCTGAACAACTCGTCCAGCCGCGCCTATAAATGTCGTATCTGCTAAATAATGAGACTGGCGAAGGCTGAAACCGCATTTTATCCGGTAAATAATGAGACTGTGTCTGGCGGATATTGAGACTGGCCGAAATTTGTCCGCTAGATCGTGAGACTGCCCTAAGCGTATCTGGTAATTCATGAGACTGGCTGCATGTTGATTTTGTCTGGCAAATAGTGAGACTGGCCGACAGGTTTTGCGAATCCCGGCAACTAGGTACAATCCCCTCCGCAGTTGGAAATTCTATCACCTTCGGAGGAAAAGATGCCAGTCCGGAACGTTTCAAATCGAGGCGGGAGTGTCATCGGGCGATTCCCGTCCATCAAAATGGAGCGAATGATCGCGTTCGAGTCGTTGCTTGAACGCGATTTCATTTATCTGCTTGACTATGACGCCCGCGTGGAGTGGTTTGAGGAACAGCCCCTGACGATCGAGTATGAGCATGAAGCTCAGACGCTGCACTACACCCCTGACTTTCATGTCATCGGCGCCGGGCAGCAGGTCGTGGTGGAATGCAAGCCGAAGCGCTTCGTTGAAACGCCCGACAATCAGCGCAAGTTTGCTGTGGCACGCGCTTGGTGTGCCGCCCGTGGTTGGGAATTTCGGGTCGTCACTGACCAACAAATCCGGGCGGGCCATCGACTCTCCAATATCAAACGTCTAACCCAATATGCCCGACTATCGCTTGATCCGGTGTTCCGGTATCGGGTCAATGTGATGCTGCAGGACGCCCCAGATCCGCTCACGCTGCAGGCGCTTGCACAAGCCATCGAAGCGACTGATCCTGATCGCGCCATGGCCGGGTTGTTGCATTTAGCTTTTCATCATCAATTGGATCTTGCGCTCGATCTCGCGCCACTGTCAGGTCAGACTTTGGTCGCGGACCGCAGGCCAGCGCCTCAGGCGGTGCAACCATGACCTCACAACGGTTGTCCAGCGGCGCACGCTTTCAATGGCGCAGCGCCAGCTACCAGATCACTCGCCTGCTTCCCGCCGGGCAGGTTAACCTTGAAGACTTGCTCACAGGGACGACTTCAAGCGTCGAAGTGATGACCTTGGTACAGGCCCTGTTTGACGATGAATTGTACTTTATCGCTGACAACAAGTCAGGGTCGAGCGCCACCGCCACCGCAAAGCCCCTTCGTCCGCCAGCGCCACTGGCACTGTCGGAGTATCCGGCTGAGCTCGTGGCGATTGCACGGTATCGCTTGAGTGTGATTGACCCGTTGCTGAAACTGGAGCACCGAACCCGAGCCGACGTCAGTCACCGAGTGCAAAGCGTCAAGGCTACGCAGGCCAGCGACAGCGAACCTTCCCTGCACACGGTTGTGAGCGTAGCCGCGGTCTATCGCTGGTTAGGGGACTACGTTCGCAGTGGCCACGATTTACGCGCGCTGATTCCTGCGGTCCAGACCCGCGGCGGCAACGGACAGGTACGCTTGCCGGGCGAAGTGAATGCCCTGATCGAGATCATCCTCGAAGGCTTGGGCCAGGTTCAAGAAAAGGTCACGATTGACACGATTCGGAATGAACTGGCGGTGCGCCTGGCCGAAGAGAATCGGCTGCGCCCCACCACGGCTCAACTGCGCCTGCCTTCGCGTGACACCATCGCACAACGCTTGAGAAACTCTGCGGTGCAGGCTAAGCCGAGAACTTCGCGCACTGCGCATTCCACGCAGCAGGTTGGGCAGACCCCCTATCCCGACATACCACTTGAACGGGTGGAGATCGATCACACCCGCGCCGATCTGGTCGTGATCGACGATCGGGATAATCTGCCTCTCGGCCGCTTGACGCTGACGTATTGTTTGGATACGGCGACTCGCTATCCGCTCGGCTATTACCTGGGCTTTGAACCGCCCAGTTACCTCACCGTCATGGAATGCCTGCATCACGCCATTTTGCCCAAAGGCGACGTGCGCGCCCTCTATGGCACCGAACATACCTGGCAAGCCTATGGCATTCCGGCCACGCTGGTGATCGACAACGGGAAGGAATTCATCGGGCGCGATCTGGAAGATGCCTGTTGTCTGCTCGGCACGGTGCTGCAATACACGCCGGTGTTAACGCCGCAGTTTAAGGCAGGCATTGAGCGGATGTTTGGTTCCATGAATACCCTGTTGTTTCACACCTTGCCCGGCACCACATTTTCCAATTCGGTCGAACGCGGCACCTACGATAGCGCGCAGCAGGCGTGCGTCTATCTCAGTGAGATCGACAAACTCATGCACCTTTTTGTGGTGGACCTCTATGCCGAGCGTTTCCATCGCGGCTTGAACGGCATTCCGGCGCGCTGTTGGGAGGAGAAGACCGGCCAGGGTTTTGCGCCCGCTCTGCCTCCCGGCGGACAAGAATTGGCGATCCTGTTGAGCCGAACTGATACCCGTGTTCTCCATTCGTATGGTCTTGAATTTGCCTCGCTCCGTTACAACGCTGAGGAATTGCTCACACTGCGCACGCGCTTGAACGGACAGGCGGCCAAGATCAAATACCATCCCGCCGATCTCAGTGCGCTGTATGTCTATGATCCTTTCGAACGGCAATACCTCCGGGTACCTGCGCTCGATCAAGACTACACGCAGGGCTTATCCCTGTGGAAACATCGCGTGATTCGGCAGGCCGTGCTGGACGAACAGGCGCGTGTTGATCCCGTCGCGCTGGGCCAGGCGAAACGCAAGATTCAAGCCATCGTGGATGAAGGACGACAGCGCAAACGTCAGGGAACCCGCACCCGGGCAGCCCGCTGGGACATGGCGGGCAAATCGACGCGGGCCATGACTCAACTGGAACCGCCCGCACCACCAGAAACACCCGTCCAACTCGAACCACTCGCCGAAGTGATGACGCCCTCTTCGATCGAATCGCAGCCGTCCAAGCTGCCCGATGATGACAACTGGGAAGTGAGCTACGTGCCGCTCAAGTCATTGCCCGCACCCGTGCCAGCGCAGGGGACGGAGGTGCAACATGGATAACGACACCCAGACCTGGCTGACGCGGGCCAATACCGCGCTCATTCGTTATCCCCGGTTCAAAGCCTTGCATCAAGATATCCGCGAATGCCAGGAGATGTCGTGCTTATCCAACGAGCCGCATTGCCTGTCGTTGGAGGGCGTAACCGGCGCGGGCAAATCGACGCTGGTTCGAGATTACGCGGCTTTGTTTCCGCGTGTCGAGGAAAAAGCGGGAACCCGGATTCCCGTCTTCTATATCGAGACGCCGTCCCCCGTGACCGTCAAAGGCATGGCCGCCACGATGTTGGCGCAGCTGGGTGATCCCGCGGCGCATTCCGGCACGTTATGGGCGATGAATTTCCGGCTGGTTCGGCTGATGAAGGCGTGCCGAGTGGAACTGGCGATCATGGATGACTTTCATCACTTGATCGACAAAGAGACCAATCGGATCCTAGAACAAGTATCGGATTGGCTGAAGGTGCTCATCAAAGAAACCTGTATTCCGTTTCTCGTGGTCGGGATTGAGGGCAAAGTGAACTGCATTCTGGAAGCCAATGCGCAACTGTCACGCTTGTTTGCCGCGCGCCAGACTCTGGAGCCCTTGCACTATGCTCAGACCGATGACGCCAGTCTGCAGGAATTTGCGCGGTTTGTGCAGTACGCGGAAGAGGCACTCGCCATTGCGTTGCCTGACACCTTGCCGCGTGCCGAGTTATTGCTGCGCTTGCATGTCGCCACACGCGGGGTCGTGGGCAACTTGATGAACTTGCTGCGCTATGCCGCCTGGCTCACGCGCCAACAACACCAGAACACGATCGCCTTGCCCACGCTGGCGGTCGCCTTCGACAAACGCTTGAGCAAACACCTGAAAAATCAGCCGAATCCCTTCATCAGCGCACCGGGCGAACCGATCGTGACTGTGCCCGCGCCCCAAGCCACAGCGGAACTGCCTCACCGGAAACGGCGGAGTTCAGTGGCGGAGGTTTTGAAAATCTGATGAATACTTCACCGGCGGCCCTATCATTGATCGATCCGACCAGACCCTTGTTGCGACGCACCGCTTTGTTGCCTGATGAATCGCTCGCGTCAGTCCTGGAACGCCTGACACAATTGAACTTCTATGACGACCCTCGCATGATCCAGACGATTGGTCGGGAACGCCTGATGACCTTGAACGTTGTTGATGACCTGGCACAACCCACTCAACTGGAAACCTTTCAGCAGTTGGCCACCCTGACGCAGCTGTCGCTGGATGACTTGTATGCGGCGAGCGATCAACGGTTTGCCGCCTGGCTGGATCCACTCGACCAGACGTCTCAACCCATGCCCTGGCGAGATCACACGACCCGGCCTCGTGTGAATCCACATTGGGCACGCACCCAGCTGCGCACGAGCGAGACAACCCAGTTTTGCCCGTTGTGTTTGAAAGCCGCAGCTTATCATCGTGTGAGCTGGATTCCGCGTGCGGCGGCGATTTGCCTGGAGCATTTGTGTCTGTTGACCGACCACTGCCCGCGTTGTTGGAAACCAACGACAGTTGCCGATCTGGTCGGCTGCCGTTGTCTCAATTGTGAGGCCGATCTGCGTCGTGCTCGCCGAATATCGATCGCGCATGACAGCCTGTCCGTCCGCTCCCAGCAAGCCATTCAAGCCTGGTTTGGCGTGGCTGACGTGCCTGACGACACGCTGGCGGCCTGCCATTTGCCGCCGCAGCCGCCACGTGTGCTGTATCAACTATTGCAACTCTTTGCACAGCAATTGGTGAAAAGGCGGACCGAATGGCCGAACCTGCCCCGCCCGCTCAATGGACTCGCCAACTCAATCGCCGCTACCATCGAGCCACACCACGCCTTGAGTCCTGAACAAGCCTACTTCTTGTATCGCTCTGCCTTCACTGCTCTGCTCGATTGGCCGGAAGGGTTACACCGCTGGCTCGATGCTTATGGGGGTTGCGAAGAAACTACGCCCCAGACCCTGACGCGGCCGCAGTGTATCCGGGATGTGCAGCATGATTGGCTCAATGCCGATTGGGGTGATTCACCCGTGGCCTTTGCCCAGCGTGAGGTCCTGAACTATGTGTTAAAGCGGCAGCTGCCGCTTTCAGTGACGGCCGTGCGGCAGCTCAAAGATGTTCCCTGGTTTGTGGAGCAGAGCGATCTATGGACGGAGGAATGTGCGGCACAGGCCCTCGACCTTTCCATAGCCGATTTACGACGCTTTTATCCCCATGGTTCATTAGCAGACTGTTATTGGCCACGCAGCCAAGCGAACTTGATCAGATTCAAGCGTGCGGGAATTCTGGCGGTGAAACAACGTTGGAGGGAGGGCTGGTCGCTTGAAGATGCCAGCAGCTGGCTGGGAGTGAACGTTGAAGACGTGCAACGTCTGGTAGAAGTGGGGCTGTTACCCGCTCACGGCAAAGGGCATGAGGCCGCGGCTAATCAAGGCGTGTTCAGCCCGCCAGCCGTCCGCGACTTCTTCCAGCAAGTCATGGCGCACTTGAAACCTTATCCCGAATCACGCGGTGATTTGATTCTGATGATCGAAGCCGTGTCTGAGGTGCATGATCTGGGCGTCGATTTGGCAGTCTTGTTACAAAGCGTTCTGACCGGAGTGTTACCCGCTTATCCGCGTCGCCCCGAGTTGGTGTCGTTGTATCACATTGACTTCAGCCAGGCGATCATCATAGGCTTGCCTGATCAGCTCTATGCCGCACACGGCTGGATCTCCGCCGACCGTTTCGCTTACGACTATGACTTTGCGCCTTACCTCATCCGGGAGTGGTCGGCGGCTGGCCTTATCCAGCCCACTCTCTCCTTCGACCGTCGTCATTACTTTGATCAGCAACAGCTGAAAGAGGTGGCGGCGCGACATGGCTTTGTTCCCCCAATCGCGCGACCCGTGAAAACACGCCGACGGTGATCTTCGTTTGGCTATCGGTACGCGGCCAGTCTCATGATCTGGCAGATGACGGATGCCCTGAAGCCAGTCTCGTTATCTGCCAGACGTCAGTCTCATTATCTGCCGGACGAGTCTCATTATTTATCGGATACGACAATAAACAATATGGGATTGTATTGTAGTCAGAATCTCCGCTCTGCGAAGATCCAGTTTTTGTTTTCCTTGTGCGACTGGTTTCCTCGCGTCAGATAATCAGTGCGGTAGTCCTCCTCCAAGCGCTAAAGTCAGGCTCCTTCAGTGAAGCCAGGCCCACCTGCTGATTCTCCAGAAGGTCCAGGATCTCGATGATGTGAGGGACGGAGCGAGACAGGCGCGCAAGGTCGTGCACCAGCAAGATGTCGAACGCTTGAGCTTGCGCCAGCGTCAACACGGCCTCCAACTGCGGTCGATCACGCCGCAGGCCGCTGATCATTTCAGCGAACTCGCCACTGTTCGTCCAGCCCCTGCTGGCCGCATAAGCGCGCAGTTCGCTCAACTGGGCATTCAGCGTGTGATGGTCATCCCTTGCCTGCGCCTCTGTCCCAACGCGCGCATACAACACCACGCGCGGATTCGTCTTCTCGGTTGACTTCGTCATGTTCTTTCTCCTTTGTGGGGCGAGCCTGCGCCGATCGCCCAGGCTCGCCGGTGATTGCGATGTTCAGTTACAGTCTAGCCAAAAACACTAGCTCTACGAAGCGCCGGATTTCGGTGCCGGCGGTTGCGGCGCTTTCGATTTTTTCTTGCGAACCATCTTGGCGATCTGCCGGATCGCGTCAGTCACGGTGGAGGCTGAATCGTTATTCGTTTGTGCCATTTGAGCAAACCCCATGGCCTAGAGCACATTCCTGACGGATTG
>PMCF01000414.1 GCA_003154115.1 Anaerolineae bacterium
CTACCACGGCAATTCCCAATGAACCAAACTTATTTCAAGCAAACTTGCCAGTTTACGACCCTGACAATGTTGAAAGTCGTGTAAACTCTGCCGTTTTGAAATTCAGGCGATATCGTTCTTCCATCGATGATAGGCGAGATGCTATCCGCGACTTGGCAGATGTGCTTGAGTTCTTGCGGCCAAAATTAAAGTTGGTCATTACAAAGAGCGACGAAGGCGACCTTTTCAATATTGCGAATAATTTCGGGATACGTCATCACAACGAATCCCAGAAAACCGATTACGACAGAGCAATTTGGCACAGTTGGCTGTTTTACTATTATCTTGCCACAATCCATGCTACACTTCGACTAATTGAAAAGTATGAACAAAACAATACGTCTGACTAAAATTCGCGGCGGCCCGCCATCGGGTGGCAATTCCTGATGAATTTGCTAATCACCTTACTCGAATGACTTCTTCCACCCTCAGAAAACAAAAGCCCCGTCAGACTGAACGGGGCTTTTTCGTGTAAATTCGTGGATCACGTCACGATGATCTGCGTCGCCGTCACTTCTTTCACATCGCCTTGCACGAAGTCGTCCTCGTAAGGCGCTACGGGATTCGTCCAGAAATAGACAAACTTGGCGACACTGATCGGCACGTTCACACAGCCGTGACTGCGCGGCACGCCGAAATCGTTGTGCCAGTACGTGCCATGAATGGCGACGCCTTCGAGGGTGAAGAAGGTGTTCCACGGCACGCCCGGTAGATCGAACCACGCGCTGGAACCGCGCTCGGCTTCGGGGGCGCGCATGTGGCGGCTGGGCATCTTCAGGATCGCTTTGAATTCGCCGCGCGGTGTGCCGAAGTCGACGGTCTCTTCGCCCAGTTTGAATGCCGCGCCCGACGCGCAGCGCGACGTCAAAACAGCGTTATCCCCTTCATAGCAAGTCACCAACTGCTTGCCAAGATTCACTTCGATGCGCTTGTCGGGCGTGTGCGGATTGATGGCGTTCCACGTGTCTTCTTCGATCTTGCGGGTCAGCACGGCAGGCACCCAGTGATTGGTCGCCCCGATATTGTCTTCCTTGCTGGTGTATTCGTCCGCGGTGTTGTACCACACGCGCCCTGACGCATCGACGTGCGTCTCGGTGGCGTGATAGACCGTGCCGTAGTTGTAAATGTAATTGAGCGGCGCGGTCTCATCGGGCTTGGCGTAGGCCGGAGCGTTGGCGACGATCGTTTCGATCCAGATGCCCCACTTGCCTACATCGGTATACACCTTGGGGGTGCGATACGCCTCCATCTTTTGCAGCCAGGCCGAGTAGGCAAAACCGTCGCGCGTCTTGTACCAGATGCGATTGCGTTCCGGGCCGGGACCCTCGATCTCACCGGCCACCTCCATCGTTTTATCGCGCGGCACCGAGCGCAGCAGTTTGCGATCGTTGGGATCGAGGCTGCTGTAGACGGGCACGCTGCCGGCCAGCACGCGCGCCGGAACGAATTGATCATCGGCAGAGGATGGGGCAGCCGTCAGGAGTGGAGGAGCGATTGGCTTGGCCCACGCGCTCAGCGTTTGACCGGCGGCCAGGCCCGCGACGGTCGCTCCCGCGATCTTGAAGAAATGACGTCGATTGAATGAGTTTGAATTCATAGGATGATTATACCAAAGTGTGGACGAAGAAAGTGGAGAAACCGGGTTTCTCCAAGCCGATCTTCAATTCGCTGGAGAACGGAGAAACCCGGTTGCTGAGCACTGCTTATGCTATAATCCGGGTTAAGCGAGGTACGAGCATGGAAGACAATGAAAAGTTGCTGCAATTGATCCAGAAGATGAACAAGCCGCAGCTGCGCCAGTTGGCGCGTTTTGCCCAGTTTATTATGCTCGAAGACGAGCCGGATGACCTGACCGATCGCTCCGATGTGCGCGCCCGCTACAACAACTTCAAGGACGTGCTGCAAACGTGGCAGGTCGATCCGGCGGCCATCGACGCCTGGGCCAAACAGACGGACAGCAAAAAATGATCGTGCGCACGCTGGTTGTCGGCCCGGCGCTGACCAATTGCTATCTGGTCGCCGACGAGCACACGCGCCAGGCCGCGGTGATCGATCCGAGTTGGAGCGCGGACGTCATTCTGGCGGAAGTCCGATCGGCTAACCTGACGATCGAGTTGATCTTGATCACGCACGGCCATTTCGATCACATCGGCGCGGCGGCTGAGGTGCATGAGGCGACGGGTGCGCCGATCGTGGTTCATGCGCGCGAAGTCGATCTGCTGCAAGCCGATGGCGGCGCGGCGCGCTTCGGATTCAAAATCCGATCGGTGCCACCGCCCGATCGGTTGGTGCAGCACGGCGAAGTAATCGCGCTCGGCGCGTTATCTTTCGAAGTGCGCGAGGTGCCCGGTCATACGGTGGGGCATGTGGCCTACATCGAACATCAGGAACGCGCGGCCTTTGTAGGCGATGTGTTGTTTGCGGGCGGCATCGGCCGCACGAATTTGCCGGGTGGCAGTTACGAGACCTTGATCGCCAGCATCACCGAGCAATTGTTGACGCTGCCCGACGAGTTCGTGGTGTATTCCGGCCATGGCCCGCCCACGACCATCGGCGCGGAACGCGCGACGAATCCATTTTTGTAAGCACATTGAGAACCCGGTTTCTGTTAGGAACCGGGTTTCTGTTGCAGGAGGCAAGCATGAAGAATCTGAACTGGCAGACGGTGCGGCGCACCACGCTGGACTATACCTTCTTGACGATCGGGGCAGGGCTGCTGGCGTTGAACATCGCGCTGTTGTTGGTGCCGAACAGAATCGTGTCGGGCGGCGCGACCGGTTTGGCGACGTTACTGTATTACAAGTTGGGCACGCCGGTCGGCACGATGGTGTTGATCATCAACATCCCGTTGTTTATCGCCGGGGTCAAGTGGGGCGGAGGGATGCGCTTTGCCGTGCGCACGATTTACGCGACGGTGCTGATGTCGGTGTTGACCGATCTCCTCACGCCCTGGGCGGCGACTCTGCCGCCGATTAATGAGCCTTTATTGTTTGTCTTGTATGGCGGCCTGATCGATGGCNNTTGGTCTTTCGCGGGCAGGGCACCACGGGCGGCACTGACGTCGTGGCGCGGCTGATGTATCACTGGAAGGCCATTCCACTGGGCACCACGATTTTGGTGGTCAACAGCATCGTGCTGATCGGGGCGGCGGTGGTCTTTGGACTACAAGCGGCGATGTACGCGCTGATCCTCACCTTCGTGGCGGCNNTATGGCCGCGCGGCGATCATCATCAGCAGCAAAGCGTCGGATATTCGATCGAGCGTGTTGACGGTGTTGGAACGCGGGGTCACGGTATTGGAAGGGCGCGGCGGCTACACCGAAGCCGGGCTGGATGTGTTGTATTGCGTCGTAGCGCGCGGCGAGGTGAGCATTCTCAAACGCCTCGTGCAGTCGATCGATCCGAAGGC
>PMCF01000270.1 GCA_003154115.1 Anaerolineae bacterium
CGGCTAAAGCCTCGAGTCCGGATCGCCAGCCATTACCGATTTTGATTGTCAAAGTTCATAAGGCGAAAACCTGCCAGGTCTCGCAGTCCGAGTTTTGTTATACAATCGCGGCATCCTTTTAAGACACGGAGGTCGCTCATGACGGCATTGACCATCGACCGAGACTATCTCTATCACACGCTCGTCGATCTCGTCCGCATCAACTCGATCAATCCCACGCTCATCCCCGGTGGCGCAGGTGAGCGCGAGATTGCCGGCTATCTAACGCAGGCTATGCGCCAGCTCGGCCTGCTGGTGTCCCAACGTGAACCCGCGCCCGATCGCATCAGCATCGTCGGAACACTGCGCGGATCGGGCGGCGGCCAGTCGTTGATGCTCAACGGCCACATCGACACGGTGGGTGTGGACTATATGCCCGATCCTTTTTCCGCCGAGATGCGCGACGGCAAGCTGTACGGACGCGGCGCGTATGACATGAAGGCCGGCGTGGCAGCATCTCTCGCCGCCGTGAAAGCCTTGCGTGACGCGGCGCGAATACTGCCAGGCGATCTGCTCATTGCTGCGGTGGCCGACGAAGAATATGCCAGCCTCGGCACCGCGGACATCGTCAAACATTATCGGCCCGACGCGGCCATCGTCACCGAACCGACCGAACTTACTTTAGCCACGGCGCATAAAGGTTTCATCTGGTTGGAAGTGACCGTCATCGGCAAAGCCGCACACGGCAGCCGTCCACAGTTGGGCATCGACGCCAACTTGAAGATGGGCCGCTTCCTGCACGAGCTCGATCAATTGGAACAAGAGCTGCGCGCGCGTGAGCCACATCCGCTGATCGGGCCGCCGACCCTGCATGCTGCGTTGATCAAAGGCGGCAGCGCCATGAGCGTGATCGCCGATCGGTGTGAGTTGTGCATCGAACGCCGCACCATCCCCGGCGAGACCGAGGCGCAAGTCCTGGCGGAGATTCAAGCCATGCTCGATCGACTGTCGGCCTCCGATCAAGATTTCCACGCCACCGTGAAATCGTTCTTCGTGCGCGATCCATTTGAAGTTGCCGCCACCGATCCGATCGTGCAAACGGTACAAAGCGCGGCGGCTCAAGTGCTTGCCCACACGATCAAACTGGATGGCGTATCCTTCTGGACCGATGCCGCCCTGCTCGCCGCGGCGGGAATTCCCACGGTGGTCTGCGGGCCGATCGGGGGCGGGGCGCACGCCGCCGAAGAATGGGTCGATCTGCACTCGGTGGAACAGGCCGCCCTGATTTACGCTCAAACGGCGCTGACGTATTGCCAGTAACACTAAAGAAACCGGGGTTCTTTTATCCGGCGACGCCCGATTGGGAACCTTTCCACCCGATCGGGCGTCTTGCATACACAGGCTTGAAAAGGCCGAAAACTTTACAGGAGGTCCAACTATGTTGGCAAGAAAAGTGTTAGTTGGTTTGGTGGCATTAATCGTTATCGCGGGTTTGAGCATGGGCGGGTTAGCCCTGGCTTTGGCTAACGGGCCGCGCAACGCGCAGCCCGTTGCAGAAGCGGCCGCGCCCACCACGAGCGAGCGCAGTATCACCGTCGTCGGTGTGGGCAAAGCCTCCGGCGCGCCCGATGTCGCGCAGGTCTCCATCGGGGTGGATACGCAAGCGCCGTCGGTACAAAAAGCGGTGGATGATAACAAGACCCAGATGAACGCGCTGTTGAGCACGCTCAAAGGTCTCAGCATCGCCGCTAAAGATTTGCAGACCAATAACTATAGCGTCTACACCGAACAGAAGCCCATGCCCGATGGGACGAGCAGCGCGACCCAGGTGGTCTATCACGTCAGCAATCAGGTGCAAGTGACAGTGCGCGACATCAACCAGCTGGGTGACGTGCTGGACAAGGCCGTGGCGGCGGGCGCGAACAACATCTATGGCGTGAGCTTCAGTGTGGAAGACACGGCCAAGTTGGAAGCCGATGCGCGCACCAAAGCCGTGGCCGATGCGAAGTCGCGCGCCGCCAGTCTGGCGCAGCTCAATGGCGTGGAGTTGGGCGAAGTGATCAGTGTCAACGAAGTGGCCGGCGGCCCGGCTTACCCGCTGGACTATACCGCGAAAGGCATGGGCGGTGGCGGCACTCCGGTGCAGCCCGGCGAATTGGAAATGAATATGTCGATCCAGATCACGTATGCCGTGAAGTAAGCACCTTCAGCGAAACCTCCCGGAGGCTGGCAGCCTCCGGGAGGTTTTTATTCAGCAATTCTCATTTTGGGTGAACGCTCTCGCTCCGCTGCGCGTGGTCACATCCGGCGATTGAAGACGATGGACACTTGCACCCACTGCGTGCAGTGCGGTGTGTCACCATCCATCGTGAGCATTGTCAGTCAAATTGAGAATTGCTGGTTTTTATTTCGTACAGTTGACCCCGGTTGTATTCCAGCCTACAATGTCCTTACCTCTTCGATGCGAGGCAGCCATGGGAAATCCGGCAGACACAGCCAGCACGTCCAACGCCAACGGGGGCGCCGCCGTAAGCGGCGGCATCAATCTCACCAGCGATCAAGCCAGCATCGGCGGCGATGTCGTCGGGCGCGATCAAGTCGTCGGCGGTGATGAAGTCCACGGCGATAAGATCGTCGTGCAGCTCGATCTGGCTAAAGTGTGGGAAACGTTGAAGCAAGCGCTGCCGGAAAATGATCCACTACCCGATCGGCTGGTGGGGGCTTTGCAGAACTTCAAGCTCTATCATTCGCGCCTGTGGGAATTCAAAGAATTGCACAATGCCTTGAACGACGTCGTCTTCGTCCTCGATCAATTTTCGCGCGAGGTGGAACGACTGGATGCCGCCGGGCAAACAGGCAACGCCCGCACACTGGGCAGGTTGTGGCGGCCGGTCGATCAAAAAGTCGATCTGCTCGTCGAGTTTGCCCGAACGATTCAACACATCGGCACGCCGCTGGTCGAATCGAACGGCAGCTGGCAGGGGCCGCCGTGGGCCATCGAGTTGCGCATGGCCGCGCAGCGCGTCAACGATCTGCTGACATCGGCTAACTACGATTTCGCTGCGCTGTACGACGCGACCTACGCTTTTTCCGATGCCGCCGAAAAACACATGTATCTGGCCGACAAGCAGCTGCGCGATACGGCGGGCGAATTGTTCAACCAGTCGAATCAATTGCTGGGAGAGTTCAAGCCATAACCGGCGATGGTCAGAAACCTTGCGGATGTGTCATTCCGAGCCGCTATCCCGCAAACAGCGCGGGACCTTCGGGCGGCGAGGAATCTCTTTGACCGTCGTAAAGACCCCTCACTCGCCTTGCCCGCCGCATGGCGGCGGAGGCGCGCTGGGCGACGTTCGGGGTGACACCGTAAGTCAACGACGAGGAAAGCCATGACGACTTTTCAAGATTTACAGACGGAACACGAAGCGCTGCTCAATCGGCATGAAGCGCCAACTGATCCCGCACAGTTTTGGGCCGATGTGCAGCACTTCATCGATCGCGTCCGTGTCGACGCCGAGCACATTCCCGCGCCGCGCGAACGCGATCAACTGCGCGCTATCCTGCGCTTCTGGGCGTCGTATGTTTTTGACAAGACCGGTTCGTATCCCGATACAACCCTGCGCCCGGCAATGAGCAGCGTAGACACTGTTCCACCAACCAAGCCGCCCATTCCTCCTCCGCCTACGCCACCTCATCGCTCACCGATCGTGTGGGGCATTGCCGCGCTGGCCGTACTGGCCATTCTTGTCGCCATGCTTACGCTGGTTATGACAGGCAGACCATCGGCTCCAGTGCCGAGTGCAACATCTGAACCTGCTTTGCCCAATCGTGTTGGCACGCAAGCCGCCGAACAGATGATGGTCAACGCCGCCATGACTAAGGTCGTTGCTACCGTCTCTACGCCGACGGACACGCCAACCGCTACGCCCACCTCGACCCCGACTGATACGCCGACTCCCACAGCCACGCCTACCCGAGCGCCCACGCCTACACGCGTCATCGTCATACCCCAACCAGGCAGGACGCCCGGAGTGATTCCGCCGCCCGAGATGCCGGGCTCCCTCAAGGTTGGGTATGAGATACTGACACAAGGGCCATCGCCGTTTGATGCGACGGTGTGGGTTATCCAGCTAAGGCTAGCCGGATTTGGCGGTAACGGCAGCTACATTTACTGGGTCGATGGACGGCAGCTGCCCGGCGCTGAATACACCGTGCAAGGCAAGAGTTGCGAACCACAAGCAGTGGCCCTCGGCGTCACTTCGGCGGGACAAGCCGTCAAGAACGATGCTGTGCTCAAGTCTCCGTTGGCCGCCTGTCTCAAAGTGAACCCCCGGTAAAATTGCGCTGCCCGCGTCCGCGCGGATAGACTGGCTGACCGCGGGACGCGGTCGAAGAGCAATTTCTCAAAGGATTGATTCGCGATCATTCGCGCGGATTAGAGCAGTTTCCAAGTTGATTTACGATCCGGACTCGAGGCTTCAGCCGGAATCCGCCTACGCCCAGCGGCCCGCCGCCGCAATGCGGCGGGGACGGGCAAGGCTCCACTCCAGAAGTCGTAAATCAAACTGAATTCGCCCTAGCAGACGAACACTATGCGCGTCTTATTACTCACCACCGCCCACACCTATCGCGCCGAAGCCTTTCGCAGCGCCGCGCAGAAACTTGGCATCGAGATTGTCACGGCCATCGATCTGCCCGATGCGTTGGCCGCGCCGCGCGGAACACTGACGTTGGACTTCCGCGACACCCACGCAGCCGCCCTGAAAATTGTGGCGACCGCGCAAGAATTTCTGCTCGACGCGATTCTGTCCGTCGACGACAGCGCCAGCCTCATCGCGGCGGAAGCGAGTAAAGCGCTAGGCTTGCCGCACAACTCGCCGCACGCCGCCGAAGCCGCGCGCGACAAATTCGTCATGCGGACGCTGCTGAAAATCGGTGGAGTGCGGGTGCCCTATTTCCAGTTGTACAACACCACGGTCGATGTCGCCGCCCTCGCGCAACAGGTGCATTATCCGTGCGTGGTCAAACCGTTGGCCCTCAATGGCAGCCGCGGCGTGATTCGCGCCGATGATCCCGCGCAGTTTAGCGAAGCGGTGCAGCGTATCGCGCGGCTGCTCACCTCGCTCGATCCGTCGCCCGATCCCAAACCGTTTCTGGTGGAAGATTTCATTCCGGGCTTTGAAGTAGCGCTGGAAGGGCTGCTCGATCACGGGGAGTTGAAAGTGCTGGCCCTGTTCGACAAACCCGATCCGCTCGATGGGCCGTTCTTCGAAGAAACGATTTACGTCACACCCTCGCGCCTGCCGCAAAACGCGCAGGACGCCATCGCACAGTGCACGGCGGATTCAGCGCGAGCACTCGGTTTAGCGGAAGGGCCGGTTCACGCGGAACTGCGTATCAACGCGGAAGGGCCGTGGCTGGTCGAGATGGCGGGACGATCCATCGGCGGGTTGTGTTCGCAGACGCTGCGCTTCGCACAAAGCAGCGCTGTCTCGCTGGAGGAATTGATTTTGCGGCAAGCCGTGGGGATGGACATCGCCTCATTCGCGCGTGAAGAACAGGCGGGCGGCGTGATGATGATCCCGATCCCTGAAGCGGGTTTGCTGCGCGGTGTGTCTGGCATAGAGGAAGCAAAAGCGGTGACCGGCATCGAAGACGTGCAGATCACCGCCAAGTTGAATTATCCGTTGGTGCCGCTGCCCGAAGGCGACAGTTATCTGGGCTTCATTTTTGCGCGTGGCCGGACTTTCCAGCAGGTCGAAGCCGCTTTGCGCACGGCGCACAATCAACTGCGCTTTGACGTTACGCCGCTAATTCCACTGACAATGATCAACGTTCAATGATCAATGATCAATGATCAATGTTCAAGGCGCCTGTTACCGGCTTTCATTGATCATTGCCAATTGATCATTGATCATTTTCTTTGTGGAGTTCCTTTACCCTGCTGCGGCGCTGACCAACCTTCCGGCATCTCAGCGCCATCGCTGAACAGAAAGGCTTCCATTTGCCCGGTTAAGAACTTCTGCGCTTCTGGATCGGCGAGATTCAAACCGTAGTGATTGATTAGCAGTACCGAGTGGTCTTTCCACTCCGCCCATGCCGCCTTGGAAATATTCTCGAAAATGCGCTGCCCCAGTTCGCCAGGGAATGGCGGCCGATCGAGCGCCGGGAGTTCGTTCTTCAACTTAGCACACTGTACCATCCACATCATTTTCTGATAGCGGGCCATGGGTTTCTCGCTTTCCCCTCAAACTTGCGGTAGACTATAGTCACTTTCCACGGAGTGTCAAGCCATGCGCGTGATTTTCTGCGGCACACTCTGCACTTTCTCGGTAGCCCCACTGCGGATTCTGATCGAAGCGGGTCACGAAGTCACGGCGGTGATCATCCCCACCGATCGATCGATCAGCGGCCAACCGATCGTCCCCCTCAACCCGGCGAACCGATCTCCCATTCCGCTGGTCGATGCGGCCAGTGAACCATCGATCGTCTCGCTGGCCTGGGAGCGGCAGTTGGCGATCTATCAAGTGAGCCGCCTCGCCGCGCCGGAAACACTCGAAACGATTGCGTCGCTGCAGCCAGACGTTGCTGGTGTGGCCTGTTTTCCTAAACGCTTGCCTCCTGCGCTGCTGCGCTTGCCGCGTTGGGGTTGCTTGAACGTGCATCCGTCGCTGCTGCCGCAGTATCGCGGACCGTACCCGTTGTTCTGGATGCTGCGCCACGGCGATCGAAACTTTGGCGTGACGATTCACTTCATGGACGAACACTTCGACACGGGCGACATCGCCGCACAGGCCGAAGTCGATCTGCCCGATGGTGTTTCTGGCGAAGAGGCCGATGTGCTGCTTTCGCAATATGGCGGCGAATGCCTGGTTGAAGTTCTGGCCGCGCTCGCCAACGGCACTCTTGAGCGACATCCACAACCAGAAGGTGGCAGTTACTTCCCCACCCCGCAAGATCGAGACTTCGTGATCGAAACCACGTGGTCAGCCCGGCAGGCGTTCAACTTCATACGCGGCACCAACGAATGGGGTCAGCTCTATCCGATCGAGTTGGCCGGGCAGCGCTTTCGCTTGAAGCAGGCGCTCTTCTATGCGGCCCATGAAGTGCTCGATCAACCCTATCAACTGTTCGGCGATCAGATCGATATCCAGTTTTCGCCGGGCGTGCTGCGCGCCTTGCTCGTCTAGTTATTCTTCAACAGTGCCGTGTTGAGCCAATCCAACAACGGCTTCAACGCAGCAAATACCTCGATCGTGTGCGACAACGGGCGGGGAGCGAGCACGTCTTTGTCAGAGAGTGGGTGGATGGTGATGAATTGTTTGTACTTGAGCAGCTCGATCTCCGGATGATCGCTGGCATAGCCACGCGGCGGGGTCTTGAGTTTCTCGCCCGAGAGCGATCCGAAATATTTCTTGAACGACTTGCTATTGATCGCCGTCTTCAGGCTACTCGGATCGCGATCGATCAGTCGCCGGATCGCCGCCAGCTGATCGGGTGTGGGCATATAAACGCCGCCAGCCAAAAATGACTTATCCGGCGGTTCGAGGTGAATGTAGTATGGCGCGCGGATCGAATGCTTACCGCCCAGCGCGATGGAAGCACCCAGGTTTGGTTTATAAGGCGACTTGTCCTTGGAAAACCGCACATCGCGGTTGATGCGAAACAGACAGTCTTTGGCCGACAAATCAGCGAAATCCTCAATGGAGCGAAACTCATCGATGAAGGTGTCGACAAATTCCTCGAAGCGCTGCTTCGCCGCTTGATAGGCATCCCGGTGGGCGTCGAACCACGCCTTGTTGTTGTGCTTCTGGAGCGCCAGCAAGAAATCGAGGGTGGGCTGCAAGTGATGGCGCGGTAAAGTGGTCATGCCGTTCTGCTCCTGTGTTATACTCAATTTGAAATGAATTGTAGGGTCGAATTCGCCTCCGGTCAAACCTCATCCAACAGGAGATTCTCATGTCTGATCTCAACTTGCATCCTCATCCTACCCGCGTGGTCGTGGTAGGCGTGGGCAACGTCGGGGCCACGTTCGCCTATACTTTAGCGCAGAGCGGCCTGGCCGCCGAGATCGTCTTGATCGATGCCAACCACACGCGCGCCGAAGGCGAAGCGATGGATATGAATCACGCCGTGCCCTTCTTCTCGCCGTGCCGCATCTGGGCCGGCGATTACGCCGATTGCGCCGGAGCCGCCGTGACGGTGATCACCGCGGGCGCGAATCAGAAACCCGGTGAAACGCGGCTCGATCTGGTGAAGAAGAACACCGGCATCTTCAAACAGATCATCCCGCAGGTCGCGCAGCATAACCCCACCGGCATCATCTTGATCGCCGCGAATCCGGTCGATGTGCTGTCTTACGTGGCATGGAAGATCTCCGGCCTGCCGCATGACCGCGTCATCGGTTCCGGCACGATTCTGGATACGGCGCGCTTCCGCTATTTATTGAGCGAGCATTTCGGCGTCGATCCGCGCAGCGTGCACGCCTACATCATCGGCGAGCACGGCGACAGCGAGGTGCCCGTCTGGTCGCTGGCGAATATCGCCGGCATGCGGCTGGCGGATTTCTGCTGCCTGCAAGATGTGCAGTACGATCAGGCGAAGATGGATGAGATTTTCAAGCAGACGCGCGATGCCGCTTACGAGATCATTCAGCGCAAGGGCGCCACGTACTACGCCATCGGCGCAGGGTTGGTGCGCATCGTCGAAGCGATCCTGCGCGATCAACGCACGGTGCTGCCCGTCTCCACGCTCATCGACAAATACTACGGCATCGAAGATGTGTATCTGAGTTTGCCGACGGTAGTCGATCGGGGCGGCGTAGAAGCGCTGTTGCGGCTCAGTCTGGCGGAAGACGAAGTTGTGGGCCTGCGCAAGTCGGCGGACGTGCTGAAGAACATCATCACGCAGGGGGAGTTGTAAATTGCCCCTTGACCCTGACGCCACGTCATAGCTTATACTCTGCGTCATGAGCAAACGCACCTACACCGTGCAACAGTTAGCCCGCCTGGCCGGGGTCAGCGTCCGGACGCTGCACCACTACGACCACGTCGGCTTGCTGAAGCCGTCGGCCCGCACTGCCGCGGGCTACCGGCAGTACGGTGAGACCGATCTCCTACGGCTGCAACAAATCCTGTTCTTCCGCGAACTCGATTTTCCGCTGACCGACATTCAGGCCATCCTCGATCAACCCGGGTTCGACCAGGTGAAGGCCCTGCATGATCACCGGCGGCTGTTGCAGCAGGAAGCCGATCGGCTGGGGCGGCTGCTCAATACCATCGAGAAAACCATCTCGAGATTGACGGAGGATAACATGTCTATGACGCCGTCCATGACGGATGAAGAACTCTACGAAGGGTTCACGCCGGAGCAGATCGAGCGTTACACGCGCGAGGTCAACGAGCTCTACGAGCCCAAGATCGTGGCCGAATCCAATCGCCGCGTGCGGAATATGTCCAAGGCGCAATGGCAGGCCGTCAAGGCCGAAGGCGGAGCGGTGGCGCAGCAGTTGGCGGACTTAATGGACAAATCGCCCAGCGATGCCGCCGTGCAAGCCGCGATCGCGCGCCATTACGCGTGGGTGGACAACTTCTGGCATCCCACCGCGGAATCGTATCGCGGGTTGGGGCAAGGCTACGCGGAGCATCCTGAATTCCGCGCGTTCTACGAGAAATATCGCCCTGGGCTGGCCGACTTCCTGTGCGCGGCGATGAGCTACTATGCCGACCACACGTTAGGCGTGTAGAGATACACTACCACAGCGGCCCGCAACGCCTCGATCGATGCGACATCGGTTGAGGCGTTGTCTTTGATGGTATCATTTCAGTATGGTCAAAGCCTTACCCAATTCCATCCATCCCACAACGTGTGGCGAGAGCATAGGTAAAAGGAACCAAACAACATGTCGAAACAGAACAACCTTCACGAAGAACAGGTCTCATGGCCGGTAGACGAGATTGATGTGCAAGCAACTCTTACACGCCCAATGGGTGGCGGCCCCTTTCCAGCGATCGCAATGGTCGCCGGCAGCGGCCCCACCGATCGGAATTGGAACTCGCCGTTGATTCCCGGCACCAATGGCAGTGCGGCTCTGCTCGCGCAAGTCTTGACGAATCAGAACTTCATCACGCTGCGTTACGATAAACGCGCGTCTGGCCCACACGTTCGAGAAAACATGCCGCGGTTGCTGGGCAAAATTAGCATGCAGAGCCATCAGGAAGAATTAGCGGGCGGAGTGCATTTACTTGCCACAAGGCCAGATGTCGATCCAAAGCGACTCTTCGCACTGACCAGCAGTGAAGGCTGCATACACGCTTTGAACTATCAATTGCAAGTCATGGACTTCCCATTTGCAGGGCTGATCCTCACCGGCGCACCGGCGCGCTCGATCGGTGAAGTGGCGCGAGGTCAAATCGCTGCGCAGTTGGCCGCTGTGCCTGGCGGTGATGCGCTGCTGGCCGCTTATGATGCGGCGATGGCTGATTTTGCAGCCGAGCGCCCCGTCACGGTCGACGAGAGTTTACCCGAGACACTGCGGATGGTCATCGGGGCAGTGACCGCGCCGCATAATCTGCCGTTTGCGCGCGAACTGTGGGTGACTAATCCGATCCAACTGGCCGCTTCGATCACAGTGCCGCTGCTCGTGATCATCGGCAAGAAAGATGTGCAAGTGGACTGGCAGATTGATGGCAGCCGCTGGGAGACGCTGGCCAAGGAGCGCAACAACATCACCCTCGTCTATCCCGATAAGGCCAATCACGTGCTGAAACACGAGGCGCGACCACGCGAACAATTATCACCAGCGGAGATTACGAATAGCTATAGCGCCGAGGGCACGGTGTTAGACCCGCAGGTCGCCGAAACGATCACGGCCTGGTTGAGCACCTATCGCTGATCAAAAAAAGGCGGCCTCAGATGGATGAATCCTGCGTCGTCGACGATCAAAACTACCATGCTTGTCCGCGTTCGCAAACAGGCATAAAATGAGGCAAGTGATTGTCTCAGGCTGAGCATTCAGTAGTCTGGCAGACATGAAAGGAATAGGAACCGATCATGAGCATGACTCCTCTGCGTAACAATGTAGCACTGGCGATCGATGGGGGCGGCATCAAGGGCTTGATTGTGGCACGAGCGCTGATGGCGCTGGAAGACGAACTCGGCGGCGAACCTCTCATTAAACATCCTCAACTCAAGGTCATGGCGGGCACATCCACGGGCGCAATTATCACGGCGGCCATCGCGATGGGCATGAAGGCTGAAGAAATCACCAAGTTGTATGTGAGCATGGGCCAGGAAGTTTTCCCGAGGCTAACGCCGGGCTGGCTCCCCCGGGCGGCTGAACAGGCCGACGAATTCGAACGCATGGCGCGCAAGCCTTTTCTGTACTCGAATGAAAAGTTAATCGATCTCCTGAAAAAGGTGATCCGGGACAAAATGGGCAATGCTGAGTTAACGCTGGCGGAATTGAACGAACAGCTGGGGCCCGACAAGGTACTGATTCTCACCACGGTCAACATCACTGCGCGTCGAACGCGCTTCCTGAAATCCCACCAGACAGACAGCGGCGATTGGAAACTGTGGGAAGCGATTCTGGCCTCCTCCTCCGCCCCGATTGCCTTGCCAGTCTGGTCTCGCGCTGATCGGGCCGGGAAGCCCGCCTACTACACCGATGGCGGTGTCGGCAGCTACGGCAATCCGGCCTATGTGGTGGCTCAGGAAGCAATTGTATTTCGAGGTTATGCGCCGGAGGATGTCAGCGTTTTGAGTTTCGGCACGGGCTGGGTAGATGCCGACAACTTCGAGAAAGCGAGCGGATCCCCGGCAAAGTGGCACGGTTTGAACTGGGCCATGAACGCCCCTCTGCTACTCATCGACGACGCGGCCCGGTCTCAATCGCTCGATATTCTGGAAGGATTCGGCGATGGCAAAGTCGATTATCGCCGGTTCCAATTCGCGCTTGAAAAAGACATTAGTTCGGACGGGTACGGCAACGATGACACCTACGCGCTGATGAACAAACTGGGTGACGCGCTGGGCGAGCGTATTCGCCACGATCAGTTTGCACCCAACGCCGACCCCCAATACGATCCTGAGGGCCTCTACGATTTGCAGATGGAGCATCGCGCGGAAAGAGAAGCGAGTCGATCACGCCATACGAAATGACCGGGGCAGAAAACCCTGACTGCTACCAATTGGAACGCAACGACCCGATCGAGGGTTCTCGATCGGGTCGTTCACTTGTACAAACCTAAAGTGGCAGATTCTCGTTATGACGATTAAACGGCCGAAATCACCTCTGCCTAGTTACTACTCAGCCGTAACGACGCACGCGGCTCGTCATGCCCCGCGAAGCGTGCTTTCGTCGGGCATCCAGACTGACCAGAACTGGATTCCCGCCTTGCCGTACCCAAGCCCACCGGGCTTGGCGGCACGCATGAGCGAAAGCGCGCGGGAATGACGACTGAGTAGTAACTCTGCCTGAAGTTGCACAAATAAATAGTGAAGTGAGCTGGCCTAATTATTGAAAATGGGAGCATCCCTTGCTTTTTTATATCCGAACGTGTATCATTCGACCTCGAGATACGCGACTAAAAACGAAAACGCCGACCCATGGGTCGGCGTTCGTGACGATAGCGTCTTGAGGAGAGATTAAGCTTTGTTGAAGGTCTTCAAGCACTGGGCACACACATTCAGTTTGCGAGCCTGGCCATTTACTACGACCGTCCGCTTAGCAACGTTCGGCCGGAATTGGCGATTGGTGTGCCGCTTGGAAAAGCTGACGTTATGCCCAAATTGAGGACCCTTGCCGCAGACTTCACACTTAGCCATTGAAACCACCTCTTTGCAAAATAAGGCGCGTCTCACGACGCGCCGGATAGTGAACGGCGGCAATCTTACCACATCGATATGAATTGGTCAAACACTGTTAAGGCTAAAAGTATAACGCAAAAGTGTTGGTGACTTTTGGGTACGCTCCTGCTGGATGGTCACATCCGGCGTCTGGTGGCGCTGGATGTGACCATCCAGCGCGAGCATGGCCGGGCAACATGCCCGCCCAACAGTTTTGCTGTATACCCTAAGGCTAATTCCAGCCGAAGTGGCGCCTCCAACGGTAGTAAATGAGGCAGTTGCCGGTGATGGAATGATTTTTGACTCCACCCTCAATAATTAGAGGACACCATGACGACCGAGACGACAATAGGCCGGATCGAAATCTCGCCCATGGCGGTGGCAACCATTGCCGCCAATTCTGTGCGGCAAGCGTACGGCATCGTGGGCTTAGCCGGCAAAAACGCCGCCGATCAACTCCTGGGGCAACTCGCGGGCGATGTGCATCGCGGCGTCGATGTGCGCATCCACAACGAGGTCGTGACGATTGACTTGTATGTCATCATCGAATATGGAACCCGGATTGTGAGCGTGGCCCACAGCGTACAAAACCTGGTGAAGTTCAATGTTGAAAGAGTGCTGGGGCTGCCGGTAGCGTCGGTCAATGTTCATGTGCAAGGCTTGCGCGTCAGCAATTCAGATGCCTAAATTGGCGGCTGTGACTCATCTTATACTGAGCGCGGGAACAAATTGCGGTTTTACGTGCTCCCGCTGGATGGTCACATCCAGCGGCCCAAACGGCGGATGTAACCATCCGCCGCGAGCAATCAAAAGCGCAAAAGGTGCCCGCGCGCAGTATATTTGTTCCCGATCAATATAGAAGTCGAGTGTAAGCAATCATCCGCTGGAGTTATCTTTCAATTGACCGCTGAAACACAGAAACGGACGGAGCAGCCGCTCTTTGTCGATGGACAGGGTTTGAAGCGGCTCGTGGAAGCCAGCCTGCTCTGGCTCCGTTATCATCAACCGACCATCAACGCCCTCAACGTCTATCCAGTGCCCGATGGCGATACGGGCACGAATATGCTGCTGACCATGCAAAGCGCCTGGCGCGAGATCGACCAATCGCCCGAATACAACGCCGGCAAATTGGCCCAGCAGATAGCGCATGGCGCCTTGATGGGAGCGCGCGGCAACTCGGGCGTGATCCTCTCACAACTGTGGCGCGGCTTTGCGCGTTCACTGGATAGCAAGCCAAAGTTCGGCGCACTCGATCTGGTACACGCTTTGCGTGAAGCCAGCGAGACCGCCTACAAGGGCGTGCTCCGACCCGTCGAAGGCACCATTCTCACGGTGTCCCGTGCCATCGCCGACGCGGCGGAAACCGCCCAACCTGACAACGAGGATCTGCTCACTCTGCTGGAATACATGGTGGGGGCGGCCCAAGAAGCGGTAGCGAACACGCCCAATTTACTGCCCGTGCTGAAGCAAGCCGGAGTCGTCGATTCTGGCGGGCAAGGCTTGACCGTGATCATCGAGGGCATGCTGCGTTATCTGCACGGCGAGTCGCTGGACGCTCGTGGCGATTTCGGCCCTTCGCGCGATCGGGCGGTAGAGGCTCCGGTCGATTTGAAGGAGAAGGTTCCGGCCGATGCGAATATCGATGCCGGCGATGTGGCGGAAGGTTATAGCTACGATGTGCAATGTATCATCAAGGGGTATAGCCTGGACGTGGATGCAGCCCGGGCCTACATCGGCACCCTAGGGCTTTCGACGCTGGTCGTGGGTGACGCCGAAACGATCAAGGTTCATGTCCATGTGCCCCGGCCGAGCGCTGTGCTGGCTTATGCCGAAACCCTGGGTCGATTATATGACGTCGTCATCGAAGACATGGCGGCGCAGTATCAACAGTTCTTGCTGGGTCGCAGCGCTCCGCCGAGCCAAAGCTCGACGTATAACCTCAACCCCGGAGACATTGCCACCTTGGCGGTTGCGCCCGGCGAGGGCCTGACGCGCGTGTTTCAAAGTCTGGGCACGACGGCCATTGTGCCGGGCGGGCAGACGATGAACCCCAGCACCGAGGACTTTTTGAATCTACTGCAAGCCATTCCTGCCGATCGCGCCATTCTGTTGCCCAACAACTCCAACGTGATGATGGCCGCGCGACAAGCGGCTGAGATTTGTAAAAAGCAAGTCCTGGTTGTCCCCAGCAAAACGATACCGCAGGGCATTGCGGCGATGCTGGCTTTCAACGATCAGCGCGATCTGGAGACCAATGGGCGCGCCATGGAAGCGGCCACTCAGCACGTCCAGACCGGCGAGATTACCACCGCGACGCGCGCGATCGAGTATAACGGCGTCAAAGTTGAAGAAGGGCATATCATTGGCTTGTTGAACGACGAGCTAACGGCGGCCAACGAGACAATCGAAGAAACGTTGTGGACGCTGCTCGATCAGATGGATGCTGCCCACCTGGAAATTATCACTCTGTATTTCGGCAACGGCGTCACACTGAATACGGCCGAAGAGCTGGGCGCACTTGTGCGCGAGAAATACCCGCAGTTGGAAGTGGAAATCGTCGAGGGCGGCCAACCGCACTATTACTATATCATTAGCGCCGAGTAGAATACAGTCCATGTCACGCGTACACATCATTACCGATAGCACTGCTCACTTTCCTGATCCGTCCCTACCCGAACGGCTGGGCGTTACCATCTTGCCGCAGACCCTGCAATTTGCCAAGCAGACCTACCGCGAAGGCGTCGATATTTCCTCGGAAGAGTTCTTCCGCCGGCTGCCGCACTATTCAACCCCGCCGACGCTGCACGCGCCCGCGGCGGATACCTTCCGCGATCTGTATGCCAACACGCTGCGGCAAAATCGGCAGATTCTGTCGATCCACATCTCCAGCAAGATGAGCGAGACCGTGGCGCATGCCCGGCAGGCCGCCGATGAATTTTTGGGCGGCAACAAAATCGTCGTAATCGATTCGCTGACGACGTCCATCGGGCTGGGCTGGCTCGTCGAAGCGGCGGCCGAAGCGGCGGCCAACGGCGCGGCGCTGGATGAAATCGTGCGCATCGTGCGCGGCATGATCACGCATATGTACGCCGTGTTCTTCGTCGATCAATTGGATTATCTGGAACGCAACGGACGTTTGAGCAAATCGCAAGCGGTGCTGGGCACCATGTTGGGCATCAAACCGTTCCTGACCATCGAAGACGGCGAGATCATCCCGATGGAAAAAGTCCGCACGCGTGACAAGGCCATCGACAAACTGCTTGAATTTGTCTCCGAATTCTCCTTGATCGATCGCGTGGCGCTGATGCAGAGCGGCCAACAGCCTACGGAAGATACCCGTATGTTGTTGGAACGCTTGGAACAGGCTTTTCCCGGGCAGTATTTCCCGGTGCTCAATTACGGGCCGGGCCTGGCCTGCCAGATCGGCCCGAACAGCCTGGGCATCTTTATCTATGAAGGTTCCGGCAAAGAGAGCTAATGAATAACGAGTAACCCTTACGCCCAACACGGCGTGGGGGGATGAGATCAGATGATGTCCGGTATTGATAGATACCAATTGGTTTTCCGTATAAAAAATGTACTTATACTAACAGGCGTTAGTATAATAGAGTTTATGCACAATAAGAGTCTGGACTCGAGCCGGACCTTTGTGCGCGTCGTGAGATCATTACCGCCCCGTAAGGTCTAATATCTTGTTGGGCGCGGGAGCGGCTCACATTTTCACGAAGGCAATTATTCTTGGGCCAAGCACCTGCCGCGGATGTCATTCCATTATGATTGCCGAAAATAACTCTGCTAACAATCGTCCCCAGGACAATTACATTGAAGTGATGGGGTTATCTGAACTCAGCGATCGTGACTTCGCCTGTGTTCTTCTTCCTGATCTGGACTACGATGCACAGTTGGTAGCAGTCCGCAATCTATTACGACGCCACAAGGATTTCGATCAAACATTCACCGATGAAATTCGCCAGATTGACCAGCTCGCCCGTCGGACCAGGGGGCGCCGCAATGAGTATCTTGTCGATGAGTGGCTCGATCGTCTTCACGCTTCAGTTTATCAGGATGCAGCCCATAGCATGGCCGCAGTGGGTATGCTTGCTCCGCTGATGGAGTCAATCTTCTATCAAGCGTTTCAGGCGGCTCGCCACCACTTTTCGGCTACGGTTGATCCACCGCGTGACCATCAGCGGTGGCAACAACCATCAGAGAGCCAATGGAACTGTCACTTCGTTTGGAAGAGCGGGCGGAGAAGCACCAATCTTGTTGAAGGCATCTTGCAGTTGGCCGAGGCTGTCGAGCTATCCCCTTACCTTCCCAGCGATCTAAAATTCACATTACAGGCCCTTTTTGAGTATCGGAATAAGATGTTTCACTATGGCTTCGAATGGCCGACCGAGGAACGGCAGCGGTTCGCGACGCGTATTGATACCTCGGGGTGGCCGATTGACTGGTTTGCCAAAGCAACAACGGGCGGGGAACCCTGGATCTTTTATCTCACAGACACGTTCACGTCGCATTGTCTGGACACAATCGACAGCATAATCGAAGGCATGGGAGCCTTCGCCCGCGAGAAACTGGGTGGTGAGCGTAAGTGCTAACGGTATCGAATCTCAGGTAGCAAGGTAAATTCCGTTGCTGCGGTTAATGCAACAGGGCCGCCATAATCAGGCGGCGCGCCCAACACGGCGTGCAGCCGGATGAAGGCGGTCAACGGATAGACAACGGATAAACGAATGCGCGCTCGACTGAATCTTTGCAGATTGGGGCTGAGATCGGCAAGCACAACACTTGTTCCGCAGGCCACCGCCCAACACGGCTTGCACCCGACCGCCGATCATGCCGGAGTTGAGCGTTATGGCTGACCACGGGCACTTGGGTCGGGTGGCGGCGGCTGACGCCGAGGGCGTTGGGCGGCCGCTCGCGTAATGGGGATGGGCGTAAGAATACATGGGCCGCTACTCGCGTAATATCGACTGTAGCACAACCATTGAATAGCTGGGCAGAAGGAGCACGCAGACGATGGCCGTTCAAGAACAATTTATTATTGATACCAAAGGCAAGAAGACCAGCGTCATTCTTCCATTGAAGCAGTATCAGAAGTTAATGGAAGACTTGCATGATCTGGCAGTGGTCGCGGAACGCCGCGCCGAAAAACCGGTGGGCCTTGAAGAGATGAAACGCCGACTAAAGAAAGATGGCCTCTTATAAAATTGTCCTCAAGCCTTCGGTTGAGAAAGACCTGCGTTCGTTACCGCGGCCAATCATCGCGCGCGTCTTCAAACAGATCGAAGCGCTGAAGGATGAGCCGTTTCCGCGTCAGTCCATCAAACTGGCTGGGGCGGAACACTTGTATCGCATACGCCTCGGGGATTATCGCGTGATTTACGGCGTTGACACAGACCGCAAACAAGTAATCGTTCATTACGTGCGACATCGGCGAGACGTCGATCGTCAACTGTAAGCAATCGCAACGGACTGCAACCTTGGTCACAGTGGAATGCTCTTATCCGTTGGGGCAGGCCAACAACGGTGCACCCGACCTGCGAAGCTGCCAAAGTTAGGCATCATTTTTGAAGTCCGTCATCCGCGTCGGTCGCAGGCGGGTGAAGCCGAGATCGTTGGGTGCGCGGGTAGGCCGAAAAAAAATGCGGTAGGTTGAATCGCCATGACACTGCCGGTTTCACTTCAAGCCGTCATCGATGAAATGGACACCTTCGGTGACGACTTTCATCCGTACCTCAATCAACTGACCGGCGAACTTGTGACCATCAGCACTGAAGAAATTCAGGCGGTGGAACAGGGCGACGATCTCGACGATGACTCGGAGTGGGCGCCGGACGAGATTCAGACAGTCCGAGACATTCTATCTTCCGCAGACTATCTGCCACTGCCCAGCCAATTTGAAATCCATGAATACGCCATCATGGAACGCTTCTGTCTCGCGTTGGAGGATGAGGCAGTAGGCCGCGAATTGTGGCGTCAGATGCACGGCTCCGGGGCGTTTCGGCGGTTCAAAGACGCCTTGTATCGTTACAACATGGCCGACACGTGGTTTGCTTATCGTCAGACGGCCTTTGCAGAAATTGCGACGACGTGGCTGGAAGCACATCACATTCCATATGTGCGTGATGAACGGGAAGTTCGTCGCTAAGCCACGCTCAAAATGTTCGACGCGAAAGAACGACGGTTTGGCATTTTGACTTCGGCGTGCTATTGTGTAGGTCAAGTGTGGTGTGGCTCTGCCGGGCCGCACCCAACATGGCTTGCACCCGACCGCCGATCATGCGTGAGCTGAGCGTTACGGCTAACCACTGTCGATTCGGTGGGTGGCACGCGGCTGCGCCGGGACCGTTGGGCGAGCATGAGAAGAAAGGCGGTGTTGTAATGATCCACGTGACTCGCGACGGTGACAAAGTCCTATTCGACGTGAAGGGTCTCCACAAACTCTGGGCACTCAAGAGCCGCTTGGAGATACCGCGCACAAACATCCGAGGCGCCCGCAGGGATGCCGCTGCCCTTCGCGGTTGGAAGGGGTGGCGAGTTCCCGGCACATATGTCCCCGGGCTCATTACCGCAGGCACCTTCTATCTTGATGGCAAGCGCATCTTCTGGGATGTCTCCGATCCCGACAAGGCAGTCGTCGTGGAGCTCGAGGATGAAAAGTACAACCAGTTGGTCATCGAGGTAGAAGACCCCGATGCGGTCATCAACCTGCTTACTTCCGGTCGGTAGCGGCTGGCCGCCCAACCAGGTGATGCACCTGACGGCGCTTCGCGCCATAGGTGATCGCCAAATTGGGCAGTTAATGATATCGCATCATCCTTTGATGAAGAAGTGAAAACCACCCACAAAACATCGCGTGTTGCTCTCAGACCTCGGAGGTTTTGATCGATCATCTAGTCGCCAGTCAATGTCAGTAAGTTAGTGCGCCGGTCACGTCACGCTTCGCGCCGCATGCTTGCGCCGCATGCTTCTGGCGGGACCGACGACAGCGGCCCTATACTCATTACTCGTTACCCACATGATCCACATCGTCACCGACAGGGGTGATTGCAGCCGACCCGCCCAGCTGCCAAAGTTGGGCATCANNGGGCGGCTGACGCCCAGCCGTTAGGCGCACTCACGCAAAATCTTGTTGTCTCTTATACGAGAAAGGTAACTCATGACAAAACAGTATCAGCATAATACGGTAGTTCGTTTTGCAAATCAAATCGCAATTCTTGCAATGAAAATAGGAATTGCTCCGAAATATCAATTCATCCTTAGTGTGCGGGGGCGGAAAAGCGGACAAATCTACTCGACCCCCGTCTACATTTTGGAAGATAATTCAAAACGACTTTTAGTTTCCCCTTATGGCGAAGTTGCATGGGTAAAAAACGCGCGAGCTGTCGGCAAAATTACACTCACAAAAGGTGCTGAAACGAAAGAATATAAAATAAACGAATTATCCCCAAAGGCAAGTGCGCCAATTCTCAAGAAGTATCTGGCACTCGCGCCTATTACACAACCATATTTTGACGCAAAATCTGATGCGCCTGTGGAATCGTTTCTTGCGGAAGCATTGCGCCATCCTGTTTTTGAATTAGCCGAAGTCAATTAGGGAAATTATCTCTTCCTAAAGATTCGATGGTGTGATTGGGCAATTTCGTCTACGGGCAAGTTGACTGTAAGGGCGAGCGTGCGCCCAACACGGCATGCAGCCGGATGAAAGCGGTCAACGAATAGGCAACGAATAAACGGATGTCCGCGCGACTGATGCTTTGTAGATTCGGGTTGAGGTTGGCCAGCAAAGCACCTGTTCCGCAGGCAGCGCCCAACACGGCGTGCAGCCGACGTTGCCCAGCTGCCAAAGTTGGGCATCAGTTTTGACGGTTGGCGATCGGGTCGGTGGCGAGCGGCTGACGCCGGGATCGTTGGGCGCTTGACAATAGGGCTGCATTTCGATCAGGAGTTTTGAGAACATGAACAATGTATTACCGCCTGCTGTCTTCAAGAAAGGCCTCTTGGCACTCGGTGTTCTTGCGTCCGTAGGATTGCTAGGTTATGGTCTGGCGTACATTATTGTGATGCCTAAAATTAGCCCTGGTGGATTTGTTCCCCAAACGGTTGAAAGAAGTTCCAGTATTGCTTCCGGTTTCTCAACGTTGCTTGCCGCCTTGGTGTTATTGTATGCTTTTGCCTTTCTGCCGGTAACGGTCATGTTTACGATCAAGAAATACAGCGCCAATCCCTATGCCTTAGTTATTGCCTGTTGTCTGATCGGCGTTTCATTAATCATTGAGATTATCAACAACCTGCCTATTATTGCTGCTTGGCTCTATCCGGGCAAGATGGAATACATTTCTCTGGATGTTCAACTCTATTTGCGTCAAGTGGAGACCCTCAGATTTCTGTCATATGATGTGGCGGGATTTACCCTGGCCTATGTGGCATTCTTGTGTTATGCGGTTGCTTTTTTTAAAACGCATCGACTAATGTCGTACACCATTCTGGGGAGCATCGTCGCCTTTATTGCGAACGTTCCCTTTTTGTGGGTTGCCCCAAATGTGGCGATTATTCTGATGGTGATTTCTATTTTTGCTTTTGCCTCCGTGCCCATTTTTCTGGCAAGAATGGCTATTGAATAGAGTTTTGCTTTACCGATGTATGGCAACTATCTCTCGTGCCAAGTCCTTCGCGCCCAACAACGGCGTGCAGCGGGGCCGACAACGGACTCTGAATCGGACAAACGGACAAAAGCGGACACGTGCTTGGCGGATGTTTTGTAGATTGGGGCTAAGGTCGGCAGGCAAAGCACTTGTTCCGCAGGCAGCGCCCAACACGGCGTGCACCCGACCCGCCCAGCTGCGGCAGTTGAGCGTCATTTTCAACGGTTGTCGATCATGTGGGTGGCATGCGGCTGACGCCGGGGCCGTTAGCCCGCTCGTCGCGGCAAAGGCATTGCACCGCGCTCGCATGAGTTGACGTTTAACGCCTCGCGTTATACAATCCCTCCATGATCAGATCGTTCAAGTCCAAAGAAGCCGAGAAGATCTTTAACCGCGAACGGTCGCAGAAACTCCCGTCAGACATTCAACAAGTGGCGCTGCGCAAACTGCGTATGCTCAATCGCGCGGCGACTCTGCAGGATTTGCGGGTACCACCTGCCAACCGGCTAGAGAAATTATCGGGGGATCGCGCGGGTCAATACAGTATTCGCATTAACGATCAATGGCGCATTTGCTTTGACTGGAACGCTGGCGATGCTCACAATGTAGAGATTGTGGATTACCATTAAGGGGAGAACAGCATGGCTAAAAAAGACCTGAAACCGGTTCATCCCGGTGAAGTGTTACTTGAAGAATTTCTCAAGCCCATGAGTCTGAGTCAGAATCGCTTGGCGCTCGACATTGGCGTGCCGCCTCGCCGCATCAATGAAATTGTCTTGGGGAAACGGAGTGTTACGGCGGATACGGCGTTGCGGCTTGGGCGCTATTTCCAGATGTCGCCACAGTTTTGGCTGGGTCTGCAAATGGATTACGATCTGGATGTGACGGCAGATGCGCTTGCCAGTCGGTTGAACCGCGAAGTGAAGGCTCACGCGATTGCCGCATAAACGCATTACGTGTTCTAGACTGGCAGCGGGCTAACACGGCGTCCTGAGAAACTCGCCCATTTTTGTACTGTTCGCTAACATGTTGA
>PMCF01000064.1 GCA_003154115.1 Anaerolineae bacterium
TTTCCAATGGACATAGCCTGCCAGGGTGGTCTGATGGTGAATGTCCTTGACATGCGGCTCCTTGTTCAATATCGCTTGGTAGAGATGGGCAATGCTCCAACGCTGGGGAATATTGAATTGGAACAAATCGGTGAGTTTCTCTGCGGCCTGTCCGGTGATGGTGTTTCGCCAGGTACGAAACGGGGCGAGCAGATTCCCGTCCTTATCGAACGCCAGGTAACCGTGCATCATGCCGCTGAAGCCGATGACGCCAACGGTCTGGAGCGGGGTGTTGTACTTCTCAAGAACCTCGTTGCTAAGATTCCGATAGCTGTCCTGCAGGCCTTTCCAAACATCTTCGAGACTGTATGTCCAGATGCCGTTTTCGTACCGGTTTTCCCACTCATGGCCTCCCGATGCGATCGGCGCATGATCCTCACCGATCAACACCGCCTTGATACGAGTCGAGCCGAACTCGATGCCAAGCGCAGTCTTTCCGCTCTCAATTGCTTTTTGGGTATCGTTGCGATTCATGGTCGTCTCCTACGATTTGAAGTTGTTGGGCGGTTAGTGGTTCGTCGTTAGTTAACTTCCAGAATCGCCGGGCGCTGAACGGTCTGACCATCGACTTCAATCTTCAACATTGGCCAGCCGGGAATTTCGGTCATGACTTCATTGCCACTGGGGCCGATCAAAACGGTATCTTCCGATTTCGCGCCGGTGATCGACGGGTTCCACGCGTAGACTTGTCCCACTTCGACGGTGTCGGGCGAGTTGGGTAAACCGACGTATTCGCGCGGCTCGTAACCGGCCGGTCCGCCTTGATGATGCACCTGCCATTCATCAGGGAATCCCACGGCACGATACTCATCCGTCGCGCGCTTAAAGACCTCGCCCAGCGTGCGGCCCGGTCGCGTGGCCGCGATGAAGGCCGCGTCGATGCGCGCCACACCTTCCATCTTCTGCCGCACTTCAGCGGGCAAGCGCCCAAAGTGAACCAGGCGCGTGATCGAAGTCACCAGCCCGTGCTGTCGTCCACACAACACCAGCATGGCGTACTTTTGCAGCTTCTTGCCGAACGGCAGCGGATGGCGGAAATTGAAGATGCGCTCGTCGGTGGCGATGAGATTGACGATCGGTTGAACGCCGCGCGCCCGTGTTTCTCGATCGAGCAGGGCGGCGATCTCGTATTCCGATTGGCCCGGCCGCACCGCGCGGATGGCGGCCTCCATCGCTTCGGCGCACAACTTGCTCAGCGCGCGATAGCGCGCATCTTCTTCGGACAGCAGGTTGGCGCGCAGCCGCGCCATCTCGTTGGATAGATCGATCGCGCCGGGGTAGGGGCCATCGGCCGCGAGTTTCAATCCGTTCGTCAATTCCGCAATGGCAGGATTCGCCTTGTACCAGGGCGCGACCCGAAACTCCCAACCCTGTGCGGCGAGTTTCTCTTCCTTCTCGAAGCGCGGCGCTTCGATGTTGTCGGTGATCAGATACCGGCCCTGGGGCGTGATGAGGAGTGATCCCACGCCGGTGGTGCTGGCGGTGTTGATATACGAGGCCGCGCCACACGTGGCCCAGGCAAAACTGCTGACGCGCTGCAACAGCAAAGCCTCGGCTTGATGTTTGGCGAGCAGATTCTTGATGCGAACGAGTTTGAGTTCTAATTCCGGCATAGCAGTCCTCATATGGCGTCATTGCGAGGAGGCCGTAGGCCGACGAAGCAATCTCATTATCGGTCAAGGCAGATTGCTTCGCCGCTGTGCGGCTCGCAATAACGATGGTTAGGTTGTCAGTCAAAATCCGTGGGCCATTCGGGATGTTGGTGGTGCGCAAACACCCGATCGATTTGCTCCGGCGTCACGCGGGTCAGCGACAGCGGTGGAATGACATCGCGCGTGAAGAAGCCCACTTCGTCCGTCTCATTGCTGCGCGTCGCTTCTCCGCCAAAAATCTCGCACCAGAAAAACAGCTTGTAGACGTGAAACGGAAACGGCGGCTCGTGTGGATGTTTGCTGCGATCGTACACGGCCAGCAGTTTCTTGACGCGCACTTGAAAGCCCGATTCTTCAAAGACTTCGCGCACCACACATTCACTGGGCGCTTCGCCCACATCGGCCCAACCGCCCGGCAGCGTCCAGCGGCCATCGGAACGTTCACGCACCAGCAGCAGCGCATCATTGTGAAAGATCACGCCGCGCACATCCACTTTGGGCGTGGTATAGCCGGTGTCGTGCGAAAACAGATCGAGCACCTGCGGGAGCGCGGCATCCGATCGGTTGGCCGCGATCTCCGCCGCGATATGGCGCACCTCTTCGTAGCGCTCCACATCGTACGGACTTTCGGCGTACGTCAATCCAGTTTGCGCCAGCGCTTGCAGCCGCTTTGTCCAGTCGATCCAGATCGGTTCCATAAATTTCCGGTCCAGACCTCGGAGGTTTCGCGAAGCGCCTCCGAGGTCTTTCATCGCTATCCCTTGTGGTAGTAAACGTCCCAGCCCAGATACTTGCTCAACGCTTCGTTAACCGCGTCGGCGGTTTGCGACAGATTCACGGCGACATGATGCTCGAAGCCGTTCTCGCAAATGTGGGCCAATAGTTTCTGCAGGTTCGGCACTTTCACCACGCCGTAACCGCCGAAGGTCTTGAGCGGATCGTTGGTGAGTTCACCCTGGCCGACGTAAGCCTGCATCTTGCCCTTGAAGTCATCGGTCGAGACGCGGCAGTAGGTGAACGGCGCGGCTTTCACGCGGCCGACCACCGTGCCATAGGTGCTGTCGCGGCCCACGGTGCCCGCGATGATGGCCTGATAATCCATCACCGGAATATCATTCGGCGCGATCGGATCGTCGACGAAGATGTCCTTCGGCAGATTCGAGCAGTGGAAGATCACGCCCTTATCGGGATCATCGGCGTAGTTGTTGTTCCAATCCACGATGGCGCTGGGCGTCCCCGAGGCGAGGACCATCGCGTACATGCCGACCACACCCGCAATGTCGGTCTCGCAGGCCGACGGCAGAAGCGAGTTGCTCATCATGCTCATCAAGGTGCAAGGCACCACGCCGTAGAATTCTTCCATCGAGGTCCAGCATTGCAGCGCACTGGCGACCAATTCGTTTTCCTTCATCCAGTTTTCGATCACCACGGCCAGCTTCGCAATGCGGACGAGCGACTCACTCGGCGTGTTCTGGACGGGGACGTAAGCCTTCACTTCGTCGAGCTTCGCCTTGAGCTGAGCATCGTCGGCCTTCAAGCGCGCCGCGCGGCCAAACACTTCCGAGAGATCCAGCGTATCGACCGAGATGCCGGTGCGCTCCAACAGCTTCTCGCTGTAGCGCACGGTGTTGAACGCCGTCGGCCGCGCGCCGATGGCGCCAATGCGCGCGCCCTTCAAGCCGCGCACCACGCGCGCCGTGCTGACGAAGCGGCGCAGGTCCGCACGGAAACTTTCGCTGGTCGGATCGACCGTGTGGCGCGTGGTCAACGTGTACTTGATGCCGTACTGATACAGATTATTGCACGCCGACATCTTGCCGCAAAACGAATCACGCCGATCGGCGATGGTCATCATCGTCGCGTCATCGGGCGTGGCCTGTACCAGCACGGGCACATCCAACCCGGCCCAGCGCAGCGTATTCGCAATCGGCCGCTCTTCGCCGAAATTGGGGAGCGTGAGCAGTACGCCGTCGATCTCGGCCCGGTGTGCCTTAAACAGATCGGCCAGCTTGTGCGCATCGTTGTTATTCTCGCAGCTGCCGAATTTGCTGTCTTCCGGCGTCAGCGCGACGGCATTGATGCCTTCTTCTTCCAATACTTTCAAGATCGTTTGGCGGCCAGTGTCGGCCAGATGATCCGGAAAGAAACCACGATTGCCAACGATGACTCCTAATGTAGGCTTATTCATGATCGTGTCCTCTCGCGTTTGATGTTTAAGATGAAAAAGGTTTTATTCCGAATTACCAGTAGTTGTGCACTTGCGGCTTGATGCGCTGCTCGTAAATCTGGCGCACCTTCGCCATTGTCTCAGCCGAGATGGCCGACAGATCAGCGGCGCGGCAATTGTCTTCCACCTGCGCAGGACGCTTCGCGCCCGGAATCGTGCACGTCACCGCGTCGAACATCAGAATCCAGCGTAGCGCAAACTCCGCCATCGTCCAGCCTTGCGGTACGAGGGGACGCAGCTCTTCTACCACATCGAGCCCGAGATCATAATCGACGCCGGAGAACGTCTCACCCCGATTGAACGATTCACCGTGCCGATTGAACTGCCGATGATCGTCAGACGAAAACGTGCTCGATCGCGTCATCTTGCCTGCCAGCATCCCCGACGACAACGGCAGGCGCGCCAGAATACCAACTTTGAGTTGCTGCGCGCGCGCGAAGAACAAATCGGCGGGACGCTGTCGGAAGATGTTGAAGATGACCTGCACCGACTGCATACCTGGATACTCGATCGCCTTTAGCGCTTCTTCCACGCGTTCCACGCTGACGCCGTAATGGCGCAGCTTGCCTTGCTGCACCAGCTCGTCGAGCACGCCAAAGACTTCGGGCATGTAATACACATCGGTCGGCGGGCAGTGCAGCTGCACCAGATCGATCGTGTCCGTCTCCAGATTTTTCAAACTGCGCTCGACAAACGCTGTGAGGTTCTCACGGTTGTAGCCGCTGGCGATGTGCGGATCCAAGCGCCGACCGGCCTTCGTGGCGATGTGAATTTCCTCTTTACGTTCGCGTTTGAGCTGTGCCAATAAGCGTTCGCTGTGACCGTCGCCGTACACATCGGCGGTATCGAAGAAGTTCACGCCCAGATCGACCGCGCGGCGCAAAGCATTCAGCGATTCAGTATCATCCACCGCGCCCCACGCGCTGCCGATGGCCCATGCGCCAAAACTCACTGCCGAAACTTTCCATCCGGTGCGGCCCAATTCAAGATATTGCATCTGGTTCCCCTTCTAATGTAGACGAACGCCTTAGCCAGCCGTCATCGAACTCTCGCGTATCACTAACTCAGGTGTCAGGATCGCGCTTTCAATTGAGTAGGGTTCTGCTTTGCGTTGGGCTTCAATGATCTGGTGTAACTTCTGCACGGCGGTACAACCCACCTCGATCAGGTTTTGATAGACCGTGGAGAGCGGCGGCCAGAAGAATTCCGATTCGGGGATGTTGTCAAATCCCACGACGGCCAGGTCTTGCGGAATGCAGCGGTTTAATCGGTGGACCACGCCCAACGCGCCTTGCGCCATTTGATCGCTGCACACGAATACGGCATCAATCGTCGGTTCGCGTTCGAGCAGGGCGCGCATCGCGCGTGCGCCGCTGGCCGCCGACCAGTCGCCCTCGACGACGAGTGAGGGCGTCGGCTCCATGCCATGTTCACACAGCATTTCCTGCCAGCCCGCATAGCGCTCGCGCGCTTCCCACCAGGCGAGTGGGCCCGTGATTAAACCGATCCTCTTCCGTCCCTGCGTGATGAGATGCTGCACGGCCTGCCTTGCGCCGTAGCGATTGTCCACCGACACACTGACCAGGCCGGGACGGGCTGCCATGCTGAGAAAAACAATCGGAGGGAGGCGCTTCAGTCGATCGGAGTCGATCCACATGCGGTTGCCGCCGACCTCGGGAACGGCCCAGATGAGGCCATCGACACGCCGGGCGACCAGGCCATCCAAAATTCGATCGATATGGAGATAGCCGTTATCGGGGTGGGCCTGAAGACTGAGAAACAGCGAATAGCCTAATTCGTCCGATTGGTGCTCGATACCAACCAGGGTGCGCGAAGGGCCGTAGTAGTCAATGCCCCAGGCGACCACGGCGAGACTGTTGGTGCGTTGATTGACCAAACTGCGCGCGAGGATGTTAGGCCGATAGCCCAGCTGCTCGATAGCGGTTTGCACACGTTGGCGGGTGACGTCGCTAATTTCGCCCTGGTTGTTCACCACGCGCGAAACTGTCTTGGGGGATACTCCGGCCGCTTTGGCAACATCCTGCAACGTCACGTGCATGAAGTCGTCTCTTCTAGAAAGTAAGAACGTCTGGGCGGACAGCGGGCCTTTAGGCAAGATGCTCTAGATTAGCCTAAGAGGTTTCAAACAACGATGTCGTCAGCGATAACGACAACGCTGTCAGTAGTTTATAACAGTTTTCTATCCTTGTCAATATGCAATTTGCACAACATAACCTGTCCGGGTAAGGTGTTGAAGTGGGGCATTTGGGTGAGTAGTGCCGGAGGAAAAGAAAACCGATCGGGTTTAGCTTCCCGATCGGTTTTGTGGCGGACTGACGCGGTATCGATCAAACGTCTTCGATGTAGGGATGCCGGGGGCGGTGGCTGATCAACCAGGCTTGGCTGTTGATCACCGGTTGATCGCCCTTGGGCTTGATGCGCTCGTATGCGCCGTCGGGCAGCAAGCGCCGGGCTTTGACGTTGTCGGCCAGATAGACGGCCAGAATTTCGTCACGTACGTACCGGATGAGTTCGGGGTTCTCCAAGGGGAACAGCACTTCCACCCGGTGATCGATATTGCGCGGCATCAAGTCGGCGCTGCCCACGAAGATTTCTTCACTGCCATTGTTGTGAAAGTAGAAGACGCGGCTGTGTTCCAGGAAACGGCCTACGATGCTGATGACCCGGATGTTTTCGCTGATGCCGGGCAGGCCGGGGCGCAGGCAGCAAATGCCGCGCACCAGAAGATCGACTTTGACGCCGGCTTGCGAGGCTTCGTAGAGCAGTTGAATCATCGCTTTGTCCACCAGCGAATTCATTTTGAAGATGAGCTGGCCGTTCTTGTGCTTGCGCTGATGATCGATCTCGCGCAGGATCAACTCGGTCATGCGGGCGCGTAGATTGATCGGGGCCACCAGCAGCTTGCGATAGTCGGTCTTCATCGAATAGCCGGTGAGGTAGTTGAACAGGTCGGTGGCATCCGCGCCGATCTCTTCATCAACGGTAAAGAAGCCAATATCCGTGTAAAGCGTAGCAGTGACGGCGTTGTAGTTGCCCGTCGCCAGATGCACATAGCGGCGAATCCCGTCGCCCTCCTTGCGCACGACCAGCGCAATCTTGGAATGCGTCTTGAGGCCGAGCAGGCCGTACACCACGTGCACCCCTTCCGATTCCAGACGGCGGGCCCAGCCGATGTTGCTTTCTTCGTCGAAGCGCGCTTTCAGCTCCACCAGCACGGCCACTTGTTTGTTGTTTTCGCTGGCGTCCAACAGGGCTTCTACCACGGGCGAGTTGCGTCCCACGCGATACAAGGTCTGTTTGATGGCTAACACATCGGGATCAGTGGCCGCCGCGCGCAGAAAATCGATCACGGGTTTGAACGAGTCATACGGATGGTGCAGGAGAATATCCTGCCGCCGGATGGCGCCAAAGATATCGCCGTTGTAGGTCTTGCCTTTCAGGGGTGCTGGCAAGGCCGGGATAAAGGGCGCGTCTTTCAGATCGTAGCGATCGATGCTGTACAGGCCCATCAAGTTGCTCAGGCCCAATGGCCCGTCGGCCGCGTACAGATCGTGGTAATCCATCTCCAGGTTCTCGATCAGAATCTGGCGCATGTGCGTGGGCATGGCGGTATTGACGGTGACCTTGACCACCGTGCCGAAGCGGCGCTGGCGCACACTCTCCTCCATGCTCTCCAGCAAATCCATCGCTTCCAACTCTTGAATGTCGATGTCGGCGTCGCGGACGACACGGAACGGGTGCGCTTCCAGTACCTCCACGCCGGGAAATAGCTTGCCGATGTGCGCGGCGATAATCTGCTCGAGCCACACAAAGTAATGATGATACGGCGCGGTGCCGTCTTTGCGTGTGCCGCCTGACGAGGCCTTGATCGGCGTGAAGCGCGAAAACGTGTCGGGCACTTTAACGCGGGCGAAGCGTTCATTGCCCTTGCGGTCGCGGATCATGATGGCGAGGTTAAGGCTGAGGTTGGAAATATGCGGAAAGGGGCGCCCGGGATCAACCGCCAGCGGCGTCAAAACGGGATACACCACCTGATCGAAATACTCGTCGACTTTGGCTTTCTGTTTATCGGTCAACGCCGCATAATCCAGAATATGAATGCCCGCCTGATCGAGTTCGGGCATGAGCTGCTTTTGCAGATAAGCGCGGCTATCCATCGTCAGCTTGGCAGCGGCGCGGCGAATGGCGGCCAGCTGCTCGGCGGGCGTCATGCCATCGGGCGTGGTATCGATGATGCCCGCGCTCACCTGCTGCTTCAAGCCGGCCACGCGCACCATGAAGAATTCGTCCAGATTGGAACCGACGATGGACAGAAACTTGATCCGCTCCAGCAAGGGGTTGTTGAGGTCTTGCGCTTCTTCCAACACGCGCCGAAAGAATTCTAATTGACTGAGCTCGCGATTGATGAACAGCTTGGGGTCTTCCAAGGCTGGATCGATTTTTAAGTCCTTCAAGAGGTCTTCCAGGTTAGCCATCATTTTCCCCGCGCGGCAGATTGATTTGATTGTAATATGTAAGTCACCAGTCGGCAAATGCCAGCAGTTCTCAATTTGGATCCGTNNGCGTCAATTGTTTTCATATTGAGAATGGCTGGGCAAATGCCCGCTGAGTTGACGCGGCTAGGCCGCCATGTTAGTATCGCGGCTAGTCTGACGGGGAAAGGAGCGCTATGAAACTGGTCACGTATCTCTCAGGGAGCCGTGTGTCGATCGGAGCAGTAGAGCCGTTGGGCGTGGTCGATCTGTCGGCCATCGCGCCGGATATGCTGAGTTTGATCGATGGCGGCCCGGTCATGCTCGATCGATCCCGTGCCGCGATCGGGGCTGCGCCTGACGCTATCCCGATCGATCATATTACTTTGCTCGCGCCCATTCCTCATCCGCGTCGCAACGTGATGTGCCTGGGGTTGAACTACGCCGAGCATGCGAAGGAGTCGGCTGAGGCCCGCGGCCGCGAATACAAACAGCATCAGCATCCGGTGTTCTTCACCAAGGCGACGCACACCATCAATCGGCATGAGGGCGCTATTCCCTTTGATCCCACGGTGAGCGAGCAGATCGATTGGGAAGCCGAACTCGGCGTGATCATCGGTCGGGGCGGCAAGAACATCCCGATCGAGCAGGCGTACGATCACGTGTTTGGCTACACCTGCCTCAACGATGTGTCCGCCCGCGATCTGCAAGCCAATCACAGCCAATTCTTCAAGGGCAAGAGTCTGGACGGGGCGTGTCCGTTGGGACCGTGGATCGTCACAACGGATGAAATTCCCGATCCGCAACACCTGCAAGTGATCTGCCGGGTCAATGGTGTCGTCAAGCAGAACGCCAACACCGCAGTGATGATCTTCCGCGTGCCCGACATCATTGCTATCTTATCGCGCGGCATGACGCTGGATGCAGGCGACATCATCGCCACGGGGACGCCCAGCGGCGTAGGCTTTGCGCGCAAGCCGCCGGAGTTCCTGAAACCGGGCGATGTGGTGGAAGTGGAAATTGAGAAGATCGGCGTGCTGCGCAATCGGGTGGGTGAATGACCGCATCCATCACCCTGACCGATCAGCCTGATCCTGACGACGTACGCTTTATCGAGGACGGGCTGGCGACGTATAACTTGAGATTTGCGCCGCCATACAACACTCAACGGCTGGCAGTGCTGTTGCGCGATGCAGATGGCAAATTGCTGGGCGGTATCCTGGGCCTGACGTGGTGGGGCTGGCTGCGCATCGACATCATATGGTTGGACGAAGCAGTGCGCGGTCAAGACTGGGGCACGCGTCTGATTGAAACCGCCGAAGCCGAAGCCGTGCGGCGCGGTTGCCATCACGCTTTTCTGGATACGATGAGTTTTCAGGCGCTGCCGTTTTACCAGAAATTGGGTTACACGGTTTTCGGACAGCTAGACGATCTACCGGCAAAGTCCGATCATTGCATGTATTTCTTGCAGAAGCCATTGTTGGCACAGGACGGTTCGGAATGAACGATCTCGACCTGAATCTTCTTCGTCAAGCGATCAACGTGGCCTGCCGTGCGCGTGAGCACGGTAATCATCCCTTCGGTGCGCTGTTAGCCGACGAGCAAGGCGCCGTCCTGCTCGAAGCTGAGAACACCGTTACGACGGCACAGGACTGCACGGGACACGCCGAACTCAACTTGATACGGGTGGCTTCGCAGTCCTTCACGCCCGAAGTCCTGGCGCACTGCACGTTGTACACCAGCACTGAACCATGCCCGATGTGCTCCGGTGCGATCTTCTGGGGCGGGGTGGGGCGGGTGGTCTACGCCTTGAGCGAAGAGGGACTATATGCTATGACCGGCGATTCACCGGACAAACTGCTGCTTTCGTGTCGAGATGTTTTTGCGCATGGTGGCCGTCCGATCGAAGTTTTTGGCCCGGCCCTGGAAGAGGAAGCGCGATCGGTGCATGCAGGTTTCTGGCTAAATTTTTGAAACAGCATGTGGTAAGATCAATCTATGGTGACTCGACCCATTCCGCCCGCCATTGCCCAAATCGCGCCCGACGGCAACCTCACACCTCGACAGATGCGGCATGTCTTGATCGACATGAGCCGCCGTCGGGTGCGCCCGGGAACTGGCAGCAGCGTTGAATTCATGCTGAGGAGGACGGCTATGCATCCGTGGCCCGATTTCCGCTTGATTCTTTCAGGCATTAAGTGGGTCATTATTGGCGGTGTGGCGACACGGGCCTATATGCCTGAGCGCATGACCAAGGACTTGGATATTCTTGTGTGTGCTTCCGATGGCCCGGAAGCGGTTGAGCGACTCAAGCAGGCGGGGTATAAGGTTGTGTCTCGCCTCGCGGTGCCAGGGTATCTTATGGTTTCGCCCGATGGGGTAGAAGTGGATGTGTTGTTTGGCCGTTACCCGTGGCTTATGGAAGCCCTGGCGCAGGTCCGCAATGATCAAGCGGGTTATCCCGTGATCAGTTTGCCCTATCTGGTGCTGCTCAAATTGGCGGCCAATCGTGGCCGTGACGTCGGTGATATGACTACTATGCTCGGCTGGGCTACTCCCCAGGACCTCGATCAAGTCCGGGCCGTCGTCGCTCGCTACAGCCCGGAAGACAGCGGCGATCTGGAATCGCTGATCTTCATCGGGCAGAAAGAACGCGAGCTGCCGCCCGACGTGGAGTAAGGCGGGCGTTTGTGTCGGTAAAGTTGGCTCACCCCAATGACCTATTCACTGCGGATGGACGCACAATTGGACAACCTGAGCGCAATCCGTGACTTTGTCGAAGACATTGCCACGCGCTTGAACGTTGTGCCGGCGGCGATTCCTAACGTCGTATTGGCCGTGGATGAAATGGTCACCAACATTATCGAACATGGTTATCAGGGTCAAGCTGGCTCGATCGAGATTGACGTGTCAACCCGGGGCGATGCCTTGATCATTCAACTGTGCGATCAAGCGCCGCCCTTTGATCCGACGACCAGGCCGCCCCCCGATCTGTCTATACCGTTTGACGATCGACCCCCGGGCGGCTTGGGTATTTATCTGACACGCAAAGTGATGGATGACGTCCAACATCGTGTGACCACCGCTCACGGCAACGATTTGACTTTGATCAAGTATCATATTATTTCGCAATCACGAGGAGGAACTCAATGAACTTCTCAGTTGAATCTGTTCAGGGCAGAGTGCCGATAACGATCCTCGCGCCGGATGGCGATGTGGACGGCTCCAACTATCGCGTGCTGATCGCCAAGGCGCAAGAACTCCATGCGGCCGAGACGCAATACATGTTATTGGACTTGCAGCACGTCAATTATATGAGCAGTGCGGGCCTGGTCGCTTTGCACAGTATCAGCAAAACTCTCGCCGGTGAGGTGCCGCCGGATCCGGGCGCGGGCTGGGATGCGTATCACGCCGTACAGCGCGATCGGCCGGCCGGCGCTCATGCCCAACTGAAACTGCTCAATCCTCGGCCGCGGGTTGAAAAATTGCTGGAGATGGCGGGCCTGAACGCGGCGTTTGAGGTTTATCGCGATCGGGCTGAGGCGCTGGCCTCGTTCTGATGATGGACTGTCGCGTGGGCTGTGGCGCGTGCTGTATCGTGCCATCGATCTCATCAGCTATCCCGGGCCTGCCCCACGGCAAACCGGCCGGCAACCGCTGCGCCCAGCTCACCAGCGACAACCTCTGCCAGATCTTCGGCCAACCCGATCGGCCTACTGTCTGCCTCAGCCTCCAGCCTTCGCTGGAAATGTGTGGCACGACCGATGCTGAAGCCTACGCGTGGCTGGCCTGGCTGGAGCAGATCACGCGACCGGCTTGAGTATTGACACAGCAAAAGACCAAATTCATACCAAAAGATATTGACACGCAATTGTAACTTGTGGTAATATGCGAACGTTGTACAAATTTAGGAAAGGAAGCGCACCCAAATGGCTAACAGCATCATCACCAAAAGCATGTTCTGCGCCTGCACCGTTTCTGGTGGCGTGGTGGATGCTTTGCCTTATCGGAGTGCGCCTGTTGCTCGGTAGACAGAATCAGTAGATTCTAAAGGCCGTGGGCGTGCTCCCCACGGCCTTTTTGTTTGTCCCCTGCAAGGGGCTGCGACGAGATGTCGTCACTCACAGGGCCGTGGAGATTGATCTCACGGCTCTTTTTGTTTTGCCCGAACTTTGGAGGAGGAAAGATGAATACTGCAGTCGCCTTAAGTGTACAGTCCGCCTATAAGACCTTTGGAGGTTCATCCCCCCGATCGTTCTGGCCGCGTTCCACCGGTTCGATCCCGCCAACCATCGCTGTCAACCGCATCTCGTTCGACGTGCGGCGCGGCGAAATCTTCGGTGTGTTGGGACCCAATGGCAGCGGCAAATCGACCTTGATCCGCCTGCTGGCGACGTTGCTGGTGCCGGACGGCGGCGCGATCAGCGTCTTCGGTCATGACGTGCAGAAAGAACCGCTGGCCGTGCAGCGCCTGATCAATCGCGTCTCCGTGGAGGCGAGTTTCTTCAAGAAATTGTCGCCCATGGAGAATCTCTTGTACGGGGCGCGCTTATATGGACTGAACGGTAGCGAGGCCCGCGCCACAGCTGCGACGATCCTCACTCGCTTAGGTCTCCAGTCGAAGTCGTTCGTTCGGCCGATGGAGGAGATGTCGCGCGGCATGCAGCAAAAAGTCGCCATCGCCCGCGCGCTCCTCTCCCACCCGGTTGTCCTGCTGCTCGACGAGCCCACCACCGGACTCGATCCGCGTTCGAAGCGCGAGGTGCAAGCCTTTGTGCGTGAACTGCGCGACACGCACGACACGACGATCGTACTCACGACGCATGACATGTACGAAGCCGACGAGTTGTGCGATCGCATCGCCATCATCGACGGCGGTAACATCGTGGCGTTGGACACGCCGGCGAATTTGAAGAAGAAGGTTTCCAACAACGGCCACGTATCGAGTCTGGAAGAAGTGTTTTTGGCGCTGACGGGTAAGCAACTCGTCACCGACGATCAACCTAGCTGAAGGGAGATCGGCGGTGTGTGACGAGATGCCATCGCCGCCGATCTTCTGCCGTCGTCATTGCGAAGCGCGGGAAACTGCTCCTCACAATGACATATGCAAAAGGAACTCATCATGCTGACTGATCAACTTTTCGAAGGTCAACTGATTCGCTTCGCGCCGCCCGATGCCGATCGCGACGCAGAACTTGTGTCGAGGTGGACGCACGATCCGGAATACCTGCGCTTGCTCAGCGCTGACATCGCTAAGCCGCTGTCACCCGCGCAGATCAAGAAGCAGTACGAAGAAATGGACAAAGACGCGGAGAAACACACTGCCTTTAACTTTGCCGTTCGGCTCAAAGAAGACGATCGGCTGATTGGCCAGGCGCGGCTGTACCGCATCGAGTGGACGCATGCCACCGGCTCATTGCAGATCGGATTAGGAGATCGAAACGATCGAGGCAAGGGGTACGGCACAGAAACGCTCCGCATGCTGCTGCGTTACGCGTTCGATGAACTGAACCTTTACCGGCTGGCGGCTTCGACGGTGGAATATAACACCGGCGCGATCCGCTTTTTCGAACGGGCCGGCTTTGTCAGCGAAGTGCGGCGGCGGCAGGCTATTCAGCGTGACGGCAAGCGTTGGGATGCCGTGATGTTGGGACTGTTGCGGGATGAGTGGAAGAAGCGTGACGAGTGAAAAGTGATGCGTGAAGCGTGGACAATCATCGCTGATTATTCACTCGTCACTTATCACTCATCAGATTAACCTATGGATATTCTCACCGGACAACTTACTCGTTTAGCGGCGGTGAATCCCGACACCGCTGCCGAGATCATCGCCCGCTGGTTGCACGATTCGCAGTTCTGGCGGCTGGCGCACACTGAGCCGGCTCTGCCAATGTTGCCGAAGAATGTGAAGCGCGCACTGGAAGATCGACCGATTGATTTGCACGGCTTCGCTATCCGTACGCGGAGGGATGATCGTTTGATCGGCTTGATCGGCTTGTACACGATCTTCTGGCCGCACCGTGACGCCTTCATGGGCATCAACATCGGCGAGCGCGAGTACTGGGGCAAGGGTTATGGCACGGATGCGTTGCGTGTTCTGCTGCGCTATGCTTTTGACGAACTCAACTTGCAGCGCGTCTCGCTGAGTTTTCTGGAAGGCAACGAGCGAGCCATGCGCTCCTATGAGAAGTGCGGGTTCCGCCATGAGGGCCATGAACGCCAAGCCTGGGCCTACGACGGCCGGCGCTGGGATGAGATTTACATGGGACTGCTGCGGGAAGAGTGGGAAGCAATGAACAATGACAAATGGCAATGGTCGATGCAAAAGGCTTCAAGAAGGAACAGCGCAAATGGATAGCAATTTATTTACCGGCAACCTGGTGCGACTCGCCGCAATGAATGCAGAAACGGATGTTGCGGCGCTTGCGCGCTGGGACATGGATTCCGAATACTTGCGGCAGTTGGATAGTCGTCCGCATCTGCCCAATCGGGCTAAGAAGATCAGAGAGGCAATCGAGAAGCAGCAGAGTGAGGATCCCAATACCATCGAGCTTTCCGTGCGCACGCTGGCCGACGACAATCTCATCGGGTTTGTCGCTTTCGATGGGATTAACTGGCAGCACGGCGATACGTTTGTCGGCATTGGCATCGGCGATCCGGCTTATCGCGACAACGGATATGGCACGGACGCGATGCGGGTGATGCTGCGCTATGGCTTTAGTGAGTTGAACCTGCAGCGCATCCAACTAAATGTCTTCTCGTACAACGAGCGCGCCATCAAGTCCTACCTCAAGACGGGGTTCGTCATGGAAGGACGGATGCGCGGCATGTTGTTGCGCGACGGCCGCCGTTGGGACCTCGTCTACATGAGCGTTTTGCGCGACGAATGGATGACAATGAACAATGATCAATTAACAATGACGGACGCTTATGGTCAGCTAACTGTCCGTAGTCAGCACATTTTGCAC
>PMCF01000031.1 GCA_003154115.1 Anaerolineae bacterium
AGCGATAAACAAAGTAGGTGTCAAAACTTGCTGGGCGTAAATATGTTCGCTCGTCCCGTAGACGATATAACGCCCATCTGGCGACCAGGCTACATTTGTTACATCACGTTCTGAATCAGTTGATAATGCGATATATCTTTGATTTGAACCATCCGAGTTCATCAAATATAGACGATAATAGCCATCCTCGCGGTCACTGACAAAGGCTATTTGTTTATTGTCAGGTGACCATGCTTCTGCTATATCGTAACCGACTTCGTTCGTTAATTGTGTCACGGCATTGGTATCGACGCTCAATGAGTATATGTCTCGTTCAACACGAACTCCACCTCGATCAAAGGCTATCTTATGCCCGTCATGTGAGACCACCGCGGCTTGCTCTCTGGTATCAGGTGTATTCGTTAACCGTTCAACATTCTGACCATCGCTGGTCATGCGGTAGATTTCAAAATTACCATCGCGATCTGATATGAATACAATGCCAAAACGCGCGGATTGACTGCAACTCGATACCACAATTATTGTGATGCACATTCCCACAATCAGTAGCCAACGTCGCACAAGTGTATGAATAGTCATGATTTTGCCTCTTAAGGTGCCGGTGTTGGAGTCGTGAAGTAGTTCGCAATTTCTTGATCTACGCGTGCTTGCGCCGTGCGCAATTCGTCAACTAATCCAGTATTAGATACTCCAAACGTGCTTGGAACCGTATTTTCCAATTGTTTGGCGACTCGTGCTAGATAATCTGGAACGCCACCTTTCTTGCGAGCGTACATGTCAATTGGCTTGTACCCTCCATTGTAATGCAGCGCTGTGCGGATCACACTTGCGTTTGCAAGATCATCAAATAACCCAGATTGATAGTCCCCAATTCCATTTGCAAGTTGTCGGTGCCAATCGTTTAGTACATCAATCCCGTCTTGTATATTTGCCTCTATTCCAGCACGGGTGTTAGTATATGCCCCATGATTCTCATGGTGCCCACTAAGAACAGTGACTTGCATAATACCATCGCCATTTACGGTGTTATCCCAACCAAAATCTGCACCAGATTCAGCTGCTGCAATTGCAAGTACAAATTCTACCGGTAGATCACCGTGATAGCTTACGACGGCCTGATATACAATTGAAGCGCGTGTAGCTGAATCGTCTAAAACTTCACTGGGCCCCAGCGTCGGTGTTGACGGCGCTGTTGGGCATTGTGGTGGCGTCGGCTGCAACGGCACTCGTGATGGTGGCATTGTCGTCGCTGGCGAATTTTTCACCGGGGTTGCGGTAGGCTCTCGCGTAAGCTTGGGTAATGGAGCTGCCGTTGTTGGCGGCTTATTCTGTGGGTCAGGCATGTTACAGCCTGCCACCGTCAGCCCCACACTCGCCATCATAGCGATGACCAACCAGCCGGTCCAAATCTTGCCTTTCTTGCGACGTCCCAACAGCGCGAGGATCAAGATCGGCGCGAGGGCCGCCCCACCAAGCGGTACATACGGGTTCGCTCCACCGCCGCGCGGCGACAAGAAGCGTCCCGTCACGGGATCATAGTACGCGCCATTGATGTACAACAAGCCACTGAGGCGATCAAACTGCGCGCCGAGATAGCCGTACAACGCATCCCCGCCGCCGTTCTGTTTGATGATCTGCCCGAAGGGATCGTACCAGCGCGCGAAGACGACGCTCGCGTTCTGATCGACGACTTGCCGCACGCTGCCCACGCCATCGACCAGATAATACGCGGTCTGCGTTCCGAACTCGCCGATTTGAGCGACGCCATTGAGATACGTCGTCGTGTTTGCGCCCGTGGTCGCTTGCAGTAGTTCAATCTTGCCCGCAATGCGGCTGGCGTAAGTTGTCGTGTAAGCGATTCCGCCCACCCAGCCTACCAACCTCGCGCGATTGCCGAGGCCATCATATGCCATTTGGGCCAATGTGGCGTAGGCTGAGCCACTGTAGGTTTCAGCCTTGTTCAAGTGGTTCGCCACATCATATGTGTAGCGAATCGCGCCGTTGGCGGGACTCGTGCCATTCGGCGTCATCTCCATCAGGTTGCCGTTGCCGTCGTAGCGGTAATACCAGGTTGTCGCGTCGTTGTTCGCCTTGGCCGTGCGCAGTTGATTGGCCGCATCGTAAGTGTAGGTGGTGACGACGGTCGAGGTGATCGTCACGGTCTGCGCGGTGCGGTTGCCCACGGCATCGTAGGCGTACTGGAAATGCTCACCGCTGAGATAGCTGGCGTCGATCAAACGATTGAGCGGATCGTAAGTGTAATGGATCACGGTCGAGGTGAGGACGGTCGTTTGCTGCGCGCTCAACCCGCTGGCCGAGTTGGCCAGCGGCCCGGCCGCGAGCAAAGAGAGAGATTGCGGACAAGCTATAGCGGGACAGGTTTGCCCTGGTGGGCAATAGCATGGATCATACGTTGGCGAGGGAGTGGGTGTCCGTGTGGGCGTGTTGGTCGGCGTCGCCGTCTTGGTCGGGGTTGAAGTCCGCGTCGAGGTGGCCGTCGGCGTTTGAGTCGGTGTAGAGGTAGGCGTGTTGGTCGGCGTCGCTGTGGGTGTGTTCGTCGGTGTTGAAGTCTTGGTCGGCGTGGCCGTGGATGTATTCGTCGGTGTCGGAGTCTTGGTCGGCGTCGCCGTCTGAGTGGGCGTAGGCGTTGGAGTGGGCGTTTGCTCCGAGAGCGCCAACGTCTCAGTCACCATCACGCGGTTTCCCAACTTATCCAACTCATAGTCATACTGCCCAAGCAATTCACTGGCGCGGAAGTGCGCCAGGCGCGCCAGGCGGTTGGCATCATCGTAGGTATTGATCGTCTGCACCCCATTGGGCAGCGTCGTGGTAATCAACCGTCCGGCCACATCGTACGCATAGGTCGTGCTCTGCCCGGCCCAATCCTGCACCGCCGTCATTTGATTCCGCGCATCGAAGGTATAGGTCACTGTCTTGCCGTCGGGATAACGCAAGTAGGTCAGGTTGCCGTAGGCATCGTAGGTGTTGGCGATGATCTGACTGGACGGACTGGCGTAATCGATCAGCCGGTTGAGCGCGTCATAGTGGAACGTCCAGCGGCCCAGAGTATCCGTCATCACCGTGCGGTTCCCCAGCGCATCATATTCATAGCGCACCGTGTCGGTGGGATAGTGAATCGCCGTAATCCGGTTAGCCTTATCGAAGTCGTAGGACGTGATCTGGTGATTGGCGTCGGTGATCACCGCCCGATTACCCAGCGCGTCGTATTGATACTGCCACACGCGGCTCAGCCCATCCGCTTGAGCGATCAAGCGATTGAGCGCGTCGTAAGTGTACACCGTCGTCGCCGTCAGCGGATTTGTCGTCGAGATCACATTGCCCGCCCGATCGTACCGGTAGCGTGTCACCAGGTTAGTCTGGTAGTCCGATCGTCCGGTCGTCGTGTAGTTCTGCGTCGTCGCCAGCAGGTGTCCGGCGATATCGAATTGATAGCGCGTGACGATCCCGTTCGCATCCGTCATGGCGACCCGGTTGCCAATGCGATCGTATTCATAGCGGGTCGTATCGCCCACGGCATCGGCTTCGGCCACCAGCGGCCTGGCAGGTCGTAAGTGTACACCGTGGCATGGCCCAGCGCATCGCTGACCCTGGTGCGATTGCCTGCCGGATCGTAGGTATTGACCACCCAACCGGTCAGCGGAAACGTCGTCGTAATCAGGCGATTGAGTTGATCGTACTCGTAGCGCGTGGCGTGGGTGAGCACGTCGGTGACGAGCACACGATTGCCTAAACCGTCATACTGGGTCAACGTCGTGCCGCTCAACGCATTCGTCGTCGAGATCAGCCGGTTCAGTCCATCATAGCGGAACCACGCCGGATGTTGCAGCGGATCGAGCGACTGGATCGCATTGCCCGCCGCATCGTAAGTCGTGATGGTCGTCAAGTCTTCGTCGGCGCGCTGCGGATTGTATTGCCCGTCGACGTAGTTGCGTGTGACGGTGATCGGCCGATTCAGATTGTCATACCAGGTGCGCGTTACCCGATCGAGTGCGCCGCTCGACGACGGTTCGATCTGCTCGATCACATTTCCCGCCGGATCGTAGTGCGTCACGTGGACGATGTCTTCGTCGGGTTTGGCCGGATCGTAGACGCCATTCACGTAATTCGTTGTCACCGTAATGGGTCGATTCAGATTATCGTACTCCGTCTTCGTCACCAGGTTCCGCGCGTCGGTCACCAGCGTCGGCGGTTTTGCGCCAACGTTAAATGGATCGTCAAACATGACGGCTTGTCCGCCTTGCAGCGCTAATATTCCTATGGCGTGATAGCTTTCGATGGCGAGAGTTGAGGGAAGCGCAAAGGCCAAAGTCTGGCTGACGTCTCCCGCCATCGATAAGCCTTGCGTGCTGGCTCCAACAAGATTTCCTGACTCTAACGGATTCTGTGGGTGGGTTTTTTAGTCCACATCCGGGCTGGACTTTTTGACACAGTTCTGGCACGATTGGCCCCAACCTCGGATTCATGTAGCGCGCCCGCAGGTAGATCAAGCCCGTCGTGTCTTTACATTAAGTTGCCCCTCCTGACGGCGCTCCTGATGGTAGTATGGCTCCCGAAACCGGCCAAGGTTTTCGAGTCATATCTCACCATCAGGAGGTTGTTGCATGTTAGTCGAAATCGAGCAGTTCGCCAAGTGGCTGCGGCGCAAGAGTCCACACACCAGCACCGCCGTTCATTACACCAACGATTTAGAGTTGTTCTTCGCCTGGGCAGATAAGCCACCCGATCAGATCACGCTGCGGGATGTCGATGCCTTCATCGAACACAGCCAGCAGCAAGGGCACAGTATTGCCACCGTCAATCGGCGTTTGGCAGCGCTGCGTTCGTTCTATCACTTTCT
>PMCF01000321.1 GCA_003154115.1 Anaerolineae bacterium
CCAAACTCAAAACGGGAATTGCTGATTACCCAGCAAGCCGAACGCCACCGATTAGACGCGTGGTGGAAAGCGTCCTGGTTTTCCCCGATTTATTGGGAAGATACCGTCTTCACATACTCCGCAATCGTCTGCGCGGCGAGGTCATTCCCCGCTTGATTCCAGTGCGGATCGGCATAGTTGTACAACTCGCCGCGCTTGATGCCTTGTTCCCAGAAGGTAGGCGTCAAATTCAAAAATTCGATTCCGTTTGATTGCGCAAAGTCCGTCAACAACTTTTCCTGGGCATTATGATTGGCATTGAAAGTGTCAAAACTGAGGTACTTGGGCTCCCACACAAAGTAGCCGTGATCGCCCTCACTCAACTTCACGGTCACGCTGCGCTCCAGGATGTTATTCACATCCACCGGATCCCAGATGCGCGACCAGTAAACGTGTTCCTTGCTGGGCACGTAGACGAGCAGGAAACGTCCGCCCTGCGCTTCGACGCGCTGATTGATGTCCACCACCGCTTGCTTGATCGCCGCAAATTCATCCGACTTCGCCATCGTATCGTAATCGGCGCTCATCGGCAGCAGTTGAAAATCCTTCAGCACCATTTGAATCGGCCCGGCTTCCGTGCTGGCCGTTACCGGATAGCGATAGTGTGGCGGTGTTGAATTGCTAGGCGGAAAAATTTTCTGCACCCAATACTGGATCATATGCGGCATGATCAGTTGATCCAGCCAAGTGGAATGGCTGAAATCGTATTCCTTCCAGCTCAGGCCGGTGGCTTGCCGTTGTAGATACTCTTCGGTATTGAAGAGATCGTTGCCCTCGAAGTACAGCATGATGACCCACTTGGGCTTCTTATCCAGGCCGAATTGCTTGATGGCTTCCGCATAGTTCAACGGCCCCCAACTGGGCGCACCCAGCGTCAGAATGCTCAACCCTGTCTGTGCGCGCAGTGAATCGATCCACGGCTTGGGCGCGGTAGGCATCGTAAACGAGTCGCCGACAAGGACCACGTCGTACTGATCGCGCCACTTGGTCTCGTCGTTGGGAAAGCCGTGCTCATCGGTTTGGAATTGATAGAGGTAAGCATCACTGCGACCCGTGGGGCGCGTCTCGTTGCCGGGATTCGCCGTGCGCGGATCGGCCGGGTCCCACAGGCCTTCGGTCTTGAAATTGGGCACGTAATGGTAGGCTAGTTTAATCGGCTTGTCGTACACCAAATTGGGTTGGCAATAGTAATTGGCGATGATGGGCGACGAGGCGCAGACATCCAGCGGGATAGCCCGGTAGAAGATGCGGAAGCCGATCTCAAACACGACGAGGATCACAGCCAGCATCACCGCCAGCCAGATCATCAACCCGATAATTTTGCGGCGGCGTTTGGGTTTTGCGGGTGTCGTTGTCATGCCAACATCAATCTCATCCACGAATTCACACGAATCTCCACTAATTAATTCGTGCTGATTCGTGTGAATTCGTGGATCATTTTTTCTTAACCAGGAACTGCCCCATCACCAGCGCATCGATGTCCGACTTGGCAAAGGTGTTGAGCGCGTTCTGCGGCGTGGTCACGATCGGTTCGCCGCGCAGGTTGTACGATGTGTTCAACAGCACCGGCACGCCGGTCGCTTCGCCGAATTTTTCCACCACCCGATAGTACGCCGGGTTCCACTCGCGCCGGATGGTCTGCAAGCGGCCGGTGCCGCCCACGTGGCACACCGCCTGAATGTCATTGCGTTTGGCTTCGGGAATGGGCGCCACCAGCAGCATGTAACGCGCGGGATAATACTTTTCCGGCGTCGGTATTTCGAAGTATTCATGCGCGCGCTCTTCCAGTACCACCGGCGCGAAGGGGCGGAACGGCTCGCGGAATTTGATCTTGAGGTTGACCACTTCCTTCATCTCGATCGAACGGGGGTCGGCCAAAATCGATCGGTGCCCTAACGCCCGCGGGCCCCACTCAAAGCGGCCGCGGAACCAGCTCACCACTTTGCGGTGCGTCAGCCGATCGACGACTTGATCGAGCAGTTTCTCGTCGTCGTCGATGCGCTCATACGCGAAACCACTCGTGTCGATGGCCGACTTCATCTCCGCCTCGGAGTATTCCTGGCCCCAGTAGGCGTGTTCCATCACGAACGCGCGCGGCTTGTTCAGCAGCACGTGATAGACGTAGAGCGCCGCGCCCAACGCGCCGCCGCTGTCACCCGCCGCCGGTTGGATGAAGACATCCTCGAACGGCGTCTCTTTGATGATGCGGCCATTGGCCACGCTGTTCAACGCCACACCGCCGGCGATGACCAGATTCTTGCTGCCCGTCGCCGCGTGTGCGTGCCGCGCCATCTTCAACATGATCTCTTCTGTCGCGGTCTGAATGCTGGCCGCTACATCGGCGTAGTGCTGATTCTGCGCCGCCACTGCGTCTGCCCACTGCGGATGATCTTTTTTGGGATGCGTCACCGTCGTATAAAATTCCGACTCGGGCTTGCGCGCTTCACCGAAGAGATCAACAAACTTCTGGTTGTAGGTGTTCTTGGTGGAATGCTGGAAACTGAAGTAATCCATGTTCAAGCGGATACTGCCATCATCGCCGACGTTGACTAATTGGTAGACCTTGTCCAGATAGCGGGGCGTGCCATAGGGCGCCATGCCCATGACCTTGTATTCGCCTTCGTTGACCTGAAACGCCAGCCACGCTGTGAACGCCGAATACAGCAGGCCCAGCGAATGCGGGAAGCGAATCTCCTGCGTGAGTTCAATCTTGTTTTCGCCGCGCACAGTCCCATCGGGCTGCGGCCAGGCCGCCGTGCCATGCCCGATCGTCGCCGTGGTCCATTCGCCCACCCCGTCGACGGTCAACACGGCCGCTTCCTCAAACGGCGAGGCGAACAACGCGCTGGCCGCGTGCGACAAGTGATGCTCGATGAAGAGAATCTTCTGAGCCGGGATGTCCAGATCGGCGCGCAGTTTGCTCTTGGCCCACAACTTTTCATTGAACCACGCCACCATCGATTCGCGGAAAACCGGATAGGTGCCGGGGAAGCCGCCCAGCGTGGTCATGAGAATGCGCTCGAACTTCACCAGCGGCTTTTCGTAGAAGACCACGTAATCGAGGTCTTTGGCCGTGATGCCGGCCTGCTTCAAGCAAAACTCGATCGCGTGCTTGGGATAGCCGTTGTCGTGCTTGACGCGGCTGAAGCGCTCTTCTTCCGCCGCTGCAATGAGCTGACCGTCTTTCAACAACACAGCGGCCGAATCATGATAATAATAAGAAACACCAAGAATAAACATCTTCGCTCCTGCTCATCGACGCCAAGTTGCCAACAATATCACGTACCGCGCACCACGATCAGAACTGCCTCCGCGCTTCTTCGAGCGTGCGATCGCCGGTCGTGCGCGCGTGCCACACCGGTGGCTGGTTGGTGTGCTTCCGATCGAGCGGATCGCTAAACAAAGTAATAATCAACCCGAAGGGCAGCAGGATCGTGAAGTAGAACAACGTCATCACGACGCGGCCCACCATGTCACCCATGAAGTGACCGAAGCGCATCCACGCCCGCCAGAATTTTTTCAAGGTCTCCATTGCACTTCCTCCAGACAAACAGACAGCGCCACAGCGAGATCGCCGTGACGCTGCACGAGGATCAACGTCACATCCCAGTGTGTCCTGCTAAAACAGCGTATAGATAAAGGGCGCTACGCCCGAAGCCGTGGCAAACACCATGACGATAGCAAACAACAACAACGCCACGACCATCGGAATCAGCCACCAGCGTTTGCGCGACCACAAAAACGCCAGCACTTCGCCGGCCACGCCCAGATTGCTGGACATTTCTCGAAAGAACTTACTCACTTGCTCAACTCCTTTACCACAAGTGGCGTAGATTCTACCCCGTCACAGGAAGTGCGTCAAACACGCTTAGAACACCGGGTTGTTCAGGTCTTTGTGCAGCCGCCACACCCCCAGTTCAGTCGCTTGACCGAGCTGCAAAAGCCAAGCAGAATACGCACCTTGAGCACACGCTCAACCGGGGAAGGTATCGCATGCACGATAGCGTTCCGCACATCATGATAGCCGATGACGACTCAGACCTCCGTGCAATTCTGGTCGATTTCTTAGCGCATTGCGGTTATGAAGTATGGGCCGCGCACGATGGACAAGAGGCCCTGGTCGTGGCGCAGTCCCACACCCTCGATATCGCCCTGATCGACGTCGTCATGCCTGAATTGTCTGGGGTGGAGTTGATCCCCCGGCTGCAAACTCTGTGGCCCCAGATCACGATCATTCTTTTGACGGCCTACGGCACCATTTCTCAGGCGGTGGAAGCAATACGCCTGGGCGCCTTTGACTACCTGGAGAAACCGGTATTGATCAAACAGATACAAGCGTGCCCGTGATTCGGCATCGGATATCTATTAGGGAGGCATTCTAATGAACGTGAGGACTTTTTCTCTCTTGCTTGCGGTGGGCGCAATCTTGATCATGTTGACAGTTGTGACAAACGCTGCTTCTGGACAATGGGCAGTCCAACCACCGCCAGCCATCACCACTCCTCCACCACCGCCAACGCCTGGACTGAGGGTTGGACCAGTCAGGACTGGTTCCGCTTGCACTTGACTTGATTGGCTT
>PMCF01000151.1 GCA_003154115.1 Anaerolineae bacterium
GTCAAGGAATACACCGAACGCGCCGAGATTCACGCGTTGTCCTCGGCCGGATTGACGAGCTACTTGAATGAACGACTGGCGTTGATCGAAGAGAAATACGGCGTTGAACTGATCACGCTGGCTGTGCAGTCACTGGACCCGATCGATCCGGAGATCGCCGACGCACTGCGCCAGCAGGAACAGGCACGCTTGATGGAAGAAACCGAGCGGCTGAATCAGCAAGCGCGTATCTCGGCGGCGAAGACACGCTATCAGGCCGATGAAGAAATCGCCACGATGGAACACTCGCTCGAATTGAAGAAGGCCGATCTGAAGCAAGCGCTGCTTGAGAAAGAATCGGCGCTGGCGCAGCAGCGCCTGACTGACGATCTGGCGCGCAGCCGCCTACGTCTGGCCTTCGAACGCGAAGAGTTGGAAGTGCTGAAGAGCAGTCCCGAATTATTGATGCTAACACCGCAGGCCGCTCGCCTGGCCGAAGCCAGCCAGAACTTAAAGAGCGCGCGCACCGTCATCTCGTTGATGCCGCAAGAACTGGCGCATGGTTCGGAACTGCTGGGCCTGTTCCAGAATTTGCTGCACAAGGCGTTGGATTCCAAGAGCGAGGGGTAGGGGTCGGCCTTGCGCCGACCGCCGAGTTGACACCGTCCTCCATGCCGATTTCTAAACCTACTAAGCCTTTCCCTACACTTCGTCCGCTACCTACTAGAACACATAGACTGGTGACGCCAGCCCCCACCTTCTATGCGACATTGTATCCGTTCTCGGTTGACTCAACGGATGGTTGGTCGATCTATACATCTACAGAGAAAAATATCTCTTTCATGTATCCAGCAGAACCGCCGCACGTATTCCAAACCACAGACTCATATGGGTTTAGTTTTTCCGTTAGGATGGATCCGTTTCGCGAAACAGTGGATTCGGCCGGCATAAGTGTTTATGAGAACCCTGATGGCCTACCTCTGAACGAATTTGCTACTCGGAGATTGCAGCGCTTTGGTTTTGGTAATGAACTCAATGGCCAAGAGCCAGACACAGAACTGGCCAGGATTCTTAAACAAAATGGCGCAGAAAACGCGATAATATATCGAAATGACATATTCCTCACACTCACAGCCGCCGCGACCTACAAGGGGCGGGTATATGTTGTCGCATCAGGGGAGCCACGCATCCTCCGAATTCTGATTCGTAGCGTCAGATTCTTGCCTGGATACATCTTTGTAGATGCAGAATGAGCCTCAAAAAGTGAAACTCTTATGCTCTCACCAACTGATCCACTGGCTATCTTTCGCCTGAAGCCGATCCGCAGTGCGCGCGTGTCGGAGATCAGCGAGACGACGGCGGCCGCACCCGTCGCCAACGAAGACCGCGTCAACTTCCACATCGGCAATCCGCTGCAAGACCCGCGACTGTCGTCGGCGTTCCTGCGCATCGCGCTCGACCTCGACGTGCAGCGCGGCGATCTGCGCGATGCCGATCCCGACGCGCTGCTTGAAGCGCTGGGTTGGGACAAGGCCGACAAGCCCCAACTCGAGTTCCTGATCCGCACGATTCAGAAGAGTTCGCCCTACATGCCGCGCGGCGGCTATGCGCGCAAGACGCCCAATGCGGTCGTTAAAGCCTTTGTCGATTGGCTGGAACATCAGCAGGATTCGCTGCACTACGATACCGGCGAGCAATCGGCACGGCGCGAGATCATTTTGGCTTCGGGCGGGCGGCACGAAACGCTGCGCGTGATGTTGTTTGCGCTGTCGTCGTATCTGGAGATCAAACCCGCTCGCATTCTGTGTTACCGCTATGATGTGCAGCCGGTGCTTCGCAGCATCCCTGATCTGTTGTTTGAAGACCTTGATGCTGATGAACGTGTCGCGCGCGAACAGATCGAATCGTTCTTGATCGAGCAACCCAACACGCCAACGTTTTTGCTCATCGGCGAGGTGCTGAGCGAAGAGACGCGCCGCAAATTGCGCCGCCTGAGCGTGGACAAACCGCTCTTCTTCATCGAAGCCAACAACGCGCCGAATCACCTGTCGCTGGCACGCGAGGCGAAGTTGGTGCAGCGCGTGATCCGCGTGCTGACGCCGGCCATCTTTGCCCCGCAGTGGGATACGCTCTCGACGGTGTTCATCGCGGGCAACGCGGACATTCTCAACGCGATCGAGAACGTCCACTTCAACCTGAAAGGCACACCGTCCGCGTCTGAGATTGAATTGCTCAGTTATTTATTGGAACATCGACGGCCCGATGCGGACAAAGATCTGACGCCGCAAGTGCCACAAGTGAAGCCGTCCTTCGAAGGGCTGGGGCTGGAACTGTCGGCGGAGTCGGCGCTGCCGCGTTTGGCCGAACGGATCGAACACTATCTCGATCATGCGTTGAGCGATCACGCCCAAGTGCTGGAACGCGCCCTGATGAACGCGGAGCAGAAGACCACGGTCATGACCGGGCGGATTCAGCAGATGTGGCAGGACGGCGTATTCGATGAATTCTCGACAATCGAGGCGCGAGAACTGTTTGATCAGATGCTTGGCAACATCGATCAACCGGCGTGGAGCAAAGCCCTGCGCCGCAGTTTCCTCAGCGCCTTCGTGCGACATCAGCCGCAGTATCGACCCGAAGCATGCCTGATCGCCAGCGGATCATCACGCACGGCGCTGGGCATTCTGGGCTTTCACTGCGGCATCACCGACGTGGTGATCCCCGATCTGAGTTGGTCATACGAGCAGTGCTTCCCTAATGTACATGCCGTGCCGTTGACGCCAACGCTCGAACTTGATGCGGACGGCTTGATCGCGAAGATCGAAGATTTGTGCCGTAAAGACCCGAATTGGCCTGAGCATGGCGCGGTCGCCGTCAACAATCCGCACAACGCCACGGGCCGCATCTTCGATGAGGCCGTCGTTCGCAAACTCATCACCTATTGTTTGCAGCACAATGTCTACGTCGTGGATGACCTGGCTTACCAAAACGTCGCGCCCGTCGATGGCTTGCCGGAGATCAAGACGGCGCGTCAGATCGCGGCGGATCTGGTGCGCGAGGGCGTCCTCGACGATGAGCAGACCAATCGGGTGTTGACGGTCCATTCGATGTCGAAGACGGATTGTCTCGCGGGCGCACGTTTGGCCGTCGTCGAGATTCGCGATGCGGAATTGCGCGCCCGCTTCGAGAATTTGAACGCGCACATTCAACCCAACCTCGCGGCCGTGTTCATTTGCTATCTGTTCTATCGTAACAGCAGTCAGGCCGCGCGCACCTACTGGCACTGGCGCAACGCCATCTTCGCGGAGCGCACGCAGGCGTTGATGACGGCCGTGCAGAACCTGCCGCCCGATCGCAATCCGTTTGGGCTGGCCATCATTCCGCCGACGGGCAGCATGTATCCGTTGCTGCGCGTGACGCACTTACCCGCGGGCCTGTCGTTGGATTGGCTGGCGTCGTCGCTGGCGCGTACCGGCATCGGCTTGCTGCCGCTGGCGACGTTTGCGCGCACGGAAAAAGGCTTCGAAACCGGGCGCACGACGTTCCGCCTGACGCTGGGCGGCGTCGATGGCGCGGAGATCATGCTGGCGAAAACGCGGCGATTGTTGATCGATCTGAATCGCTTGATCGCGGAAGAAGACGCGCGTTATAACCGGCAGCCGTTAGTGTTCCGCACACTACCCGATCGCAGCAGCCGCTCGATCGAGTTGTCGCACGCATGGGACGCGGTGACGGCACAAATCTTGAAGCGCAGCGAGAACAATCGGGCCATAGATTTGCCGCCAATCAGTGGCAAAGACCTACAACGTGATTTTGTGAAAACGTATGTGCCTGATCGATTATCAATCTTCCGCACACGATTGAGTGATCGGGCCTTGATCAGCGATGAGTTGATGCGACAAGCGGCGAGCGACAAGGGCGACTGGCTGGCCGCGCGGCTCGAGCGGGAATTCATGAAGGACTCGCTGGCGCGACGACAAGAGTTGTTTCGACGCCGCTCCTATGATCGCACCGTGCATCCCACGCAGATGTATTCGTTGCACGCCGAGATGACGCTCGACGCGATTGTGTCGGCGTTGATCGCACGACAGCCCGTAGACGCCGCGCTGATCGATCGGGCCGCGCACGATCTGGCGCAGGAGTATCTGGGGCAGAATGTCGCGATCACCTCGGAACACGAGGCCGATGAAATCTTGCTCGACCTGGGCACGTTGATCGCGGGCGAAGATTATGCGGGCCTGTTCACGGACGCGACATTGACGCCGCTGTTGTCGTTCTGGAGCGATTGGGACGGCAGCAATCGCCCATCGGGTCAGGGGCATCGCCTCATCGCCGCGGTGGTGATGGAGAACGTGCGCCGTTTGAGTGGCATCCTGAATTTGCTGCGACAAACTGATCCCAGCGTAACGGTGAGTCCTGAATTGTTGGCCGAACTTGAAGTGCTGCCGCAACAGGATCAGCGCTTCGCCGAATTGCTGACAGCCATCACGGGCTTGACGCATCAATTGGAGCAGCGCTATCGCGGCGTGCTGCCGTTCTCGTTCGATGCCACGCCGCTGCAACGGCTGGCGACGCAATTGCACATTCGCCGCGATCCGGCCCGTGTGCTGTGGCAGCACAACGACCGCTATGAGCACAAGATGCTGGAACTGCGCCAGCAGCGCCGCACGACGCTGGAGTATTACTTTGCGCTGAACAAACAACTGCGCAAGCAACTGCACGCGCTGATCCCGGCCATCCAAGCGAACCGCAACTCCGATAAACTCTTGCGGGCCGTGGTAGGCTATCGGGATATTTTGCAGCGCGCCGTGATCACGCCCCGCATCGGGCAGAGCATGATCGCTGCGCGCGATCAGTTTGCCATCAACACCACGGTCTTCAACATGCACGAAATCAACGCGATTTCGGGCAAATACGGCAATCCCGGCATGGCGCTGGCGATGCAAGTGAGTTTGTCCACCAAACCCGAAGCGCTGATCTCGCTCGATCGCAAGATGCGCATTCAAGGCGAACAAGCGCGGCGCGATCATCCTTCGACCGAACTGCCGTCGATCTGGTTGATCCCCTTGTTTGAAGACCTCGAGACGGTCCGCAATGTGCGCAGCTATCTCGATCGGGTGTGGGAGTACGCCGCGCAAAGTCGCACGACCACGCAATCGCCGCAAGAACGCTTCGCAGAGATCATCCCGGAAGTGTTCATCGCCGGATCGGACTTGAGCCAGCAAGTCAGTCAGGCGCGCAGCGCGTTCTTGTATCGCAAAGCCAAATATGATCTGCAAGCGTGGCTGGCCGAACATCAAGTGGCCGAAGCGGTGCGCATCAAGTTGGGCAGCGGCGAACCGATGCAGCGACAGGGCGGTTACTATTCGCGCGTCGCGGGGCAACCGGCCTTCATCCGATCGGAAGACAATCGCCGCCGCTTCGCCGCGAATTTGCCCGCCGCCGCGCGTCAGAGTACCGCGTATGCGGTGACGCCGCTGCAAGGCATTTTCCTGGGCCGCGATTTGCGCACCTTCCAGAGCAACTTGTCCGAGCAACTGCGCGGCCTGCCCGTGCGCGAGTTGGTGAGTTTGCTCTATCACGTGCGCGAGGCGCAGCGCAACCATCGCCGCGATCTGATCCGCGCCGCCGAGACGATTGCGGAAAGCCGCCTGAGCGCGCAAAGTCGCAGCGTGCAAGAGTTGGAACGACTNNATTTTGTATGGCCGCGAAGAAGACGTGATCGGCCTGCACATCATTTCGTACTTCATCGGCCGCTCCAGTCCGCAGTGGCGCGACCGGCCCACGTCGCGGCGCTCGCCCGGCACCGGCGCGGAACGCGGCCAGCAAATTCTGGCCAACATCGCGGAGATCATCCCGCTGGCGAAGCAGGGCAGTTTGCTGCGCGCCATCGCGCACAATCAGGCGCAGTCGGTGGTGCTGGGCGTCAATCAACTGACCACCGGCCTGTTCCGCGCGCTGGAACGCTTCGCACAAAAGTCGTTTGCCGAAGCCGAACGCGAGCGCATGATCGCGGAGCGCCTGCTGCCGCACCTGCCCGTGTATGAAATCCTCAGCTCGCTGCGGCTGTATCAGGACTGGCAAGGCGACGTGCTCAAGCACATCGAACCGGCATTTCCCGCGGGAAATTCGGCCTTTGTGGCGCTGCGCGAAGACAACGATGCGCGCCAGCGCTATCTGCCGCTGTTCCAACAAGAACTGTTGCGGCGGCACGGCGTCAACGTCAACGACTTCTTCACGGACGGCGTCTTTATCCCCGACATCCTGCCCGCGCTGCGGCCCGATCTGGCCGTGCTGTTGCAGACCGATCTGTTCAACACCGATATTGATCGCATGCTCGATCATGTCGCCGGGCGCGTGGATGATGCGTGGCGAGCAGAGGCCACCCGATTGCTCCAGCAGCCCCGACAGATCCAGCACTGGCGATCGATCATCTGGGACGTGATGGGCGATTCAATCTATCAACGGGTGCAGAGCTTCGCCGAACTGGCGACAGCGTTGTATGGTTTCTCTGCCAACCGATCGGCCTCCACCGCCTCAACAGTTGCCCGTGGCGCGAAGTTGACGCCCGCGCTGGCGGGCTTCTTCCGCACGGCCCGCGCCGACGACGAGATGCGCAACTTCCTGATGGGCGCGCTGGAATATCTCGGTTCCGTGGCCGAGGGCAACATCGAAGTGCCGGTCGCCATCATCCGCGCGATGAATGATGTGGAACGCCTCGCGCAGATCGAGGAGAGCGCGCTGCCGCCGGAGAAGATGGATGTGCTGCGGCATGCGTTGTTGCAGATTGCGAGGTTGGCGGGGGAGAATGGATAAAGATACCCTCACCCCCAACCCCTCTCTCGAAATCGAAAACCGTGATTTCGGGAGAAAGGAGCAGTTGTGTTATAGTGAGTGATACAGTCTCAGTACTTCCCGAATTTGGC
>PMCF01000252.1 GCA_003154115.1 Anaerolineae bacterium
TAGGCCTTATTGTGAATAGACTCTATAGTATTCATCACTGAACCGCTGATATTCGACCAGTACGTCATACAACCATCGGTCAGCTGGCGGTCTGGCCGGGTCAGCCTGATACAACCTTTTCCAGGTATCGATGTCCTCAGGATACTTGAACGACTGCCGACTTATCATGGTAGCACCTCCCAGTGCATGCGCTATAAAGAACGTGGTTTCCGGACGGTGGAGTTCGATTGAGTCGCTCATTCACTACAACGGAATAAGCGACATTATGCCCACATTTCCAGCGAGTGTTATGGTGAACCGGGTGGTTGTGCGTCCAGACTGCCCTGGCACGGGGCGCTCGCCCCCAGGCTCCACTGCCACCAGCCAGCATGCGGCCAGAACCACACTCTTAAGCAGAGTAATCCACGCTCGCTGGATATGTAGTATGCTTCGTCACCCGAGGAAGAAGACCAACCTGTCACAGAGCCAATGAAGGAACTTGGCGGAGGGTTAGGGAATGGGAACCAGATATCCGCGCTCACGTCCGCGTCATAGAGTCCGCCCTCGCCCAGTGCGGCCAGAAAGCGACCGGTATGCCCCAGCGCCGAAAGCACCCTCACGGGCTGTGAAATCACCTCCTGTCCTGTGAATATTTGCCAGGTTTCCCCGGCATCCTGGCTGGTCAAAGCGCTGCGCTCGCCGGCTGCGATCAGATAGCGGCCATCCACGGCAATGGCCCGGAAGAATTGGTCATTCAGCTCTGGCGGGGTCAGTAGCGACCACGTGGTGCCCCCATCGCTTGTTCTGAACACGCCAGTGGGCGAGATGGTCACGTAAACCTGAAGTGGATCTCCGGAATCGACAGCAACCGCCCAGGCATCCCCTGCGAGCGGCCCTGCACCTGCACGCCAGCGGGATCCTTGATCGTCACTTATGAGCAGACCCTGGGAAGTTGCGGCGTAAACGCGATGATCTGTGCCTGCGATGCCGTGAACTGAGGCTCCGACCGGTAGATTTCCGCCAATATCGGTCCAGGTGCTCCCTCCGTCCGTGCTCTTACAGAAAGTTGGTGAGACAGGGTCAGCTGCAAAAATGAGTTCCGGATTGGCAGGGTCGGTCGTCACCAGGAGTGTCTGGCTGCCCATACCACAGGGGGTTTGTTGGGAAGAGGCCAGCCATCGCCAATCGGTGTAGACCGGCTCAATGGCCGATAATTGCGGAATGACCAGCAAGACAATGAGAAGTAACGCAGCGGGTATGCCCCAGCGGCGGCCAGTCTTCAGTAATTTATCAGTCAGGTAACGCCTGCGCACCTCAGCATAGAGCGTCGGAGGCAAATGGTCTCGCAAAGACCACAAGATGATCAGCGCCTGCCCGCGCAAGCGGCGATCATCACTCGTTAGGGAAACGGACAATTCCTCGATCAGCCGGGCGCGCGCCTCAGGCGGCAGGAGACGAACCCAATAGTCGGGTTGACGCTTATTCGCGACCGCGCTCCGTGCAAGCAGATCCAGCGCATCAGGACTCAGGCTCAGCACGCCGCTTTGGCGCTCAACCAGGGTCAGCGCATCTGCCCCTAGTAAAGTCCCCAGCCTTTTCCAGTTGCTGATACCTTGAGCAATCAGTTCTTCAGCCTGCTTGCGTGCCTGGACAGCAGGATCGAGTTTCATCTCATCAAGCAGGTAATCGTGTGCCAGCTCATAGGCCAATCCGCCATCTATTTCCTCAACGCGCAGCACACGGCTCTCCACCAACTGACTCAAAATGGCGTCGAGGGTCGCTGGGCCCACGTCTTGCAGTGCAAGCTCTGTAGCAAGTTCAGCGCGGGTACGCATGACACGCCGGATGTCGGAGGTGATCAATGCTTCGAGTAGGTGTTGGGCGATCGGGCGCCGGGTAGTCGTCAATTTGCTGTTCAAGACGCGGATTAGATGTCCGCGCAAGATACCCTCAGCGCCATGCAGATCATTGTAAAGCTGACGTGTGATGATCTGCGCACCGGGCGTCAGTACCTCATATAGGGCCGAGCAGACCAACTGCACTTGTGGCGGCACGACTTCTTCTTTGCCCAGGTCATCGATGATGACATCGATCAGCCCATCCTCGAAAGCAAGCTCGCGTCGTGCGGCGGGCGCGGCGATTGATTCGCGTGCTTCAATGCGCGTTAAACGATTGAGACGATAATCGTTTTCGAACGGATTACGAATGCGCGGGCGGAAGTCCGCCAGGTGACCGAAGAATTCGGTACGTAACGCCAGGACCCACCGGACATTGAGACTTGGATCGTCGAGGCATTCAGCCAGTTCTTCGATAAATCTAGCCCTGGATGTTTCTTCGAGTTGAGTGAAGAACTCTTCAAATTGATCGAGAAAGATGAAGGGCGTGATCTGCGAACCGAGCACGCCAGTAACACGCGTGAGGAAATCGCGCAGTGATGATTCGGCCAGACGCGGCGTGTCGTCAAGGTTCGGCAAGAAGGCGCGTTTGACGGCGAGTGATGGAGCTATGTTATAGGGGCGCACATAAACGGGCAGATGGCCCTGGGCGATGAGGTGGGGGGCAAGGCCAGCTTGAATGAGCGAAGTCTTGCCCGCGCCTGACTCGGCGTATAGCACCGTCAGTGAACTACTGTGTACTTTCTTGAGTAAGGCACGTGTTGCAGTAGCACGACCGAAGAAGACCTCTGCATCACCAAGGCGATATTCAAGCAAGCCACGATAGGGGCCGCTGGTTGCCACATCGGCCGCCTCGGCCGCGCGATCACGCAAGCGTTGCATAAAGGCGGTCACGCCTTTACGCAGATCGCGCATCTCGAACGAACGTGCCAAATCGCGCTTTTCTACGGCGGTTAGCGGACGTTGTGTGACCTGACCGATGATCTGGCCGATGTTCTGAACGATCTTGTCGCGGCCGACAACATCGCCGCCGATGTTGATGTCTCGTCCAGCGTTGAGATCAGCGCCGCCGCTGCGGTCGATGTTAGTGGTTGAATCGGGATCGGAGTCGGTCATGGGAAGGACCTGCGATCAAAGTCGCACAGTATGAGAGCGAAGCAAAGTTTTAGTTAGGCGAAGTATAGCACAGCGAAGGCCATGAGCAGAAATGAAACGCGCCCAATTGGGAGTGTCCCAATTGGGCGCGGACTTGCGAGAGGACCTCAGCGCAAGCGGTCAACAACTTTGCGCTTGAATCGAAATGAGCTACTGCTTAGCACTATCTTCTGATGAGCGGCAGATACACCGCGTGTGCTCCACTCGGCCCCGCCACGCACACACCAATGAGTGAGACATCCGTCGTATCGATCACGCCATCCCGATTCACATCGTACTGCACGGCATAGTTCGCGTCGCCGATGACGGCCCCCACGCGCGCCTGCACCGCGGTGATGTCGGCTTGATTTGCTTGGCCATCACGGTTGGCATCGCAGAAATTGCCTTTGTTGGTTGCCGTGACGGTGACGGGCACGGTGACTGAACCCAGATCAGAATTCACCGTGATCGATCCCACTTGCGTGCCTTCCGCCAACCCGATCGGATTGATGACGACCGTCGTGAGCGCGGGCGTTTCGCCGCCCGCCGAGTTCAGATCGATCCACGGCGTGTTCGTCGTGAAGGTGGCGCTGACCGGTTGATGGCTAAGCGCTTCCAACATCGCCTGCGGCAGTTGACCCGGCTGCGCCAGATCGAGGTTGAACGTCAGCGACAACGGCCAGACGCTCAACACATTCGGGCGCGGCGGATCGACTACGGCGGGATCGGTGCCGTCGATCACTTCCTGCCCGTCGGTGCGACCGTCGCCGTCGGTATCGGGATTGTTCGGATTGGTGCCGCGATTGAGCTCGGCGATGAGCGTCAGCCCGTCATTATCCGCGTCCGAATACGCATCCGTCTGCACCAACGGATTCAACCCCAACGCCGCTTCTTGATCGTCGGGAATGCCGTCCGCATCGTAATCAGGCTTGATTTCCAGCGTGATTTGCGTCGTGGCCGTCAGCCCCGCGCTGTTCTGTGCTTGCAGGGTGATCGTATGCACGCCCGCGCTGAGCATGACGCTTTGTGCTTCGCCTTGCCCCAACGCGCCATCTCGATTGCTCGACCACGCGATCGAATTGGTGTCCGTCAACACGCCATCTTGCTGATCGAAGGCACGGCCCAGCAACGGCACGGCTCGCCCTTCCAGGAAGGTCGCCCCATTCAACGGCGAGATGATGAACGGCGACGGCGCTTGCGCGGCCACGCTGAAGGCATTGCTCGTCACCGTGCCGCTGAGGAACCCATCGCTGGCCCAGACGCGAATACGCGCATTGGCGCTGCCCGCCAGCTGTTCGATCGGAACGTTGAGTGTGCTGCTGCCATTGGCACTGCCGATCTGCGACCACGATGTACCATTATCTTTGCTGAACTCGATCGCCACTTGCAGCGGATCGTTATCAGCATCAGTCGCCGTCCACGCGAGGGGCACCGTGCCGCTAGTGAAACTCTCGCCGCCCGCCGGGCTGGAGATCGCCACGATCGGGGCGTGGGGGCCGGCGCTGAAACGAGCGAGCACGAGCGTGCCCGTGATCAGATCGATCCGCGCCACACCGTTCGCTTTCGGCACATTCGCCGAGAAGAACGCCACATCGCTGTGCCCCTCGTGCGCCGGCTGGTTCGGTTCGACGTGATGGTTGGGAATCTCCGAGGACAACGGGCTGATGCCCCAGCGTAATAATTCTTGATTGGCCGCATTGTATTCCACCACTTGATAGCCGCTCAGAAAATCGGCGCTGGTTTTCGCCGCAGAATCAAGCACTTCCACGCGCCGAATGGCGCCGGTGTCGCCCGCGAGGTCGGGCGTGATCACGCCGGAGATGTGCAGGCGCTCGGGTTCAGCGGTGTTCGCATCCTGAGCGGAGTTCCGCAGGGACGCAGTCGAAGGCTGCAAGGCCAGCAATTGCGCCGGATTAAAGATCGGCCGCAGTGACGAGTAGCGCGCCGCGCGCAAGTAGCTGAAGTCCGGCGGTTCGAGATACGTGTTGATGCCGGTGCGGGCGCAGGCATAACTTAACAACGCTTTGGCGCGGCCGGTGTTGGGATTGTTGTCGGCGAGTTGATTCTGGAGCTGCACGCCACTGATCGGGTTGACGACCGGTTCAGCAATGCCGGGCTGCTGATAAAACGAGCGCGCCGCGCTGAAGGTCGCGCCAGTGTTGCCGCACGCATCCGGCACGACGGTGGGCACGCCGTTGACCAGCGTGGTCGTGATCAACTCGCTCGTGCCGGAATGATTGCCGCCGCCCTGTAGGGTGAAGTAATTGACGAAGTTTGCCGCGCCATTGGGCACGAGACCCAACATGTGACTCAACTCGTGCGC
>PMCF01000286.1 GCA_003154115.1 Anaerolineae bacterium
GAGATCAACTGAGATTAGCCATACCCCCCGTGATACACTGGCTTTAACGATGAGTGGAAACACTCCTCCTTGGGCGGCCCCCGGCTAGCTGGCGACTAGCGCGGGGGCTTTTCTTTCTTCATCGGCTACGGCCGATCGCGGCTGAATTAAGCAGGCTTAACCACAGCGTAGCGCGCCCTTAACAAAATTGATCTACACTATCAGCAAGCAGCACCCCTATCCCGAAGTGCCCCCGAGTCAGTCCACTCCTGATTCGGGGGCGACTTGTTGTTACGCCCTGTGAAGCTTGACCAGTTTAAGAATCGTTTACGGGCAGACCATCAATTCTTAACCGTCACGGCTTATACTGAGTTTGAAAATGGATTCCCCTCCTTGCGGTTGCTCCCGTGTCAGTATCAGCGCTGGCACGGGGGCTAACTTTGGAACTGTTGAAACTCGTTTGATGTTGAGTTCTGGCTGCTGAGAAAAAGTGTGCGCGATCGACCTTCACGGCTGACCTTGCTCTGCGGGAAAGAGGGGCACCGTCCTTCTAACTGATATGGAGCAAGTGGGCGTGCGGGTCGAGGTCAAAGTCTTCTTTGTATTTATACCATCGCACACCTGGTCCGCCCCCGAATCAACTGCCTGGTTCGGGGGCGATCTGCTTTTAGCCTACCTTGCCCGTAGCTTGTTTGACTCTTAGCAATCGACCTATAATCCATTCCAGATACAGGACGTATAAGTGGAAATATTTTGCCTTTGTGGAAGGAAGAAAAGATTGAAAGATGAACGAGCAAGCCGAAAGGTGGAATACCGCTCATGAACCTCGCTATATGGAAATTCCCATTTGCAAACTGAGATCGCTCCTTCAAAGAGGGCTAAGAAGCGAGGCCATTTCAGAATACAGTCGGTTGACTGGCGCGGGGTATATAGAGGCACAGGCTGTAATTGAAGAGATTACAACAGGAGCCATCATTCAGCCTCCGTGTAAATATGTTGGCTGGCGCACGGGTGGCGAACCAATCTTCTGGTGCCGCGCATGCCAGTCTTCTCGCAAACGCGAACAGGTCAGAAAAGAAATGCGCCCGGACATTTATGATGGGCATATCGCTTACATATGCTCGGTTTGCGATGGAGAGATGGATGAATTCCATACAGGTCAAGCCCATCGAGCGCATAACCTCTTCAGGATCTTCCTTAAAGGTTCAGACATGAGTCAACACACTGAGTGGGAAGATTACAAAATCTTCGAACGTGTGCTTCAAGATTTCGCGGATGGTAAGATGAGCCCACAAGTCGCTCTAGAGTTTGAACAAGCCCTAATAGACGGATGGGCGTTTTTCGAGTTCTTAACTCAAAAAGGGTACTTGGATAGAACGGCTGGCAAGAGTTGAAGACACACATTGCTATCGCATGAATCCCCAATGGCTGCCGTGCGTTGTCAATTACCGGGTCAAGTGATCTAGCGATTGTCAGCAAGGTGATCCGCTCTGTGATGAGACAGAGGGCTGCATAAAATAGTGGCGAGCGGTTCAAATCCTTTTCCTCAACTGACAAGGGGACTTTCTCAAGTCCCTGTTTGTGTCCCTCTCTCCTCCGCCAGCATTCACCTACCGATCCACACTCTGCCCTTCGAGTCCCAAACTCGGGAAATCGAGATTTGAGCAGAGATTTTTCTACGTTGCACTCGGTATTCTGACCTTTTTGATCGAACTTTGCACCTAAGAACTCGAATGCTCCACCTTTTTTGCTCAGATTTTCGACCACGGACCTCCACATTTTGCATCTTAGGCTGGAATATCCGCTCCCAGGCACGAACGAGGCGGTATTAGCGCACTTGCAGATAAATTGCGCAAAAGGTAGACAGCCGCTCAGGTTAAGAGAACTTAACACGATCTTAAAAACGGCTTGAAGCACGGCTGGTAAAGTAGCCTTAGTCGCAAGATTGTTAAATAAGAACACCCATCTTCAAAGGAGAAGAAGAAACATGCAACGCAGTACTCGTATTACCTTGATTAGTCTGTTGGCTTTAGTGGCGATTCTCGCCGCCGCGTGCGCGCCCGCTGCCGCACCGGCTGCCCCGCAGGTCGTCACCAAAGAAGTGATCGTGACCAAGGAAGTGCCCAAAGAAGTCATCGTCACCAAGGAAGTGGTCGTGCAGCCGACCGTCGATCCCAATGCCCCCAAACCCATGGCCGCCGGTTCGGTGCAGTTGAATGGTGCGGGTGCCACGTTCCCCGATCCCATTTACACCGAGTGGCGCTTTGCCTATCAGTATGTTGATCCGTCGGTTGTGATCAACTATCAGGCCATCGGCTCGGGCGGCGGCAAGAAGGGCATCGTCGATGGCACCCTCGATTTCGCCGGATCCGATTCGTTGTTGACCACCGAATACACTGCGACCACCAAAGGTCAACTGCAAATGTTCCCCACGCTGGCTGGCGCCGAAGTGTTGATTGTTAACCTGGCGCCTGAAGTGACCCAAACCTTGGTCATCGATGGCCCGACCCTGGCCGGCATCTACCTCGCCACGATCACCAAATGGAATGATCCCGCGATTGCGAAACTAAACCCGACGGCTGCCCTGCCCGATAAGCCCATCACCGTGGTGCACCGCAGCGATGGTTCGGGGACGACCGAAATCTTCACCAAGTATCTGGCCGATGTGAGCGCCGATTGGAAGAGCGGCCCGGGTGCGGGTCAATCCGTGCAGTGGCCGGTGGACAAGGCCGGTAACGGCGTCGGCGGCAAGGGCAATGCCGGTGTCGCGGCGGCCGTGCAGAATACGCCGTACTCGATCGGTTACGTGGAATTGTCGTATGCCGTTGCCAACAAGATCACCTTTGCCGATATGGTCAACAAGGCCGGCAAGACGGTCAAGGCGAATGCCGAATCGTTAGCCTCGGCGATGGCCGACTACGGCGACAAGTTTAACGACAAGCTGACCATCAACATGATCAGCAATGGCGGCAGCGACAAGTCTTGGCCCATCGCCGGTTACACTTATCAAGTTCTCTACATGGACTGGAAGTCGGATGCTACGCTCGGTTGCGCCAAGGCCGAGAAGTACTTGAACTGGGTCAATTGGTTCATGACCGATCCGGCCGCGGCCAAGCGGGCCACGGATCTGGGCTACGCGGTCCTACCCGACACGGTGCGCGCCAAGGTCTTTAGCACATTGGCCAAGGTCACCTGCGACGGCCAGCCCGTTAATTCGGATATCACTAAGAAATAACTGGATGTGAGCGGCTTACAGGTTTAGAAGGCAGGTAAAAACCTGACAGGTCTTCGCGGCGCAGCCGCGCCGAGACCTGTCAGGTTTCTGTCACAAGTGGAGCAACCCATGGCAAGTCTCGTTCCTAAGCGAACATCCAACCCGATCGGCCGAACGCTGCGACACGGCGATATTCCGTGGTCGACCATCTTGATCATCGCATCGGTGTTAGTCCTGGTGTTGATGCTGGCGATCGGCTGGTCGGTGTGGAGTCAGTCCGCGGCCTCGCGCGAACAATTCGGCGCGAACTTCGTGTCGCCGACCGCCGAGTCAGCGTGGGATCCCGTTAACGATCAATTTCAGGCGTGGCCCATCGTCATGGGCACGCTCGTCACCGCCGTGATTGCGATCGTGGTGGCAACGCCCATCAGCGTAGCCATCGCCATCTTTATAGCCGAGCTGTGCCCCGATCGGCTGCGCACGCCCCTCAATTTCATGATCGAGATGCTGGCCGCTATTCCCAGCGTGGTCTTTGGCCTGTGGGGCATCTTCGTATTTTTGCCGGGCGTGGTCAAACCCGTCGGCGATGTGCTGGGCCGTGTGCTGGGCTTTTTACCGCTGTTTTCCGGCAACATCCCCGCCTCCGGCACATCGCGGTTGGGCGCGAGTCTGATCCTGACCATCATGATCATTCCCACCATCACCGCCGTCACACGCGATGTCTTGCGCGCCATCCCACGCGCGCAACGTGAAGCTTCGTTAGCCTTAGGCGCGACGCGCTGGGAAATGATCTGGCAAGTGCTGCTGCCCTATGGTTTATCCGGCATCTTAGGCGCGGTGATTTTGGGGCTGGGCCGCGCGCTCGGCGAAACGATGGCCGTCACAATGGTGATCGGCAACAACACAGTCGAAGCGTCTGGTTCGCTGCTGAAACCGGGCGCGACCTTAGCCAGCGTCATCGCCAACGAGTTTGCCGAAGCCGTCAGTCCGCTGCATACCAGCGCGCTCATTCAACTCGGCTTAATCCTGTTTATCATTACATTAGTTTTGAACATGATTGCCCGGCTGCTGGTGTGGCGCGTGGCCCGCCGGGTCCCGTCGGAGGCGCGCGCATGAGCACCATGACTCGCACATTATCGCGCTCAAGTCTTCAGGCTAAGGGCCGCTATCAACGCCGCCACGCCGTCAATGCCGTCATGCTGGGGCTGATGGGTTTCTTCACGCTGTTGGCGGTGATTCCCCTGGTCTGGATCATCGTCTACGTCATTCAGATGGGTGCGCCCGCGATCACGCTGGAACTCTTCACCAAATTACCGATAGGCTTAGGTCAGGTGGGCGGCGGCGTCTTGGACGCCATCGAAGGCACGCTGGTCGTGACGGTGATCGCATCGATCCTGTCTATGCCGGTCGGCGTGTTGACGGCTTTCTATGTGGCGACTCATCCCAATACACCGCTGGGGTTGGCCGTCCGCTTCGGCACCGACGTGTTGGCCGGTGTCCCGTCGATCGTGATCGGGCTGTTCGGCTACGCATTGATCGTGCTGCCGCAAGGCCATTACTCGGCGCTGGCGGGCGGTGTGGCGATTGCCATCATCATGCTGCCGACCATCATCCGCACGACCGAAGAGATGATCAAACTCGTGCCGAATGCCATGCGCGAAGGATCACTCGCGCTTGGCGCGCCCGAGTGGAAAACGTCGCTGCGCGTGATCCTGCCCGCGGCCTTAAATGGCGTCGTGACCGGCTTCATGCTGGCGATTGCGCGCGGCGTGGGCGAAACGGCTCCGCTACTCTTCACCGTGCTGGGCAATGATCGTTACGACATCGGCCAGATCATGCAGAGCACGCCGAACTTCGGAGATGCCGTCAGCCGGGTGCTCGATCAACCGACCGACGGCTTGACGTTGACGATGTGGAAGTACGCCCAGCAGCCATTTCCAGAGCGCGTGCAGCAGGCCTGGGCGGTGGCGTTGGTGCTGATGCTGTTCGTGTTGGGCATCAATGTGCTGGCGCGCGTGTTGACATCGCGCGGGCAGGTGAAGGGTAATCAGTGACTCCACTAATAAAGGCTCCAGCCGCCGTCCCCGGCGGCGTATCGTGGACTCGCGCCGGGGACGCGGCTGGAGCGATTCTTTCAGTGAAGTCAGTCAGACAAAGGCAACTCACATGGAAAACACTTTAGCCATCAAAACCACCGTGGCCGCCGTGCCGACAACGCAAGCGGACACTGCCACCAATTCCGCTGCCGAAATCAAAATGAGTGCGACTAACCTGTCGATCTACTATCGCGCCTTCCGCGCCGTGGCCGATGTGACGCTGCCGATCTACAGTAACAAAATCACAGCCATCATCGGCCCGTCGGGCTGCGGTAAATCGACGCTCCTACGGACCTTCAATCGCATGAACGATCTCGTGCCCGGCTCGCACATCGACGGTGAAGTCACGTTGGACGGTGAGCCGCTGTTCGGTCCCAACATCGACGTGGTGGATGTGCGCCGCCGCGTGGGCATGGTCTTTCAGCGGCCTAATCCGTTTCCCAAGAGTATCTTTGACAATGTGGCCTACGGCCCGCGCCTGTACGGCATCGGGCGCAAGAGCGACTTGACGGAGATTGTCGAAAAGAGTCTGCGGGCGGCATCTCTGTGGGACGACGTGAAGGACAAATTGAATCAATCGGGGCTGGCGCTCTCGGGCGGACAGCAGCAGCGCTTGTGCATCGCGCGAGCCTTAGCCGTCGAACCCGAAGTCCTCCTCATGGATGAACCGTGCTCGGCCCTCGATCCGGTGGCGACGCTGAAGATCGAAGAGTTGATGCAGGACTTGAAGAGCACCTACACGATTGTGATCGTCACGCACAACATGCAGCAGGCCGCGCGCGTGTCCGATTACACGGCGATGATGATGATGCGCCCCGATCGCGCCGGAGAAATGATCGAGTTTGATGTGACACAGACGATCTTCACGCTGCCCAAAGACAAGCGCACCGAAGATTACGTGACCGGGCGTTTCGGTTAGTTCTGCACACAAGGATAAAAATATGCCTAAGCCACGCGTTCTCTTTCTCTGCACGGGCAATTCGGCGCGTTCGATTATGGCCGAAGCGCTGCTGCGCTATTACGCTTCAGATCATTTCGAAGTCTATAGTGCCGGACTCGAACCGAAGGGCATCAACCCGTACACGATCCGGGTGATGAATGAAATTGGCCTCGACGTGAGCGGCGGACGTTCCACGGGTGTGATGGAATATCTGGGCAAAGTCCACATGGGTTACGTCATCACGGTCTGCTCTAACGCCGAAGAGCGCTGCCCGATTTTCCCCTTTGGCACGCAGCGCTTGCACTGGCCGTTCGAGGACCCCGCCGCTTTTCAAGGCACAGACGATGCGAAAGCGGCCAAGTTCCGCGAGGTGCGCGATTTGATCGATCAACGTCTGCGGGCCTGGCTGCGAGAGCAGCAGATTCCGCTGACAGCCCAACCTTTTCAGGCTGCCGCGCAGTAGCTCGCCATGACCTATCGATTGAGGGCGGCATGGTGACCCAACCTGCTCATGCCCCACGCCTCGAACTGGATCGGGAGTTGACCGGCGTCCGCGATGATTTGCTGCGCCTGGGCAATCGCATTGACACGGCCATCGATCAGGCGCTTGCGGCGCTGCTCAACCACGATCGCAGCCTGGCGCGCGCGGTGATCGAAACCGATGAGCTCATCAATCGGCGCCGCTACCAGTTGGAAGAAGCGTGCCTGGTGACCATCGCCCGTCAACAGCCGGTGGCGATTGATCTGCGCCGCCTGATCGCGACGATGCACGCCGCCGGCGAACTGGAGCGCATGGGCGATCATGCGGCAGGCATCGCCCACATCGTATTGAAGTTGAACGCGGCCACGCAGCTGCCGCTGAGCAACTTCGAGCGCATGGCCGAAGCGGTGCGCCGGATGCTGCGCAGCAGTCTGTATGCTTTTGCTTACGACGACCTTCAACAGGCCGATCGGATCCCGGTGCTGGACGACAAGATCGATGAATACTATCAACAGAACATCCGCAATCTGTTGACGTACATGCTGGAAGACAACACCGTGGTCGCCGAAGCGACGTATTTGTTGTGGGTCTCCCACAATCTGGAACGCATCGGCGATCGGTGCGTTAATCTCAGCGAACGCACCGTGCGGCGTTGACCCTGCTGATCGAGAGTGTTACAATGAGCTTGGATATGACGAATAAAAAATATCGCGTACTCGTGTTGTGTACGGGGAACTCGGCGCGCTCTCAAATGGCCGAGGGACTCATCAACGCGCAGTTGGCCGATCGGTTTGAGGCGCACTCCGCCGGCACACAGCCGGCCGGGTACGTGCATCCACAGGCGATCGCCGCGCTGCGCGAGATCGGGATCGA
>PMCF01000074.1 GCA_003154115.1 Anaerolineae bacterium
CTGATTGTGAGCCATGCCCAAAATTCTTCTACCACGATGCATCAACTTCTCCAGCCAACCGGCGAAGGCTTCCGGCTTCGGATAATCGAGCAGCGCCCAGGTGGGAAGATTGCGTGACTTCAACACGGCATTCGCGGCCTCAATGCCGGTCAGGCAGGCGCGTTCGAGGAAGAAGGCCGGGGCCGGGTGCCGCACCCAATCGCCGCAGCAGTACACGTCGGGCCACGGGGTGACCGTGCCCAGATGTTGCTCGGCGCGGCCTAGGCCGAACAAGGTGTGAAGCGGCGCGTTGCGCTGCAAGTGCTGATGAATGAGATGACCGCGCAATTCGGGAAAGGCGGTGTGCACATCGTTGGCCGCTTTCGCCAGCAACACGACCTCGGGTTGTTCCAACAATTCCGGCGGGCCGTAGACGTGCGTCTCGATGGCGCTGCCGCCTGTCGCCTTGCTCCACACCGCGTATTGATCTTGCAGGCGATGCAGCCAGAAGTAATTGTCGACGATCATCTCGCCGCTGAAGACGCCCGCCTCGATCTTCGACTTGGGCTGCGTGTCATACCAGAAGCGCAGAATCGCCGTGGGCAGGCTGCGCGGAAAAAATAAACCTTCAGCGATCGCGGCGGTGTCCGCACTTGCGCTCAAGATCGATCGAGCGTTCTGAGCATCGGTCGCCAGGATGATCGATCGGGCGGTGAAGGAGCCGATCGAGCTGTGGGCGATCCATTGATCGTTTGATCGCACAATCCGATCGACCTGCGCACCCAGCTGGATCGATCCGCCCAGCGCTTCGATGCGCCGTGCCAGCGGATCGATCAACGCAGTGCCGCCATCGGCTGGAAGATAAGAGAATTCCCAGGTGTCGCGGCGCAGCAAAGTGTAGAAGCGCATGAAGGCGACGTAGCCCGCCAGCGGAATCTCGGCGGGATGTCCCGACAGGCCGTTGCGCGTGAGGCCGATCATGAAAGCGCGCACACCCGGTCCCCAGTGATCGACTAAGTCGCTGAGCCATTGATCTTCCAGCGGTTGATCTTCACGCAGCGGATCGACGCCGAGGGCGAGCACCAGGCCGTACCACACTTCCAGCAGGGTCAGCCCGTCGCGGAGGTCGAGCGCGGCCAGAAAGCGCGGGCGCAGAAACAGGGCCAGATAATGCAGCGGCGCGGGAAACCAGCTGCGCCGGATGCTGCTGCCGGCGGCCACGCGTGTTATGCGTCCGTTGGGGCGTTTGTAAATCCAGGCTTCTTCACGCGCAGGTACGAAGACCGGGCGCAGGTTGTGGCGCGCCAGCATCGCTTGCAAATTGCGATACGGCGACCAGATGCCGTGTACGCCATGTTCCAGACGAAAGCGCCACGTTTGCCCGTTCTGCTGAAACTCGATTGTGTCGCCGCCTGCGATGCGGCCACCACAATATTTCGGATCGGCTTCCAGCACGAGCGGTTTCAAGCCGCGCTCGGCCAGGTGCAGCGCGGCCGACAGTCCGGCCAGGCCGCCGCCGATGATGAGGGTATCGTAGGAGGTGGTTTCAGTGATGGTCAAGATGGTTGGCTCACAGGAATGGCTTTCAAAATACGTAATGAGTAACGAGTAATGAGCAATGGTTGTTCTTACTTGTTACTCATTACTCGTTAGCTAACCAGGCGCATGCTTCCAGACCGCACCCTGCCACGATGATGCGTATCGCAGTTCGCTTAGCAGCGACAACGGATGGGCTTGCAACAGCGAGGGTTCCGCAAAGCATTGTTGAAAGCAGCTGGTGCAGGTCTGCGGCGGCGTATCGTACTCTTGCAACGCGATCTGGATCGCCTCGTCCCAGGAACCGACTTCCAACAGATTGCAGGGCCGGCCGCCGCGCGTGTTGGCCTCGCCGTACGAGGCGCTGAGTTCGATCGGGCGGCAGGGATAGACCAGCTCGCCGCTGGGCATGACGCGCGGTACCAGCAGCGGATAGCAAGCGTAAGTCGTGAAGTCGTGCAGCAGGCGGAGATACGCCAGACTGCCGAGGATGGGCGCGCCGTGCTGTTTGCGATCGATCAGGTGCTGCAGAAAGTCGCGATAGTCTTGCGCCACGAGCAGATCGTAATGCGGCCAGTTGTTGACGGACTGCGGCGAGAAAGAGACGAGAATATGATGCTGCTCGCAGAAGTCCAGCACGGCGCGGGCCTGCGTCAAGGTCTGTGGCGTGACCACGCAGTTGACGATGAGATGATAGCCGAATTCTTTCTGGCGCGCGGCATAGGTGCGGATGTTGTCCAGCACGTGGTGCGCCACGCCCGGCGTCGTGCCGATGATCTCACTCCAGATGACGGGATCGGTGGAGTCGAGGCTGATAACCAGTCGATCGAGTGCGGGCAGGATGACTTCGTGATCGGGCAGCAGGCTGGCGTTGGTGAGCAGCGTGAGATGCCGGAACTTCACTTCGCGCTTGGCGCGCGTGATGAGCTGATCGATGTCGGGATGCAGCAGCGGTTCGCCGCCGGTGAGGATGAGACTATCGACACCCGTGCGGATGATGGACAGTACGCGCAGGGCCTGATCGAGATCGAGCTGCGCTTCGGCCTGCGCATTACGCCGCGCCCCGAAGTATTCACAATAGGCGCAGTTGAAGTTGCACTGCGTCGTGACGTAGTACGTGGCGACCAGCGGATGCAGCACACGATCGCCACGGACGAGTTTGGTGAGGTTGAGAAGATAGTTGGTCGCGGTTGAAGTCATTGTGGGACGAAGACCTGGCAGGTTTCTGGCGACTTGAGACACACTCAGATCAGCAGTAGAAACCTGCCAGGTCTAGCTCGTAAAGATTTGCACCGGCCCGTGCCAGCGCTCGTTGTGGACATTCACTTCCTGGAACTGTCCTTCGGTGTAACGGCCAATGACGGTGCGCCAGAATTGTTGGGCCCCCACATTCTCTGGAATTTCGCCGACTTCCCATAAACCGCTGTATTGATTGAGCAACCACACCGCGGCCCATTCGCCCACGCCGCGCCGCCGATACTTGCGCATGACAAAGAACTCATCCATCAAAAAGTGAGCAGGCCCCTGTGGTTCAGCATAACTGCCGAAGGCGATCCACGCGAAGCCGGCCCAGTGCTGATCGACTTTGATCAAATAAATGTGCAGCTCGTCCGGCCACGGATCGAGAAAATCATCGCCCGTCCAATAACCGTCGTCGCCGATGTCTGCGCGCGTCATCGGGCTGAAGTCGTGGCAGTAGAGTTCGTAGAGCTGCCGCAATAACGATCGGTGGGCTGGGGCCGCGCGCAGCAGTTCAATCGTCAAAAGTGCTCCTCCAGCAAATGACCGTACAACCACCAGCAGGGCTCTTTCGGAAAGGCCGCTTGCAGGCGCGGATCCCAGATGAACTCACCCGGCACAAAGACCTCATTCAATTCCTGATCCAGTTGTGCGCGCTGCTGCTGGAGTTCGGAAGTCACGTCTGGCCCCAGCGCCTTTTCCAGCAAATAGATCTTGGCGCGCACATGCGCATCCTGGGTGTAAAACCCTTTAGTCTTGCGCTGGGCGTCCGCCAGATTTGCCTGACAGGCCGTCAACCGGCTGTGTAGTTCATGGATCGCTTTGTTGACGTAGAGGGCCGGATGGGTCGCGCGGACTCGATCGAGATGTTGGCGAACCCCTTGCAGTTCCTGCTGCTGGCCGGGCAGCAAATCCATACTGCTGGCTTCAGCCCGCGTCAACGCTTCGAGCAGTGCGCCAATCGTCAACTGTGGCATGTGACTGCCCAACGGGTTAGGCTCGGACACGTGCCAGTACAAGACATCGGATTTCAAGTATTCTTCCAGATCGCCGGCCATGCGCTGGCTGATGATCAATTCGGTGCTGCTGTCGAGTTTGGGAATACTCATGCTGTGCCTCCACCGAAAGGATGTGCCTTCATTCTAAGCCGTAACGCGGCGCGCGTCAATTGACTGATCACGGCCCTCGTGTCATGCGCGCAGGTGTTTTGCCTGGCTATGCTAGAATCGCGCGCATGACACGACGAATCGGAATGATCATCATGGCGATCTTAGTCCTGGGCGCGGCGCTGATCTTGACGCGCGTTCCTCCCACGCCCGATCGCGCGGAGCCTCCCGCGCCGACGCCGACTGCCACTCGCTTACGACCAACGGCTACCGTTTTATCTACGGCTCCCGCCTTACCTACGGCGACGCCGCCGGCAAGTAGCATCGCTTCGCCGACGCCTACGTCCACGCCGGTGCCCAAACCCGATATCGGCGTACAGGGACAGTTCATCGGGCCGGATGGCGACCTGGGCATCAAGTTGGCCGCGAACCTGGGAGTGAAGTGGATCAAGCAGCAGATCGATTGGAACTCTGTCGAGTATGCGCGCGGCCTGTATCAGTGGGGTGAACTCGATCATCTGGTGAGCGTCGCACAACAGCATGGACTCAAGATCATGTTCAGCGTGGCGCGTGCGCCGGGGTTCAGCCGGCCGGAGCCGGTGGAAGAAGACGGCCCGCCGAGTGACTTCTCGATCTTTCGTGATTTCATGCACGCCCTGTCGACGCGTTATCAAGGTCGAGTCGCGGCCTACGAATTGTGGAATGAGCCGAACCTGAAACGCGAATGGCGCGGCTTTGCTTTGAGCGCGGATAAATTTGTGGAGTTAGTTAAAGCCGGAGCAGAAGGCGTGCGCGCGGGTGATGCGGAGGCGATCATCATCAGCGGCGCGCCCGCGGTGACGGGCATCGACGATGGCGTGGAAGCGATTGACGATCGACGATTCTTCCGTGAGATGGTAAAGGCGGGCGTGGCCGATGCGGTCGATGCGATCGGCGTGCATCCGTACGGTGCGGCCAATCCACCCGACGAGCGCGCCGCGGATCCCACGCATCTCCGATCGAATTACAACAACCATCCGTCATTTTTCTTTCTCGATACCATCGAGGATTACCACGCGATTCTCGGCGCAGCGAACATCGATAAGCCGTTGTGGGTCACGGAATTCGGCTGGCCGTCGATCGAGCGATTTGGGCAGGTGGATACCAGCGGCTGGGAGTATGCGCGTGATGTGACGGAAGCGGATCAAGCGGCGTATTTGTTGCGCGCGATCGCGTTACGGCGCGATCGGTCGTGGCTGGGGCCGCTGATGATCTGGAACCTCAACGTCGCGCCGCTGCTAGGCGCTGATCGATCGGAATCGGCCTATAGCCTGCTGCGGCCCGATGGATCGGAGCGACCGGCGTACCAGCAGTTGCGGAGTGCGGGGGAGTAGCGATATAATATCCATAGAGGTGGCCGCATGAACCTGATTGGCTATGAAGGGTTGATTGATAATGGGCAAGTGCGCTTGAAAGGCGCACCGCGTTTACCTGATGGCACCCGACTGCTGGTGGTCGTTACTGAATACCCGGTCTGGGTTTCACGCGGTATGACGGCGGAGGAGTGGCGCGAGCCGTTTGAGGAATTTGCAGCCGGCGCGCAAGCCGCTGCGCCTGCGCCTCTGGAAGATCAGCCGCTCTCCGACGAAGAGATCAACGTCGACGTTCGCGCGGTCCGCAGGGAGCAGCGTGCCGCGCGCCGTGATTGACACGAACGTCGTGCTAGCGGCTTGTTACGGCCGCCGCGCCTGGCAGTCGCCCTTGTTGACTGCGTGGCTCGCCGGCCGTTTTGATTGGGTGACGAGCGAAATTTTGCTGGCTGAATTTTTGGAAGTGTCGGCGCGCCCCGAGCAGCGCGCGCGGATTCGTGCTGGTGTGGCATCTTCGCTGGAGCAGTTGCTGCGCCTGCGCGCTGACTTTGTCATTCCGCTTGCCGAGTCGGAGTGCCCTCCTTGCCGCGATCCGGACGATGTCATGGTCTTGGCGACGGCCGTCGCCGGTGAAGCGGATTATCTTGTTACGACTGATGGTGACTTCTTGAATGATCCAGCGCTTCTGGTTTCTATGACGGAGCGCGGCCTACGGATTGTGCGCCCCTTTGATTTCTTTGCTTCCCTGAAATCGTGGTGAAATTTCACAAGAGAATCAAACCTGCTGCAGGCAAGACCTCCCCACGCCTCGCCCGAAACGACATGGGGATGCTTGTTTCTATTGGCACGGGCCGCTGATGATCTGGACTACGTCAACATCGCGCCGCTGCTGGGCGCCGATCGATCGGAATCGGCCTATAGCCTGCTCCGGCCCGATGGATCGGAACGACCGGCGTACCAGCAGTTGCGGAGGGCGGGGGAATGAATGGGAGTTAGAGTATTGGGGAGACGGTCGAGTGCCTATCGACGCCCGAGCCGCCCAACGGCAGGCGCTTCAGCCGCGCTCAAGGCGCGCCGACCAACCAAGACGACAACCACGCCAAGTACCACTCGTGAAAAGGCGCGTGTGTCGGCGTCGGCTGGAAGCGCGGGTTAGGCGGCAACTAACATAGTGTTCAAAGCAACGCTGCCTCAATGTCAGCCAAGAGGTTCAACACATCTCCAGGACCAATAAACCCACGGGCCGGCGGATCGGGAAAGAGAATATGACCTTCCAACGAAGGAAGAATGGAAGTGCCATGCCAAGTAGCTGCACGCTTCGGTTCTCTCTTCGCGAATGTAAAGACGCCGTTGTGAGCAGCAGCGTTTCGGCAATGTCTTAAGAATTCCCACATAGGATCATGAGTATGCGATTGGCGTGTCTGCTCCCAGGCCATAATCAGCAGAGAACCTGCTGACAATCTGTTGAAGTACTCGAACATGGGACGATGATCGAAGGCGAATTCCGTGGAGAGCAGATTAACATCGATCTCAACGGGAGTAGATAATTCCGCTGCCAGTTTCTGTTTTAGCATTAATCCTGTTAAGCCCCCTGATACAATGGAATGCACGTCTTGTCGAAGCGAGACATCAGAAATATGCTGAAGCATATCTTCGATTTCAGCTTTCGGATGACTTTGCATGAGATGATAGATGCCCCTAGCAGCCTGTCGGAGAGAAC